>NZ_CP156079.1:1647500-1953506 GCF_040892545.1 Paracidovorax avenae
GGAAGAAGTCGGTGCTAACCGACATGGGTCTGTAGCTCAGCTGGTTAGAGCACCGTCTTGATAAGGCGGGGGTCGTTGGTTCGAGCCCAACTAGACCCACCAAATCTTCCGAACATAAGATGCGAGGATCAGTGGGGGATTAGCTCAGCTGGGAGAGCACCTGCTTTGCAAGCAGGGGGTCGTCGGTTCGATCCCGTCATCCTCCACCAACCAATACGCCCTGCGGTAGGGTGAAGAAACTAACACCAAAGCGGCTTCGCGAGAGGCCTCTTTGTTGTTGGTCCGGTATAGACCGGGTCAATCGGCTGTTCTTTAAAAATTCATAGAGTCGAATCAGTGTTGCCGGCGGAAAGCAGGAAACTGCACCGTGCCGCCGGTGACAAAAATTTGATTGCGTCAAAACGAATGTTCAATTGAGCGAAAGCTTGTTGAAATTCAGTAATGACGAATTGTTCTCTAGGTAGCAATACCGAAGAAGAATTCACATTACGGCATAACGCGCGAGGTGAAAGACCTCGCAAGTCCTTGAAAGAAAGCGGAGATGTCTCGCAAGAGATGTCAAAGTTATAGGGTCAAGTGACTAAGAGCATGTGGTGGATGCCTTGGCGATGATAGGCGACGAAAGACGTGATAGCCTGCGATAAGCTTCGGGGAGCTGGCAAATAAGCTTTGATCCGGAGATTTCTGAATGGGGAAACCCACCTCGCAAGAGGTATCGCATGATGAATACATAGTCATGCGAGGCGAACCGGGTGAACTGAAACATCTCAGTAGCTCGAGGAAAAGACATCAACCGAGATTCCGAAAGTAGTGGCGAGCGAAATCGGAGGAGCCTTCTAGTGATAGCACGACTGTTAACAAAACGGAATGGAAAGTCCGGCCATAGTAGGTGATAGCCCTGTATGTGAAAGCAGACGTGTGGTACTGAGCTAGAGAAAAGTAGGGCGGGGCACGAGAAACCCTGTCTGAATATGGGGGGACCATCCTCCAAGGCTAAATACTCATCATCGACCGATAGTGAACAAGTACCGTGAGGGAAAGGCGAAAAGAACCCCGGGAGGGGAGTGAAATAGATCCTGAAACCGCATGCTTACAAAAAGTCGGAGCCCGCAAGGGTAACGGCGTACCTTTTGTATAATGGGTCAGCGACTTACATTCAGTGGCAAGGTTAACCGAATAGGGAAGCCGTAGAGAAATCGAGTCCGAATAGGGCGTCCAGTCGCTGGGTGTAGACCCGAAACCAAGTGATCTATCCATGGCCAGGATGAAGGTGCCGTAACAGGTACTGGAGGTCCGAACCGACTAGTGTTGCAAAACTAGCGGATGAGCTGTGGATAGGGGTGAAAGGCTAAACAAACTTGGAAATAGCTGGTTCTCTCCGAAAACTATTTAGGTAGTGCCTCAAGTATTACCTTCGGGGGTAGAGCACTGTTTTGGCTAGGGGGTCATGGCGACTTACCAAACCAAGGCAAACTCCGAATACCGAAGAGTAGAGCTTGGGAGACAGAGCACCGGGTGCTAACGTCCGGACTCAAGAGGGAAACAACCCAGACCGCCAGCTAAGGTCCCTAAAATTGGCTAAGTGGGAAACGAAGTGGGAAGGCTAAAACAGTCAGGATGTTGGCTTAGAAGCAGCCATCATTTAAAGAAAGCGTAATAGCTCACTGATCGAGTCGTCCTGCGCGGAAGATGTAACGGGGCTAAGCCAGTTACCGAAGCTGCGGATGCACAGTTTACTGTGCGTGGTAGGAGAGCGTTCTGTAAGCCTGTGAAGGTGTCTGGTAACGGATGCTGGAGGTATCAGAAGTGCGAATGCTGACATGAGTAGCGTTAAAGGGGGTGAAAAGCCCCCTCGCCGTAAGCGCAAGGTTTTCTACGCAACGTTCATCGGCGTAGAGTGAGTCGGCCCCTAAGGCGAGGCAGAGATGCGTAGTTGATGGGAAACAGGTCAATATTCCTGTACCGATGTGTAGTGCGATGTGGGGACGGAGAAGGTTAGCTCAGCCAACTGTTGGATATGTTGGTTCAAGCCTGTAGTCGTGCCTGGTAGGAAAATCCGCCGGGCTTAGATGAGGGGTGATAACGAGTCTGCTTGCAGACGAAGTGAGTGATACCCTGCTTCCAGGAAAAGCCACTAAGCTTCAGCTACACACGACCGTACCGCAAACCGACACTGGTGCGCGAGATGAGTATTCTAAGGCGCTTGAGAGAACTCAGGAGAAGGAACTCGGCAAATTGATACCGTAACTTCGGGAGAAGGTATGCCGCAAGTAGGTGAACTTGTACAAAGGGAGCCCAAAGCGGTTGCAAAAAATCGGTGGCTGCGACTGTTTAATAAAAACACAGCACTCTGCAAACACGAAAGTGGACGTATAGGGTGTGACGCCTGCCCGGTGCTGGAAGATTAAATGATGGGGTGCAAGCTCTTGATTGAAGTCCCAGTAAACGGCGGCCGTAACTATAACGGTCCTAAGGTAGCGAAATTCCTTGTCGGGTAAGTTCCGACCTGCACGAATGGCGTAACGATGGCCACACTGTCTCCTCCTGAGACTCAGCGAAGTTGAAATGTTTGTGATGATGCAATCTCCCCGCGGAAAGACGGAAAGACCCCATGAACCTTTACTGTAGCTTTGTATTGGACTTTGAACGGATCTGTGTAGGATAGGTGGGAGGCTTTGAAGTGAGGACGCTAGTTCTCATGGAGCCAACGTTGAAATACCACCCTGGTGCGTTTGAGGTTCTAACCTAGGTCCCTTATCGGGATCGGGGACAGTGCATGGTAGGCAGTTTGACTGGGGCGGTCTCCTCCCAAAGCGTAACGGAGGAGTTCGAAGGTACGCTAGGTACGGTCGGACATCGTGCTAATAGTGCAATGGCATAAGCGTGCTTAACTGCGAGACTGACAAGTCGAGCAGATGCGAAAGCAGGACATAGTGATCCGGTGGTTCTGTATGGAAGGGCCATCGCTCAACGGATAAAAGGTACTCTGGGGATAACAGGCTGATACCGCCCAAGAGTTCATATCGACGGCGGTGTTTGGCACCTCGATGTCGGCTCATCTCATCCTGGGGCTGTAGCCGGTCCCAAGGGTATGGCTGTTCGCCATTTAAAGAGGTACGTGAGCTGGGTTTAAAACGTCGTGAGACAGTTTGGTCCCTATCTTCCGTGGGCGCTGCAGATTTGAGGAAGCCTGCTCCTAGTACGAGAGGACCGGAGTGGACACACCTCTGGTGTATCGGTTGTCACGCCAGTGGCATTGCCGAGTAGCTAAGTGTGGAAGAGATAACCGCTGAAAGCATCTAAGCGGGAAACTCGTTTCAAGATGAGATCTGCCGGGGCCTTGAGCCCCCTGAAGAGTCGTTCAAGACCAGGACGTTGATAGGCTGGGTGTGGAAGGCGTGCAAGCGCTTAAGCTAACCAGTACTAATTGCTCGTGCGGCTTGACCCTATAACTTTGACAACACCGTCAAGGTTGTTATGCCAAGTGACGCAATCAAACACAAACTGATTCACTCTATGAATTCGCCGTCATGCCACAAAGGCACGACAGCAACCCTTTATGCCTGATGACCATAGCAAGTTGGTCCCACTCCTTCCCATCCCGAACAGGACAGTGAAACGACTTTGCGCCGATGATAGTGCGGGTTCCCGTGTGAAAGTAGGTCATCGTCAGGCTCCTACAGCCCAAACCGCCCTCAGATCCACTCAGATCTGAGGGCGTTTTGCTTTTTGGAGATCGCGATTGCAGTTGCAAGAAATCCTGTATTCCCAAGGGTTTGGCACCAGAAGGGTGTGCGCAGGCCTGATTCAGCACGGCCATGTGCAACTGCGCGAGAAAAGCGATACCGGCGATGCATGGGTTTGCACCGATGCCAGTCTGGAAATAGATCCCGAGGGTCTGATATTCCACGTCCAGGGCAAGGTGTGGCAATGGCACGAGCGTGCCTACGTCATGATGAACAAACCTCCGGCCGTAGAGTGCTCACAAAAGCCATCCACCTATCCCAGTGTCTATACCCTGTTGCCCGATCCTCTGCGACAGCGGCCGGGGCCGGGAAAGATCCTCGGGGTGCAGACCATCGGCAGACTGGATCAGGATACGACGGGACTGTTGCTGCTGAGCGATGACGGCGGTTTCATCCACCGCGTGAGCTCCCCGAAGAAACAAATACAAAAGACCTACAGAGTGCATGCCAAGTATGATCTTTCTCAACAGCAGAAGGATCAGCTACTGCAGGGCGTCGTCTTGAACGATGATCCGAAGCCGGTGATCGCTGCGGACTGTGTGCTGCAACAAGGTTCGGTCTTCGACCTCACGGTCACTGAGGGCAAGTACCACCAGATCAAGCGGATGGTGGCTGCCGTGGGCAATCGTGTGGAGCAACTGCACCGCATCCGCATCGGCGGCCTGCATCTTCCCGAAGATCTCCAGCCCGGGGATTGGCGGTGGCTTGGGCAAGAGGATGTTCGCAGGGTCTTCGAAGGTTGAGCTTCGGTGTGATACCGGTTGCAGTGGAAATGGTAGTGGCGGTGCAAGCCGCTTGGATATGAATATGCGCAAGTGCCCTCGGTGGCTTTTTTCGATCGTGTGCTCCGGCCTCTTCTGGACCGGGGTCGCCATGGCCTCAACCACACCACCTCCGGTGTTCGTGCTGAACTCTCTCGACGCCGACGTCAGCATCATCGACCCAGCCACATGGCAGGAAGTGCGGAGGATTCCCACAGGCAAGGAGCCGCACCACATGTATCTCACGCCCGACGAGAAATCGCTCGTCGTGGCGAATGCGCTGGCCGACAGCCTGACCTTCATCGATCCGCGCACGGCGCAGGTCCAGCGAACGGTAAGAAACATCGTCGATCCGTACCACCTTCGTTTCACGCCCGACATGAAGTGGCTGATCACGGCGGCGAACCGACTGAACCATGTGGATTTCTATCGCTGGGATGGCCATGACCTGACGCTGGTTCAGCGCGTGGCCACGGGGCGCACGCCAAGCCATCTCTGGGTGGACAGTGGCAGCCGCGTGGTGTATTCGACCATGCAGGACAGCGACGAGCTGGTGGCCATCGACATTGCCACGCAGAAGATCCGCTGGCGCACCAAGACGGGGCCCATGCCTGCGGACATCTACGGTTCCACGGACGACAAGTTCCTCTTCGTGGGGCTGACCGGCGGCGATGGCGTCGAGGTGTTCGATGTCTCGGGTGCGGAGCCCAGGCTGGTCCAGCGCATCAAGACCGGTAGCGGGGCGCATGCGTTCCGCGGGGCCGGCGACAAGCGCCACATCTTTGTCAGCAATCGCGTGGCCAACACCATCAGCAAGATCGACATGACCACGCAGAAGGTGGTGGATGTGTATCCGGCCCCCGGCGGACCGGACTGCATGGATGTCTCCCCTGATGGCCGGTGGATTTACGTCAGCGCCCGTTGGGCGAAGAAGATGCTGGTCATCGATACCGTGGAGCGCAAGGTGGTTCAGCGCATCAATGTGGGCAAGTCTCCGCACGGTGTGTGGACTCTGCAGCATGCGCCCCGGTAAGGCCTGGATGCCACGAGCGGGCCAGGTGTTGCGCGCGGGCTGCATCTGTACGGTGGCCGCGTCCCTGGCGCTGCCTGCCGGCGCTGCGCGCGCGGCATGCGACAAGCCTGTCTATCTGACCCTGGACACAGGCCACATGGGCGTCGCTCCCCTCATCGCCGATGTGTTGAAGCGCCAGCATGTGCTCGTGACTTTTTTCGCGGCGAACGAGAAGACGCAGGAAGGCGATGGCAGCCTGGGCAATTTCTGGGCGGGCTGGTGGAAGGCGCGCGCTGCCGAGGGCCACGCATTCGCATCCCATACCTACGACCACGTCTATTGGCGTGCGGATGCCGGTTCGGCGCAATCCCCGAGCTTCCGGGTGCGACCATCGGCCGGGCCGCAGGCGGGCAGGGAGTTCACTGTCACGGCGCAGCAGTACTGCGAGGAGATCGCAAGGTCGGAAGCCCGCCTGAAGGAGATCACGGGACAGGCGCCTTTGCCGCTGTTCCGGGCACCCGGTGGCAAGACTTCCGCTCGCCTGCTGCAAGCCGCCAAGCGCTGCGGCTACGCCCATGTGGGATGGTCTCCCGCCGGCTTCCTGGGCGATGAGCTCCCGAGCGAGCGCTACAGCAACGCGGCGCTGCTCCAGCAGGCGCTGGAACATATCCGGCCGGGCGACATTCTGCTGGCGCACCTGGGTATCTGGTCTCGCAAGGATCCGTGGGCGCCCGCGGTGCTCGAGCCCCTGATCGAAGGGCTCAAATCCCGCGGATTCTGCTTCCGCACGCTCCGGGAGCATCCGGAGTACCAGGGCTGGATTGCCGTTCATCCGGTGCGGTGACGGGAACCTGGGCGATCTCGGCGGATCGGAGCGAGGGCTATGGACGGGCTCAGTCAAGTATTCGATATGGCGCAGCAATGGCTGTTCGAGACCATCGTGCAGCCGGCGATGTTTTCGTTCGGTTTGGCCAACCTGCTGGAGGACGGCTACGCGGCCACCGGCTGGTTGCTGGTGGGTATCCTGCAACTGGGCGTCATGCTGTGCCTCATCGCGCCGTTGCAGCGGTGGAGGCCCGTGGAGCCGGTGACTGACCGGGCGTCCATTCGCACCGATGTGCTCTATACGCTGATCCACCGGCTGGGACTCTTCCGGCTCGCGCTGTTTTTCAGCGTGGATCCGCTATGGGATTCGCTGTTCGGCACCCTTCGGGTCGAGGGCTTCAGCACGTTCCACCTGGATGAGGTCTGGCCGGGCGTCACCGACGTGCCCTGGGTCAGCCTGCTGATCTACCTCGTGGTGTTCGACTTCCTGAACTACTGGATCCATCGGGGGCAGCACCATTTCGAATGGTGGTGGAAGCTGCACGCGCTGCACCACTCCCAGCGGCAGATGACCATGTGGAGCGACAACCGCAACCACCTGCTGGACGACGTTCTGACGGATGCGATCGTCGTGATCGTGGCGCAGTTGATCGGAGTGCCGCCGGGCCAGTTCGTCGCCATCGTGGCGGTGACCCAGCTGAGCGAGAACTTCCACCACGCCAACCTGCGGGTGTGGTTCGGGAAGTGGGGCGAACGCTTGTGGGTGAGCCCACGCTTCCATCGCTTGCACCATTCCATCGGCCTGGGTCACGAAGGGCCCGCCAGAAACGGGGAACGGACGCCGGCACTGGGGGGGCACAATTTCGGCGTGCTTCTGCCCTGGTGGGACATGCTGTTCGGAACCGCCAACTTCGAACTCCGGTACGACCCCACCGGTATCCGTGACCAGGTCGAGGCAGACTCGGAAGGCAGGGTGCGCGACTATGGCAGGGGCTTCTGGCGGCAGCAGTGGCGTGGATTGATGAGGCTGGCCGGCAAGGACTGAAGGGTTTCCATCCTTCGGCGCTATGCTTGCGTCCATGAGGCTGCTCATCGATTCGTTCTGGCGTGCCGTGGGCTACTGCCTGCATCCGCGGGTGGTCGCGCTCTCGTTGCTGCCGCTGCTGGTGATCGCTCTGCTGACTGGATTGTTCTGGTACCTCTGGTGGGACGGCGCGGTGGCTTCCGTCGGTTCCCTGCTTGCGGGTTCCGGGTGGCTGTCATTCCTCTGGGGGTGGCTGCAGGGATTCGGGGTGGAGGGGCCGGCGCTGCTGGCGCCCGTGCTGCTGGTGGTTTTGATCACCCCCGTCATCGTCGTGCTGTCGGTGCTCGCGGTGGCGATATTGATGGCGCCCGCGCTGGTGTCCCTGGTCGCGCGGCGCCGGTTCCCGTCGCTCGAGCGCCGGGGAAGCGGCTCTTTTCTGGCCAGCTTGGCCTGGTCACTGGGTTCGACCGTGGCAGCGCTGGTGGCGCTGGTCCTTTCCATTCCATTGTGGTTCATTCCGCCGCTGGTGCTGGTGTTGCCGCCGCTGATCTGGGGATGGCTGACCTACCGCGTGATGGCTTTCGATGCACTCGGCGAACATGCCGACAAGGCAGAGCGCGAGATGATCATGCGGCAGTACCGGATGCAGTTGCTCGGTATCGGCGTGGTCACGGGCTACCTGGGTGCCGCTCCCGGCATCGTCTGGGCCTCGGGCATCGTGTTCGCTGCAGCGTTCGTGGTGCTGATCCCCGTGGCCGTCTGGATCTACACACTGGTATTCGCCTTTTCTTCCCTGTGGTTCGCGCACTACTGCCTGGCAGCGCTGGAGCAGTTGCGGACCTCGGGCGCCAGTGGCCGGGCGGCGGCCGCGGCACCTGGTGCACCGGGCAGCTCGCCATCTCCTGTTCCTCCGACCTCCCTTCCTGGGCAACAGCCATGACCATGGTTCCATCGTTCGGTCTCATCATCGTCGGCGACGAGATCCTTTCCGGAAAGCGCGCCGACAAGCATCTGGCGAAAGCCATCGAGTTGCTCGGTGCCCGCGGCATTCCTCTGGCCTATGCGGACTATGTCGGAGACGACCCTGCGCGTATCACTGCCACCCTGCGAAGGGCGTTCGGGTCGGGCGATGTCGTTTTCTCCTGCGGCGGCATCGGTGCCACGCCCGACGACCACACTCGCCAGTGCGCCGCCAGCGCGCTCGGCACGGAGCTGGAGTTGCATCCCGAGGCTGCGGAGCTGATCCGCGAGAGGATGCGGGATGTCGCCCAGGAGCAGGGCGTGCCTTACGAGCCGGAACGCGCAGACAACGTGCATCGGCTGAATATGGGGGTGTTCCCCCGGGGCGCACGGATCATTCCCAACCCTTACAACAAGATTCCCGGCTTCTCGTGCGATGGCCAGGGCGGTGGTACCGTGCATTTCTTTCCAGGCTTTCCGGTGATGGCCTGGCCGATGATGGAGTGGGTGCTCGACGAGCACTGCCGGCAGTGGTTCAATCGCCGGCCGCAGACCGAACGGTCGGTGGTGGTGTACGGTGCCATGGAGGCCGCGCTCACGCCGCTCATGGAGAAAGTAGAGACAGGGCATGCCGGCGTGAAAGTGTTCAGCCTGCCCAGCGTGGACCATCCGGTCCATGGCCGTCATATCGAGCTGGGTGTCAAGGGCGACTCGGCCCTGGTTCCGCCGGCGTGGAGTGAATTGCTCCAGGGGCTGCACGATTTTGGTGCGCGCCTTGGCCCCGAATTGGTGCGAAGCACCTGACGCGGGGTCCTGGAGAGAGTGGGGCCCGTTTCTGGTGCATGCCGGACAACGGGCTGTTGCGGAAGACGTGCATGCTCCGCGTTAGTGCATGCTGGCACGTTATCTGCTTTTTGTAGGCCGTGTTTTTTTCAACAAACGCTAAATCCTGGAGATCCTGATGGCAAAGACCGTTGCAGACGTGATGAAGATGGTGAAGGAGAACGAAGTCAAGTTTGTGGACTTCCGCTTCACCGACACCCGCGGCAAGGAGCAGCACGTCACCGTGCCCGTGTCCGCCTTCGACGAGGACAAGTTCTCGTCGGGCCACGCTTTCGACGGTTCTTCGGTGGCAGGCTGGAAGGGCATCGAGGCTTCGGACATGCAACTCATGCCCGACCCCAATACCGCCAACATCGATCCCTTCTTCGAGGAAACCACGCTGTTCCTGCAGTGCGACGTGATCGAGCCGGGCGACGGCAAGGCCTATGACCGCGATCCCCGCTCCATCGCCAAGCGTGCCGAAGCCTACCTGAAGGCCTCCGGCCTGGGCGATACCGCCTATTTCGGACCGGAGCCCGAATTCTTCATCTTCGACGGCGTGCGCTGGAGCAACGAGCCCGGCCGCGTGATGTTCGAGATCGAGGAATACGAAGCCCCCTGGAATTCCGGCGCCAAGCTGGAAGGCGGCAACCGGGGGCACCGTCCCACCGTCAAGGGTGGCTACTTCCCCGTGCCTCCCGTGGACAGCACGCAGGACATGCGCGCTGAAATGTCCCTGATCCTGGAATCGCTGGGCATTCCGGTCGAGGTGTTCCACCATGAAGTGGCTGGCGCCGGCCAGAACGAAATCGGTACCAAGTTCAGCACGCTGGTCGAGCGCGCCGACTGGACCCAGGTGCTCAAGTACGTGGTGTGGAACGTGGCCAATGCCTACGGCAAGACCGCTACCTTCATGCCCAAGCCCTACGCCGGCGACAACGGCTCCGGCATGCACGTGCACCAGTCCATCTGGAAGGATGGCAAGAACCTGTTCGCTGGCGACGGCTACGCCGGCCTGTCCGATTTCGCGCTGTACTACATCGGCGGCGTGATCAAGCACGCACGTGCCCTGAACGCCATCACGAACCCTGGCACCAACAGCTACAAGCGCCTGGTGCCTGGATTCGAGGCTCCGGTGAAGCTGGCCTACTCCGCCCGCAACCGCTCGGCATCGATCCGCATTCCGTACGTGGCCAACCCGAAGGGCCGCCGCATCGAGGCACGCTTCCCCGATCCTTCCGCCAACCCGTACCTGTGCTTCTCGGCCCTGATGATGGCCGGCCTGGACGGCGTGGAGAACAAGATCCATCCGGGCGAAGCCGCCACGAAGGACCTCTACCACCTGCCCCCGGAAGAGGACAAGCTGGTGCCGACGGTGTGCCACAGCCTCGACCAGGCCCTGGAGTACCTCGACAAGGACCGCGCATTCCTGACCAAGGGCGGTGTGTTCACGGACTCGATGCTGGACGCCTACATCGAGCTCAAGATGCAGGAAGTCACGCGTTTCCGCATGGCTCCCCACCCTGTGGAATACGACATGTACTATTCGCTGTGATCGTGTGGCCTCCGGCGGTGCCGGAAGCTTCGATCCAGGAACGAAAGGCGGCTTCGGCCGCCTTTTTTCATGGCCGTGGCGATCGCCTGCCAGGGCCGCGCAAGACCCTGCGCCGCAGGGCTCATGCATGGCGGCACCGGGGCGATTGGGGGATACTTCCGGTCAGCTTCCGCGTGCCGCTCGCACGCATCGCGAGGACTTGAATGAAAAAAATTGTCTCTGCGCTCATGGCCCTGGCGGCCCTGGCACCGGCCGCCTGGTCGCAGGACCGCATCTACCGCTGCGGCAACGAATACACCAACAACGTGAGCCAGGCCCGGGAAAAGGGCTGCAAGCTCGTGGAGGGCGGCAATGTGACCGTGGTGCAGGGATCCCGGCCTTCGGGAGGCGGGGCTGCGCATTCCTCTGCACCGGCAGGCGCCGCCGCCGCATCGCCTTCCAATGCCCCGCGCGTGGATGCCAATGACCAGCGTGCCCGCGACTCCGACGCCCGGGCGATCCTGGAGTCGGAGTTGCGCAAGGCAGAGGCCCGGCTGGCGGATCTGTCCCGCGAGTACAACAACGGCGAGCCCCAGCGTACTGCACTGGAACTGCGCAATCCGCAGGTCTATATCGAGCGGACCGCCGAGCTCAAGGCCGCCGTGTCCCGTGCGGAAAGCGACGTGGCCGGCATCAAGCGCGAACTGGCACGCCTGCCGGCGCCAGCGGGCCGCTGAGCGTGGCTTCGAGCTCTTCCGCGCGTCCGGCCGCGCGTTATATAGCCCTGGATCTCGTGTCCACGCTGGTGGCAGTGCTGCATCAGGACGGTTCCGTGATGTTCGCGAACGCATCGCTGGAGAACATGCTGGGCCTGTCGCGGCGCACGCTGGAAAGCGCCGACTTCTGCTCCTTCTTCACGGATCCAGCGTTGCTGCAGACGGCCCTGGCCGGTGCCCGCGGGCAGGATTTCGCGGCATTGCGCTTCGAGGCCGGGCTGCGTCGCGGGCCTCTTCAGGAACAGATACCCGTCCACGTGAACGTGGCCGTGGCAGAGCAGACCGGCGAGATCCTGGTGGAGATGTGGCCGCTGGAAGCCCAGGCGCGGCAGGACCGGGAGGAACGCCTGCGGGAGCAGGCCCTGGCCAACAAGGAACTGATCCGCAATCTGGCGCACGAGATCAAGAATCCGCTCGGGGGCATCCGTGGCGCGGCCCAGTTGCTCGAGATGGAGCTCGACAATCCGGAGCTCACCGAATACACCCAGGTCATCATCCACGAGGCCGACCGCCTGCAGAGCCTGGTGGACCGGCTGCTGGCGCCGCACCGGCATCCGCACCTCGTGGGCGACGTGAACATCCACGAGGTGTGCGAGCGCGTGCGTTCGCTGGTTCTGGTGGAGTATCCCCACGGCCTGCGCGTGCTGCGCGACTATGACACCTCGATACCGGAATTCCGCGGTGACCGGGCGCAGCTCATCCAGGCGGTGCTGAACATCGTGCAGAACGCGGCGCAGGTCCTGACGGACCGCATTGCTGCTGGCGATGCCGTGATCACGCTGCGCACGCGCGTCGCGCGGCAGGTGACTTTCGGACGGCAGCGGTATCGCTTGGCACTGGAATTGCATGTCATCGACAACGGACCGGGCGTACCCGAAGCGATCAAGGAGCGGATCTTCTATCCGCTGGTGACGGGACGTGATGGAGGGTCGGGGCTGGGGCTGACGCTTGCACAGACTTTCGTGCAGCGCCACCATGGCTTGATCGAATGCGACAGCGTTCCGGGTCGCACCGATTTCCGCATCCTCATTCCCTTGCCCTGAGGTCCGGAGACATTCATTTCGAGACAAGGTAGAACTCACACATGAAGCCGATCTGGATAGTAGATGACGACCCCTCGATCCGCTTCGTCCTTGAAAAGGCGCTGGCCCGAGAGAACCTGCCGACGCGCAGTTTCACCCATCCGCGCGAAGTACTCGACGCGCTGGCCGACGTAGCGGCCGGGGACCCGGCGCGGCAGGGGCCCCAGGTGCTGGTCAGCGACATCCGCATGCCGGGGGGCTCGGGCCTGCAGTTGCTGGAGCAGGTGCGGCAGCAGCAACCTGGCCTGCCGGTCATCATCATGACCGCGTATTCCGACCTCGACAGCGCCGTATCCGCGTTCCAGCGCGGCGCATTCGAATACCTGCCCAAGCCGTTCGACCTGCCCAAGGCGGTGGAACTGATCCGCCGTGCGGTGGAGGAAAGCCAGCGGGAGGAGGTCACGGAGGAGCGCCAGACCGCCACGCCCGAGATGCTGGGCCAGGCCCCCGCCATGCAGGACGTGTTCCGTGCGATCGGGCGGCTGAGCCAGAGCCAGGTGACGGTGCTGATCACCGGCGAGTCCGGCTCCGGCAAGGAACTGGTGGCCCGCGCGCTGCACAAGCATTCGCCGGTGTCCGAAGGGCCTTTCGTCGCGATCAATACGGCGGCGATCCCGAAGGACCTGCTGGAGAGCGAACTGTTCGGCCATGAGCGGGGCGCATTCACTGGTGCCCAGACCCAGCGCCGCGGCCGGTTCGAGCAGGCGGAAGGGGGGACGCTGTTCCTCGATGAAATCGGTGACATGCCGTTCGACCTGCAGACGCGCCTGCTGCGGGTGCTGTCCGACGGGCAGTTCTATCGGGTGGGGGGACATGCGGCAGTCAAGGCGCACGTCCGCGTCATTGCCGCGACGCACCAGAACCTGGAGCTGCGCGTCAAGGACGGGGTGTTCCGCGAGGATCTTTTCCACCGCCTCAACGTGATCCGGCTGCGGTTGCCCGCATTGCGCGAGCGGCACGAGGATGTACCGATGCTGACGCGGCACTTCCTGCAGCAGAGCGCACGCCAGCTGGGCGTGGAGCCGAAGCGCATTTCCGATGCGGCGCTGGCCCGGCTGGGGCAGTTCTCGTTCCCCGGCAACGTGCGGCAGCTGGAGAACATCTGCCATTGGCTGACGGTGATGGCGCCAGCGCAGGTCATATCGCTGCAGGATCTGCCTCCCGAGGTGCTCGATGGGCCTGCGTCCGTCGATGCGCCGCTTCCGGTGACCGATACGGCACGTCCGGATGCACCGGTGCAATCGACGGGGATCGCCGATGTGTCCGGTTCCGGCATGCCGTCGGGTACGGCGCTGCGGGATGAGCGCGGCAGCGGGTGGCCGGCGGGACTGGGCGGCGGTTCCATGGCCACGGGTCTCGGTGCTTCCCTGCCGGGCGCCGCCCCTGCCGTTCAGGCGCTGGCGCCGCAGGGCGCGGCGGGCGATCCGTCCGGGTGGGAGCATGCGCTGGAGGCGGAAGCCCAGAAGCTGCTGGCCACGGGGCAGCCGGAAGTGTGGGATGTGCTCACCCGCCGATTCGAATCGCGCCTGATCCGCACGGCACTGTCCACCACCCACGGGCGGCGCATGGAGGCCGCGCAGCGCCTGGGCATCGGCCGCAACACCATCACCCGCAAGATCCAGGAACTGGGGCTCGGCCCCTCCGACGACCCTGCGGGCTGACACGAAGCGGAGTTTCCGCCATGAAAGCCAGGCTCTCATTTTTGTAGCAGAAAGGCGAGATGGGGCGCGTGTTTGCTCATCCGTTGCGCTGGCGTATATCCTACAGAGCGGCCACGCACGCGCCGACCCTCCGGACAAGCAGTGCCTTCCAGAATGAAGGCACTGTTCAACCAACCGGAGCGAATTCATGTCGCATTTCAACGATGCAAACCGCGACCCTTTGACCAATGAGCCTGGTGCCCATCCCGTGGGCACCGGCGTGGGCGCCGCGGGTGGTGCGGTGGCCGGTGCGGCCGCTGGCTCCTTCGGCGGGCCGATCGGCGCGGCCGTGGGCGGTGTCGCTGGCGCCGTGGTCGGCGGCCTGGCTGGCAAGGCCGCTGCGGAGTCCGTGAACCCCACGGTGGAAGACGCCTACTGGCGCGAAAGCTACCAGCGGGAGCCGTACTACCGCAACGGCCGCACGTACGACGAGTACCGCCCCGCCTATGAACTGGGCTGGAGTTCCGTGGGGCGCTACGAAGGAGACTTCGATACGGTGGAGCCCCATCTGGCGCGTGACTGGGGCCAGGCGCGGGGCACCAGCGGCATGGAGTGGGACGAGGCACGTCCGGCGACCCGCGCTGCCTGGGAACGCGCCGGCAGTGGCAGGGCCACCACCGCGGGCGGAGCCGGTGTGGGCGCTGCCGTGGGCAGCATGACGCAATCCACGACCGGTGATACCGCACTGGTGGACAACGACGACGTGGTGGACGTGCTGGACGATCTGCTGGAATCCTGCCGCGATGGCGAGTACGGATTCCGCGCATCGGCCGAGCATGCCGAATCCCCCGAACTCAAGGGCATCCTGCTGCGCCATGCCAGCGAGTGTGCCTCCGCGGCTGCGGAACTGGAACGCGAGATCCGCAACCACGGCGGGGAACCGTCGAGCGGCGGCTCCGTGTCCGGGGCGCTGCACCGGGGCTGGGTGTCCGTGAAGACCGCCTTGAGCACCCGTGACGACAAGGCTGTCCTGGAGGAGTGCGAGCGCGGCGAGGACGCTGCGGTGGCGCGCTACCGCAAGGCGCTGAAGGCCTCGCTTCCCGCTTCCGTGCGCAGCCTGGTCGAACGCCAGGCGGAGGGGGCCCAGCGCAACCATGACGAGGTGCGGGACCTGAGGGACCGTTACAAGGCTGCTCCCTGAGTTCGGTCCGTAGGCATCGCCTGCCTGACGGCGAGCGATAGGCCGTGGCCCGCAGCGGAAGTCCTGCTGCGGGCCGCGGCGTTTTCACGCCGGGTGTATGCGCACCATGTCAGCCGAGCGTGGCGACAACCGGCGCGTGGTCGCTGGGCTGCGGGTTCTTGCGAGGCTGCCGGTCGATCGTGCAGGCGGTCACCTGGCCGCGCAGGGCTTCGCTCACCAGGATGTGGTCGATGCGCAGGCCCCGGTTTTTCTGGAAGCCCAGCATGCGGTAGTCCCACCACGAAAAGCTCTTCTCGGGCTGGTCGAACATGCGGTAGGCGTCCGTGAGACCCAGTTGCAGAAGACTCTGGAAGTGGGTGCGCTCTTCCACGGTGTGGTGGATGGTGTCTTTCAAGCCCACGGGATCGAAGGAGTCACGGTCTTCCGGCGCCACGTTGAAGTCGCCCACGAGCACCAGCCGGGGGTGGGCGAGCAGTTCCTCCCTGATCCATCGGTGCAGGGCGCCCAGCCAGAGCATCTTGTATGCGAACTTTTCCGTGCCCGGGGCCTGGCCGTTCACGAAGTAGCAGTTGATGAACCGGAGCGGACCTTGGGGCGTGTCCAGCGTCGCTGCGATCACGCGGGCCTGGGCGTCTTCGTGGCCGGGGATATTGCGCACCACGTCGCGCACGGGCGCGCGGCTGAGGATGGCGACTCCGTTATAGGTCTTCTGCCCGAAGCTCACGGCGTGGTAGCCGGCGGATTCGAAGGCATCGTGGGGAAATTTTTCATCGACGAGCTTGAGTTCCTGCAGGCCGATGGCATCCACGGGGTTGTCGGCCAGCCAGGCCAGCACCTGGGGCAGCCGTACGGAGAGGGAGTTGACGTTCCAGGTGGCCAGCTTCATGGGAGGAGATTGATGAGGGGAAGGACGGAGCTTGCCGGCGGGCGGCTTCAGCGGCGCCGATAGCTGACGAAGGAAAACGGAAGGGCTGCACTGCCGGAAGAGGTCTGCACGGGGGTGCGTGCGGTTTCCTCCCATTCGGGGCCCAGCGCGGGGGCGAAGGCGTCTGCTTCGAAATCCCGGTGTATTTCGGTGACCTCCACGCCGTCCGCCATCGGAAGGGCCTGGGCGTAGATCTGCGCCCCGCCCATCACCCACACCGTGTCACCATGCGGCCGGGCCAGTTCCAGCGCCTGCTCCAGGCTGGATGCGGGCAGTGCTCCGTCCGAATGCCAGCCGGCCTGGCGCGTGACCACGATGTTGGTGCGGCCGGGCAGGGGGCGGAAGCGGGGGGGCAGGGAGTCCCAGGTCTTGCGCCCCATGACCACCGTGGCACCCAGGGTGAGCTGCTTGAAATGCGCCAGGTCTTCTGGCAGGTGCCAGGGCATGGCGTTGTGGAGGCCGATGCCGCCATTGGCAGCACGGGCATAGATGAGCCGAAGGTTCATGGCTCGCCTCAGAGATGAAGGGCCGCGAGGGCGCCGATGGCGATTCCGAGGCCGGCGACGCCATACATGCCCCACTGCAGCCACTTGCGGCGCGTGAGCAGGGCGATGGCCGCCAGCGCGATGGCGACCTGCAGCACGGTGGTGGCCTGGGCCCACCGGTGGTGCTGGTGCATCTGCTGCTCGCTTTGTTCATCCAGCGCCAGCGACTGGGCTTCCAGCGCCTCGGCCTTGCGCTTGATGTCGTTTTTCTCCTGCTCGTAGCGTTCCAGCCGGGTCTGCAGCTCGGCCTTGCGGTTGTCCGGCGCCAGGTCTCGCGCGAGTTCGGTGACCGATTGCTTGGTGCTCTTGGACTGGTAATAGGCCCACTGGTTGGCCGCCTCGGTCTTCTTGATGGCGGCATCGTTCTTGATGAGGCCCGCATTGGCCTGCGTGGCGCCGCCCATGTACGAGAAGACGGCGCCCACCGTGGCGATGATGGCTGTCGCCATGGCGATGCGGTTGGTCATGCCGCCGTGGTCGGCATCGGGATGGGCGTGCTGGGCGGCGTGCTCGACGGCGTGGTCGTGCGGCCCATGGACGTGAAAGCCGTGGGAGGACATCGGGAAGAAGGTGGAAACGTTTGGAAAGAACGGGACGGTCAGACTGCGACCGGCGCCTTGATGGCGGGATGGTGCGCGTAGTCGCGCACGTCGAAGTCCTCGAACCGGTAGTCGAAAAGGCTGTCCGGCCGGCGCAGGATGTGCAGCGTGGGGTAGGGGTGAGGAGCGCGCGAAAGCTGCAGTTCCACCTGCTCGAAATGGTTGCTGTAGATGTGGCAGTCGCCGCCCGTCCAGATGAAGTCGCCCACGTCCAGGTCGCACTGCTGCGCCATCATGTGGGTCAGCAGCGCGTAGCTGGCGATGTTGAAGGGCACGCCCAGGAAGATGTCGGCGCTGCGCTGGTACAGCTGGCAGCTCAGTCGGCCTCGCTCGCCGGCGGCCTGTGGCGGTGCCACGTAGAACTGGAAGAACGCGTGGCAGGGCATGAGGGCCATCTTGTCCAGGTCGGCCACGTTCCAGGCGCTGACGATGATGCGGCGCGAGTCGGGCTGGGTCCTGAGCGTTTCGACCACCTGGCTGATCTGGTCGATGTGGCCGCCGTCCGGCGTGGGCCAGCTGCGCCACTGCACGCCGTAGACCGGCCCCAGGTCGCCATCCTCCCGTGCCCATTCGTCCCAGATGGTGACGCCGCGCTCCTTCAGCCAGTGGTTGCTGCTGGAGCCGGTGAGGAACCAGAGCAGCTCCGTGATGATGGACTTGAGATGGACCTTCTTGGTGGTGACCAGCGGAAAGCCCTCGTTCAGGTCGAACCGCATCTGGTAGCCGAACACGCTGCGGGTGCCCGTGCCGGTGCGGTCGCCCTTGGCCACGCCATGGGTGTAGACGTGGCGCATGAAGTCTTCGTACTGGGAGCGCACGGGGCGGGCGGGGGCATTCATGGGCAGCAGGCGCAAGCGCGTTCGCAACTATGGAGCCGTGGATTCTAGGGCGTGGGCCGGCGGGCTGCCGGAGCCGGACCTGGAGCCCGTGAAGGCGCTAAGCTCGGGCGTTGCTCCATTCATCCCAGGCCCCCGGGCCGGCTCTGCCTCCATGCCCCATACATCGTCGCGATTCTCCGTTCCTTCCCTGGCGGGGTGGCCGCTGGCCGCACTGCTGTCGCTGGCGGGTTGCGCCAGCAACGTGCCTCTGTCACCTGCGCCGGCGCCCACCACGCTGCCGCCCGCCCCGGCGGCAGCGGCTCCTGCCGCTGCCGCTCCTGCGGCGGCCGACCGCTGGGCCGGAATGCAGGCACTGGTGGGGCGCTATCCCTCGGACGGCGTGGATTTCCTGCGCGCAGGGCCGATGGCCGAGCGCCTGAAGGGCCTGCTGGGGCCCGTGAACTACCCCGTGCTGCTGCAGAACATGGGCACCAGCGGACCATTGCGCAAGGAAGGAAACCTGCTCTACATCACCGGCAACCGGCCGCACCAGGGCGGATCGGAGTCGGCGGCCGTGGTGCTCGACCCCACGCGCGACGCGATGCGCGTATGGCTGCAGACGGGCGATGAGGAGTGGGACGTGCAGGACTACGGCCGCGGCGTGCAGATGCCGGGTGAAGTGCGCACGATGATGGAGAACGCGCGGCGCTGAGCCGCTGCCATCAGGCGGTTGCCTGGTCTGCCCGTACCGGCAGCAGGCATTGCGGGTTCATCAGTCCCTGCGGGTCCAGCGCGCCCTTGATGGCGCGCATCATGGTGATGGCCACGGGCGACTGGTACTGCTGCAGCTTGTCCACCTTGAGCGCGCCCACGCCGTGCTCGGCGGAGAACGAGCCGCCGAACGCGGCCACGGCCTCGTAGACGAGATGGTTCACGCGGTCTTCCTGGTCGCGCAGGAAGGCCTTGGCATCGCCCTCGGCCGGCGCCTGCACGTTGTAGTGCAGGTTGCCATCCCCCAGGTGGCCGAAATTCACCAGGCGCACGCCCGGGATCTCGCGCCGCAGCAGTGCATCCGCATGCTCCACGAAGGCCGGGATGCGGGAGATGGGCACGGAGATGTCGTGCTTGATGTTCAGCCCTTCCTCGGCCTGTGCGAGCGGAATGTTCTCGCGGATGTGCCACAGCTGGTGCGCCTGGGCGAGGTTCTCCGCCACCACGGCGTCCACCACGCAGCCGGCATCGAAGGCGGTCTCCAGCAGTGACTCGAAGCGGGCGCGGGCGTGCTCCTCGGATTCACTGTCGCTGTTTTCCAGCAGCACGCCGTAGGGCAATTCCTCCTGGTCGATGAAGGGCACGCGCAACTGCGGCATGTGTTTGTTCACGAGGCTGAGCGCGAAGCGGCCCATGACCTCGAAGCCCGTCAGGCCGGCACCGAGGTGGCCATGGGCCAGCGCGAGCAGCTGTACCGCGTGCGCCATGGACGGTACCGCGGCCCAGGCCGTGAGGCTGGCTGCCGGACGGGGGTAGAGCTTCATGGTGGCGGCGGTGATGATGCCCAGCGTGCCCTCGCTGCCGATGAACAGGTCGCGCAGGTCGTAGCCGGTGTTGTCCTTGCGCAGGCCCTTCAGCCCGCTCCAGACCTCGCCCTGCGGCGTGACCACTTCCAGCCCCAGGCACAGGTCGCGCGTGTTGCCGTAGCGCACCACCTGCGTTCCGCCGGCGTTGGTGGCGAGGTTGCCCCCGATGGTGCAGCTGCCTTCGGCTGCCAGGCTGAGCGGAAAGAGCAGTCCGGCCTTTTCTGCCGCGTCCTGCAGGTTCTGCAGGATGCAGCCGGCCTCCACCGTCATGGTGAGGTTGTCCGCATCGACGTTGCGCACCGCATTCATGCGCGTGAGGCTCAGCACCACCTGCGTGCCCGATGCATCGGGGATGGAGCCCACCGCCAGGCCGGTATTGCCGCCCTGGGGCACCAGCGCCGTGCCGTGGGCGGCGCAGGCTTTCACCACGGCAGCAACCTCGGCGGTGCTGGCCGGACGGACCACGGCCAGGGCCTTGCCACGGGCGCGCCGGCGCCAGTCCTGCTCCCAGGCCGTGAGGTCGCCATCGGCCAGGACATGGTGGGCGCCGACGATCTGGCGCAGGGTGTCGATCAGGGAGGCGGTCATGGAAATCTTCTCGCAGCAACGGAACGGAACAGGAACGCAGGGCGGCAGCGGCGGACCGGTGTCAGCCTGGAGGTGTGGCGGAGCGCGTCCGCGCAGTGCGGACGCCTGCATGGCGCTGCCGGAGCCGCACGTGGAGGGCGCATGCCGTGAACAGGCCCAGGCAGAGCACGATCTCGACGCATGCCAGCCAGCGGCCCGGCGGGGCATCGCTCCACGCGCGCACCACCCCTTCGGTGAAGTACAGCCACACCACCAGGCTGACCCAGCGGTAGGTGTACATGCGGCGCTTGAGCAGGCCCGCCAGCGGGAGGGCGAGCGGCAGGGCCTTGAGCGCCAGCCAGGAGCCGCCGGGGCGCAGCGGCGCCAGCCAGAGTTCCCAGGCCAGGCACAGGACGATGAGGCCCAGCAGGCTGCCCACGGCGAGCCAGCGGGTGAGCGCGACGGTGGGGGCCGATGGGGCGGGGATGGACGCGGAGGATGCAGGCATCGGGATGGCATCATATCGGCCATGTCCATTGCCCACCTCGCGCAGCGCTTCGAAGCCGTGCTGTCGGACCTGTCGCGCTTTCCCTGGCGCACGACCGCGCACACGCTGCGCGAGCGCTTCCGGGAAGACCGCCTGGGCCTCACGGCCAGCAGCCTGACGTTCACCACGCTGCTGGCACTGGTGCCTTTCTTCACCGTGGCGCTGGCCATTTTCACGGCCTTCCCGATCTTCCGCACGCTGCAGACGGGGTTGCAGCGCTGGCTGGTGGACAGCCTCGTGCCTGACAGCATTTCACGTCAGGTGCTGGGATACCTGACCCAGTTCGCCGCCAAGGCGAGCGGGCTGGGGGTGGCGGGTTTTTCCATCCTGCTGGCCACGGCCCTCGCGCTCATCCTCACGATCGACCGCACGCTCAACAACATCTGGCGCGTGCCCCGCTTGCGCCCGCTGGGGCAGCGGGTGCTGATCTACTGGGCCGTCATCACGCTCGGCCCCCTGGTGCTCGCCGCGAGCCTGGCACTGACCACGTCGGTTGCCTCCAGCGCATCGCGCGGCCTCGAAGGTGCGTTGCCGGACAGCGCCCGGCTGCTGTTCGACTCCATCGAATTCCTGCTGCTGGCCGGGGGCACGGCGGCGCTGTACCGCTATGTGCCCAACACACAGGTGCGTTGGCGGCATGCCTGGTCCGGCGGGGTATTCGTGTCGGTGGGCATCGAGGTGGCCAAGAAGGTGCTGGGGCTCTACATCGCCTCCGTGCCCACCTATTCAGTGCTCTACGGCGCTTTCGCGACCCTGCCCATCCTGCTGGTCTGGATCTACGTGGCGTGGGTGATCGTGCTGCTCGGCGCGGTGGTGGCGGCCTACCTGCCCAGCCTGCTCACAGGGGTGGAGCGAACGGCCAACGAGCAGGGTTGGAGCTTTCAGCTGGCGGTCGAGGTGCTGCAGCAATTGCATGCAGCCCGCTGCACGCCACAGCGCGGGCTGGATGCCGGCGGACTGGCCCAGGCGCTGCGCGTGGATGTACTGCAACTCGAGCCGGTGCTGGAAGTGCTGACCGGGCTGGACTGGGTCGTGCAGGTCAACGAGGCGGCCCATGGGGCGGCCGACGACGAAGCTCCTCGGTATGTGCTGCTGGCGGAACCCGCCACCACCCTGCTGGAGCCTCTGGTGCTGCGGCTGCTCGTCGAGCGTGGAGAGAGCCTGGAGCGCTTCTGGGGCAACACCGGCATGGCCGTGCTCAAGCTCGCCGACGTGCTTCCCCGGCCCGGTGCTGCAGTGGCCGGTACCGGGGCTTCGTGAGGCACGCCCGCTCCGCGCAGTCCCGAATAGCTTTCAGAGGCTGCGGCCGGCCGCGGTGCCTGACAGCACGGCGCCTTCGAGGGTGGCGGGATAGGGCCCCGCGACATAGTCGCCGCAGGCCACCAGGCCGGCGACGATGTCCTGCGCAGGTCGATCCAGTGCAGGCACGCAGGCGAAGGTGGCGCGCTTTTCGATCACCGTCCGCAGCACCTGCAGCCCCTCCAGCCCCAGTTGTTCCCGTGCCTGCCGGAGGACGGCCTGCTCCAGCGCCGTCCGCTCGCCTTCGAACGCGCTGGCCACGAACGCGAGCAGCCCTGGCTCACCGCCCAGGCGACCGCGGTCGAACACGAACTGGGCCGGAGCCCCGGGGCCGCTGTGCAGGGCCAGCATGGGGGCATTTGCTGCCAGCGCAGGTGGCAGAGGCCCGGTCGCCTTCGTGTACACGGTGGCGATGGCGGTGAAACGCAGTGCCGCCGCGGCGGCCGCCCATGTTCGCAGGGCTGCGGCGGGGCGCGGCGGGGCTGTGTCCGCCGCTGCGGCCACCAGCCGGGCGGCCTCGGTGCTCGTGGTCGCCACGATGACGGCGTCGAAATCCTGGCCATCCAGGCGCCAGGCCTGCCCTCCGCCGCCCGGGGCGATCTCGAGGGACTGGATGCGTCGGCCGGCATGCACGGCATGCCCGTGGGCCTGCAGCCAAGCAGCCGCAGCCTCGGGCCACAACGCGCTCAGGTCCCGGCGAGGCTGCAGCAGGTGGGAACCGCCGCGCCCACTGAACAGGCTGTCGCGCAGCACCCGCAGGAACACGGCGCCGCTGGCGGCCCCGATCGGCGTATTGAGCGCAGAAACGCACAGGGGATCGATGAATTCGCGCAGCAGCCGCCCGGAAAGCCCTTGGCAGAGCTCTTCCACGGTGACGTGTGGCGGGCAGCGAAACCCTGAAAGCCGCCAGCGCACCGCGCGGCGCAGCAGGGCCATGCGGTCGGCCAGGGGCCAGCCACGGGCTCCCGCGATGCCCCGGATCGCATCCCAGGGCGGCGCCGCGTCGGGAAAGCGCAGTCCCTTGCCATCCGGGAACACGAGCGCGAGCGGGGTGCGCAGCAGCGCGGCATCGGGATCGATGCCCACCAGTTGCATCAGCCGCAGGCATTCGGAGTAGGCGCCGATCAGGATGTGCTGGCCGTTGTCCAGGCGGCCGGGGGCCTGGGTGTTTGCGCCTTCCGCAGGCGCCAGGGCACGGGCACGGCCTCCCAGCATGCGGGCTGCCTCGAAGACGGAAACGGTGTGGCCTGCCTGCGCGGCAGCGATGGCCGCGGCTAGGCCGGCCCAGCCCGCACCGATGATGGCCACCTGCATGGCGTCAGCCGACAGTGCGAGGGCAGGGGGCCACCCTGCGGGTGCGACATGCGGCCAGGGGCGGGCTTGGCCGGAACGAGCGGCGCAGCGCCATCACATCCGTCCCAGCGCCTGCATCTTCCACGCCAGCCACAGCTTGCGCAGGGGAGTGAGTGCGATCCGCTGGTGCAGCACCTGGAACTGGTCCCTCTCGATTTCCCGCAGCAGGGTCCGGTAGATGCTGGCCATCATCAATCCGGGCTTCTGTGCCCGCCGCTGGTCGCCCGGGAGCAGGGAGAGCGCCTTGTCATAGAGACCATGGGCGCGTTCGGCCTGGAAGCGCATCAGCGCCGTGAACCGGTCGGAATACTGCCGCTTCAGGATTTCGTGGGCCTTGACGTCGAACTGCTGCAACTCTGCCACGGGAAGGTAGATGCGGCCCATCATCGCGTCCTCGCCGACGTCCCGGATGATGTTCGTCAGCTGGAACGCGAGGCCCAGGGTATGGGCGTACTCCAAGGTGCGCTCGTCGGAAGGGCCGAAGATGCGGGCCGCCACTTCGCCGACGATGCCGGCCACCAGATGGCAATACCGTGAAAGGCCCTGGAAGTCCAGGTAACGGGTCTGCTCGAGGTCCATCTGGCATCCCTCGATCACGGCCTGCAGGTGGCGCTCCTCGATGCCGTAGGTGCCGGTGTGCGGCATCAAGGCCTGCATCACGGGGTGCGTAGGGGGCTGGCCTGTGAACGACCGGGCGACTTCCGCCTGCCACCAGGCCAGTTTGGTACGGGCCACGCCGGCGTCCGACACCTCGTCCACCACATCATCCACCTCGCGGCAAAAGGCGTAGAAGGCGGTGATGGCGGCCCGCCTGGCGGGGGGGAGGAACAGGAATGCGTAATAGAAGCTGCTGCCGGACGCCGCGGCTTTTTGTTGGACGTACTGTTCCGGTGTCATGAAGGAGGATTGTCCCATGCAGAAGCAGCATCCCGAGCCCGTACGTACGCCGCAAAGAGCACGGACGCGGATGCCGGAAGAGGGGGCATATCGGCCGGATGAAAAACAAAAAAGGCCCCGAAGGGCCTTTTTGCTGAACACCCGCATTGCGCATGTTCCATATATGGAGCGGGAAAAGAGTCTCGAACTCTCGACCTCAACCTTGGCAAGGTTGCGCTCTACCAACTGAGCTATTCCCGCATTGGATGTTGATTCGTTGCCTCGTCAACAAGCCTTGAATTGTAGCACTGTTTTATGGTGCTTTGCCAAGTGGGCTTGAACACCGATCGATGTACAAGCCACTGTCCGTATCTGGAGGCGCGGGCCGGAGTCGAACCGACCTACACGGATTTGCAATCCGGTGCATAACCGCTTTGCTACCGCGCCGAAGATGCTTCCCTTGGCAAAAAGGGGAAGCTTTGGCTTCCCCTTTTTTTGGAGTCTGGAGCGGGAAAAGAGTCTCGAACTCTCGACCTCAACCTTGGCAAGGTTGCGCTCTACCAACTGAGCTATTCCCGCATTTACCGAAGCCTTGCATTCTACAACGTTTGGCGTCGATGAAGTGAATTGTAGCGCACTTTTTGGGTGGTTCCGGAAAAATTTCGCGTTCAATGCTTCACGGAGTCCGTGGAGCCCTGCGCCTGGCGGTTTTCCCGGGCAGTGATGGACGCGGCGATCTCTTCTTCCGTCAGTGCGATCGGCTTGCGTTCGAGGGCGACTTCCAGCACCTTGTCGATCCACTTGACCGGAATGATCTCCAGGCCGCTCTTCACGTTGTCCGGGATCTCCTGCAGGTCCTTGACGTTCTCCTCGGGGATCAGCACCGTCTTGATGCCGCCACGCAGCGCCGCGAGCAGCTTTTCCTTCAGTCCGCCGATGGCCGTGACCTCGCCGCGCAGGGTGATCTCGCCGGTCATCGCGACATCGCTGCGCACGGGGATGCCGGTGAGGGCCGATACGAAGGCCGTGGTCATGGCAGCACCGGCGCTCGGGCCGTCCTTGGGCGTGGCACCGTCAGGCACGTGGATGTGCATGTCGCGTTTCTCGAACACCTCGTCCTTGATGCCCAGGCGGTGGGCGCGGCTGCGCACCACGGTGCGGGCAGCTTCGACGGATTCCTTCATGACGTCGCCGAGCGAGCCCGTGCGCGTGATGGTTCCCTTGCCGGGCATGGTCGCGGCTTCGATGGTGAGCAGGTCGCCACCGACCTCGGTCCACGCGAGGCCGACCACCTGGCCTACCTGGTTCTGCTGCTCGGCGCGGCCGTAGGTGTGCTTGCGCACGCCCAGGTATTCGGCCAGGTTGTCTGCCGTGACCACCACCTGGGGCTCGAGCTTCTTGAGCTGCAGGCCCTTGACCACCTTGCGGCAGATCTTGGAGAGTTCGCGCTCGAGCGAGCGCACGCCTGCCTCACGGGTGTAGTAGCGGATGACGTCGCGCACCGCGCTTTCCTCGACCCGCAGTTCCTCGTCCTTGACGCCGTTGTTGACCATCTGCTTGGGCAGCAGGTACTTGATGGCGATGTTCGCCTTCTCGTCTTCCGTGTAGCCCGAGAGGCGGATGACTTCCATCCGGTCCAGCAGGGCAGGGGGGATGTTCATGGAGTTCGAAGTGGCGACGAACATCACGTCGCTCAGGTCGAAATCGACCTCCACGTAGTGGTCGCCGAACTTGTGGTTCTGCTCCGGGTCGAGCACTTCCAGCAGTGCGCTGGAGGGGTCTCCGCGGAAATCCGTGCCCAGCTTGTCGATCTCGTCGAGCAGGAAGAGCGGATTGCGGGTGCCGACCTTGTTCAGGCTCTGCAGCACCTTGCCGGGCATGGCGCCGATGTAGGTGCGGCGGTGGCCGCGGATTTCCGCCTCGTCGCGCATGCCGCCGAGCGCCATGCGCACGTACTTGCGGCCCGTCGCCTTGGCGATGGACTGGCCGAGCGAGGTCTTGCCGACCCCGGGCGGGCCCACCAGGCAGAGGATGGGGGCCTTGACCTTGTCCACGCGCTGCTGCACCGCGAGGTATTCGAGGATGCGGTCCTTGACCTTGTCCAGGCCGTAGTGGTCCTCGTTGAGCACTTCCTCCGCGTTGGCGAGGTCGTGCTTGATCTTGGTGCGCTTGCTCCAGGGCAGGCCGGTCAGGACCTCGATGTAGTTGCGCACGACCGTGGCTTCCGCCGACATGGGCGACATCAGCTTGAGCTTCTTGAGTTCGCTCTCGGCCTTCTTGCGCGCGTCCGCGGGCATCTTCGCGGCCTTGATCTTCTTCTCGATCTCCTCGATGTCCGCGCCTTCCTCGCCCTCGCCCAGTTCCTTCTGGATGGCCTTCACCTGCTCGTTCAGGTAGAAGTCGCGCTGGTTCTTCTCCATCTGGCGCTTGACGCGGCCGCGGATGCGCTTGTCCACGTTGAGGATGTCCACTTCGCGGTCGAGCTGCTCGAACAGGTTTTCGAGGCGTTCCTTCACGTCGGCCAGGTCCAGCACGGCCTGCTTGTTCTCCAGCTTGAGGGGCAGGTGGGCGGCGATGGTGTCGGCCAGGCGGCCCGGATCGTCGATGCTGGCGATGGAGGTGAGGATCTCGGGCGGGATCTTCTT
Source organism: Paracidovorax avenae (assembly GCF_040892545.1). Classification (NCBI taxonomy): domain Bacteria; kingdom Pseudomonadati; phylum Pseudomonadota; class Betaproteobacteria; order Burkholderiales; family Comamonadaceae; genus Paracidovorax; species Paracidovorax avenae. The sequence continues at coordinate 1,674,635 of NZ_CP156079.1, forward strand.
GTTCAGCTTGACGTACTGGTCGAACTGCTGCATCACCGCGCGGCGCAGCGCTTCGATCTCGCTGGGCTTGTGGTCGCCGTCGCTGGCGGGCACGGGCGTCACGGTGGAGGTGAAATGGCTCTCGTGGTCCTCGATGGAGGCGACCTGCGCCCGCTGCTGGCCTTCCACCAGCACCTTGACGGTGCCGTCGGGCAGCTTGAGCATCTGCAGGATGGTGGAGACGCAGCCCACATCGAACATGTCGGAAACCAGCGGCTCGTCCTTGGCCGCCGTCTTCTGGGCCACCAGCATGATGCGCCGCTCGGCGTCCATGGCCAGTTCCAGGGCCTTGATGCTCTTGGGCCGGCCCACGAACAGCGGAATCACCATGTGGGGGAACACCACCACATCGCGCAGGGGCAGCAATGGGAGGTCGATGGGGGTGGCTGGCAGGGGGGTATGTCCGGACATGGGAATCCTTGTGAAACTGAGTGGAATATGGTCCACCAGCCGGTATTTTCAACCCGCGGCACCATCCTGGATGAGCGGGGCCGCGGCAGGGCGTCCGGCCGCGGGCGCGCCCCTCCCCGGCAGGGGAGGGCGGCTCAGGCCTTCTTGGCCGCTTCCCGGTAGACGAGCAACGGGGCCTTGTTTTCCTCGATGGTGGATTCGTCCACCACGACCTTCTCCACGTTGCTGGTATTGGGGAGATCGAACATGGTCCCGATCAGGGACTGCTCGACGATGGAGCGCAGGCCGCGGGCGCCGGTCTTGCGGGCCAGGGCCTTGCGGGCGATGGCCTTCAGGGCGGCGGGGCGGATCTCCAGCTCCACGCCTTCCATGGCGAGCAGCTTGCTGTACTGCTTGACCAGGGCGTTCTTGGGCTCCGTGAGGATCTGCACCAGAGCGTCCTCGCTGAGTTCCGCCAGCGCCGTGACCACGGGCATGCGGCCGACCAGTTCGGGGATGAGGCCGAACTTGATCAGGTCTTCCGGCTCGATCTCGGTGAACACCTCGGTGAGCGAGCGCTGCTTCTTGCTCTTGACGGCGGCACCGAAGCCGATGCCCGAGGCCTCCGTGCGGTTCTCGATGACCTTCTCCAGGCCGGCGAAGGCGCCCCCGCAGATGAACAGGATGTTGGTCGTGTCGATCTGCAGGAAATCCTGGTTGGGATGCTTGCGGCCACCCTGGGGGGGGACGCTGGCCATGGTGCCCTCGATCAGCTTGAGCAGCGCCTGCTGCACCCCTTCGCCGGAGACGTCGCGCGTGATGGACGGGTTGTCGGACTTGCGGGAGATCTTGTCGATCTCGTCGATGTAGACGATGCCGCGCTGCGCCCGCTCGACCTCGTAGTTGCAGCTCTGCAGCAGCTTCTGGACGATGTTCTCGACGTCCTCGCCGACGTATCCGGCCTCGGTGAGCGTGGTGGCGTCGGCCATCACGAAGGGCACGTCGAGCATGCGGGCGAGGGTCTGGGCCAGCAGGGTCTTGCCCGAGCCGGTGGGCCCGATCAGCAGGATGTTGCTTTTCGCGAGCTCGACCTCGTCCTTGCCTGCCTTGTCCTTGTGGCGCAGGCGCTTGTAGTGGTTGTACACGGCCACGGCCAGGGTGCGCTTGGCGATTTCCTGGCCGATCACGTAGTTGTCGAGGTTGGCCTTGATCTCCGACGGGGTCGGCAGGTCGCCGCGGGAATCCCGCGCGCCTTCGGTGGAGGGCAGCTCGTCGCGGATGATCTCATTGCACAGGTCGATGCACTCGTCGCAAATGAAAACCGACGGGCCAGCGATGAGTTTCTTCACCTCGTGCTGGCTCTTGCCGCAGAAGGAGCAGTAAAGGGTTTTTTCGCTGGAAGAGCCTTTTTTCTCGGCCATGGGGGCATTGCCTCGTGTTGCGGGAACTGTGGGCGGGATGATAACGAAATGGCGGCGGACGCTTTCCCCGGGAGGAAAGCGCCGCCGGAGGCAACGCCGCCGGTCAGGGACGCTGGGTCACCACCTGGTCGACCAGGCCGTATTCCTTGGCCTCGTCGGCAGTGAGGAAATAGTCGCGCTCGGTGTCGGCCTTGACCTTTTCCAGGGGCTGTCCGGTGCGTTCCGCCAGGATGCGGTTCATCTGGTCCTTGGTACGCAGGATGTCCCGTGCATGGATCTCGATGTCCGTGGCCTGGCCGCGGGCGCCGCCGAGCACCTGGTGGATCATGATCTTCGAATTGGGCAGCGAGAAGCGCTTGCCCTTGGCGCCGGCCGCCAGCAGGAAGGCGCCCATGCTGGCCGCGAAGCCCAGGCACATGGTGGACACGTCCGGCTTGATGAACTGCATCGTGTCGTAGATGGCCATGCCGGCCGTCACGCTGCCGCCGGGGGAATTGATGTAGAAGGAAATGTCCTTGTCGGGGTTCTCGCTCTCCAGGAACAGCAGCTGTGCCACGACCAGGTTGGCGGTCTGGTCGTTCACCTCGCCGATCAGGAAGACGATCCGCTCCTTGAGCAGGCGCGAATAGATGTCGTAGGACCGCTCGCCACGTCCCGACTGCTCGATCACCATGGGAATCATGCCCAGGGCCTGTGTTTCCAGTGCGCTCATGTTTTCTCCAGTCATGCAGATACTGTACCGAGAAATGAATTGGGGCCTGTGCTCGCCAGCACAAGCCCCGGATGGCAGGCAGGAGCCGGCGCGCTGCGGATGCATGCGCCGGCGCCGCGGTTTCAGCCCTGGCCCATCAGTTCGTCGAAGGAAATGGCCTTGTCCGTGACCTTGGCCTTGTCCAGCACGAAGGCCGTGACGTTGTTCTCGATGACCACGGCCTCGACTTCGGCCAGGCGCTGGCGGTCGCCGAAGTACCAGCGGACCACGTCCTCGGGCTTCTCGTAGCTGGCGGCGAGCTCGTCCACGTGCGCCTTCAACTGCTCGGGGGTGGCGTGCAGGTTGTTGGCGCGCACGAGTTCGGCCACGACCAGGCCCAGGCGCACGCGGCGCTCGGCCTGCGGACGGAACACGTCCTCGGGGATCTCGGCCTTGTCGGCGTCCTTGATGCCGCGCTGCTTCAGGTCGGCACGGGCGCCTTCGAGCAGGCGGGCGATCTCGGACTGCACGCTGGCGTTGGGCAGGTCCAGCTCGGCCTTGGACACCAGGGCTTCCATCACGGCCTGCTTGTTGCGGGCCAGCAGGCGGAACTTGACCTCGCGCTCGAGGTTCTTCTTGATGTCGGCGCGCAGGCCTTCCACGGTGCCGTCGGCGATGCCCAGGGACTTCGCCAGCTGCTCGTTGACTTCGGGCAGGTGGGCTGCCTCGATCTTCTTCACGGTGACCAGGAAGTCGGCGGTCTTGCCGGCCACGTCCTTGCCATGGTAGTCCTCGGGGAAGGCGAGGGGGAAGGTCTTGCTCTCGCCGGCCTTCATGCCGCGCACGGCGTCTTCGAATTCCTTGAGCATCTGGCCTTCGCCCACCAGGAACTGGAAGTCTTCGGCCTTGCCGCCGGAGAACGTCTCACCGTCGATCTTGCCTTCGAAGTCCACGGTTACGCGGTCGCCGTCTTCGGCAGGCGTGCCCTGGGCGCGCTGGGCGAAGGTGCGGCGCTGCTTGCGCAGGATGTCGATGGTCTTGTCGATGGCGGCGTCGGTGACGTCGGCGGAGATCTTCTCGACCTCGGCCGTGGACAGGTCGCCGATCTTCACTTCGGGGAACACCTCGAACACGGCGTCGAAGGTCACCTGGCCTTCGGGAGCGCCTTCCTTCTCGGTGATGCGGGGCTGGCCGGCGACGCGCAGGTTGGCTTCGTTGGCGGCCTGGGCGAAGGCTTCGCCGACCTTGTCGTTCAGCACTTCGTATTGCACGGAGTAGCCGTAGCGCTGGGCCACGACGTTCATCGGCACCTTGCCGGGACGGAAGCCGTCCATCTTCACCGTGCGGGCCAGGCGCTTGAGGCGCGAGTCCACTTCCGACTGGATGGCGGTCAGGGGCAGGCTCAGCGTGATCTTGCGCTCGAGCTTTTCAAGGGTTTCAACAGTAACGGCCATGGCTCTTCCTCTATGTAATGGGACCGTGACGGCCGTCCCATGCCGGGACCGCCTCACCGTGTTGTTCGTGGTGCGCGGGGGGGGACTCGAACCCCCACACCATTGCTGGCGTCAGGACCTAAACCTGGTGCGTCTACCAATTTCGCCACCCGCGCTTTTCCCACTTGGCTTTCCGCCTGCTGTTCCCAGCGGGCTACCGACAAAAAGCGGCGGACCCGGGGGACCGCCGCTGTGTGAAATTGGTCAACCTTCGATTTTACCCTGTCGGCGAAGCGTCCCCGGTCAGGCGGGTTGCGGCGGCCGCGTTTCAGGCCGCCGAACGCGGAACCACGCAGCGTACATCGCAGGCAGTGCCAGCAGCGTGAGCACCGTCGCGACGATGAGCCCACCCATGATGGCGACGGCCATCGGCCCCCAGAAGACACTGCGCGACAGGGGGATCATCGCCAGCACGGCGGCGGCGGCGGTGAGCACGATCGGGCGCAGCCGGCGCACGGCGGATTCCACGATGGCATCCCATGCCGGCACGCCGCGCGCGCGGTCGCTCTCGATCTGGTCGATGAGGATGACGGAGTTGCGCTGGATCATGCCCATGAGCGCGATCACGCCCAGCAGCGCCACGAACCCGAAGGGCCGGCCGAGCAGCAGCAGCGCACCCGCCACCCCGGCGATGCCGAGCGGACCGGTGAGGAACACCAGCACGGCGCGGCTGAAGCTGTGCAGCTGGAGCATGAGCAGTGTGAAGGTGATGAACAGCATGATGGGCACGCCCGCCGCGATGGAGGCAGAGCCCTTGGAGCTTTCCTCCACGGAGCCGGCGACCTCGATCCGGTAGCCTGCGTCTCCCGATGCATGCCATCGGGCTTCGAGCTGGCGCAGTCCGGGCAGCAGTGCCTCGGTGACGGTGGCGCCCTGCAGGCCCTCTATCACGTCGCCCTGCACCGTGATGGCGTACTCGCGGTTCTGCCGCCACATGACCCCGGGCTCCCAGGCGAACACGGGGCGCGCGATCTGGGTCAGGGGAATGGCCTTGCCCGACGCGGTGGGAAGGTAGGCGTTCGCGATGTCCGTGATGGCCTGCCGCTCGTCCGGAGGCTGCCGGAACACGATGTCGATCAGCCGGTCGCCCTCGCGGTACTGGCCGACGGTGGTGCCGGTGAACACGGTGCGTGCAGCCTGGGCGATGGACTGGCTGGTGACGCCGAGTGCGCGCGCCTTGTCCTGGTCGATCTCCAGGCGCATGGTCTTCACGGATTCGTTCCAGTTGTCGTTCACGCCGAGCATCTGCGGGTGTTCGCGCAGGATCTTGCGCACTTCGTCCGCATGCTGGCGCAGCCGCGCCGGATCGTTGCCGATCACGCGGAACTGCACGGGATACGCCACGGGCGGGCCGTTGGGCAGCAGCTTGACGCGGGCGCGCACTTCGGGGAACTCTTGCGCCAGCATCGCCGGCAGCGCGTGCCGCAGCGCTTCGCGTTGCTTCAGGTCCTGGGGCAGCAGGATGATCTGCGATACGTTGGATTGCGGGAAGACCTGGTCCAGCGGCAGGTAGAAACGCGGCACGCCCGAGCCGATCCAGGTGCTGACCGAGGTCACGCCGGGCTCCTCGACGAGGCGCTTTTCCATGCGCTTGAGCACGGCCTCGTTCGCGGCGAACGAGGTGCCTTCGGGGAACCAGGCGTCGATCAGGATTTCCGGGCGGCTGGAGTCCGGGAAGAATTGCTGCTGGACGCGCCCCATGCCCATGATGCCCAGCGCGAAGAGCAGCAGCGTGACGCCGATGGTGATCCAGCGGTGCTCCACGCACGCATCCACGGCGCGGCGGAAGGTGTTGTAGAAAGGACTGTCGAAGACCTCGTGCGGCCCTTGCTCCGCACCGGGGGCGGCTCCGGCCGGATGGTCTTGCGCCTTCGCGTGATCGGGCACCTTGAGCAGCAGCGTGCCCAGGTACGGCACGAAGTACACCGAGACGAACCACGACAGCACGAGCGCGATCACGGTGACCGCGAAGATCGCGAAGGTGTACTCACCCGTGACCGACTTGGCGATGCCGATGGGCAGGAAGCCCGCCGCGGTGATCAGGGTGCCGGTGAGCATCGGCATGGCCGTGATCTCGTAGGCGAAGGTGGCGGCGCGTACCTTGTCGTAGCCTTCTTCCATCTTCCGCACCATCATCTCGACGGCGATGATGGCATCGTCCACCAGCAGCCCGAGCGCGATGATGAGCGAGCCGAGGGAGATCTTGTGCAGCCCGATCTTCCAGTACCACATGGCCAGGAAGGTCACGGCCAGCACCAGCGGGATCGTGATGCCCACCACCAGGCCGGGGCGGATGTCCAGCGTCCAGCGGCGCCACAGCGGCTGGCGGCCGGGGCGCGTGTGCAGGCCGAGGCTCAGGAAACTCACGGCGAGCACGATCACCACGGCCTCGATGAGGACCTTGACGAACTCGTTCACGGACGACGACACGGCGCGGGGCTGGTCCTGCACATTCACGAGGCGCACGCCGGCCGGCAGGGTCTGCTCGATGCGGCGCGCGGCTGCGTGCAGCGCTTCGCCGAGGCGGATGATGTCGCCGCCCTTGGCCATCGACACGCCCAGCGCGACGACTTCCCGGCCCTGGTGGTGCACCTTGATGGAGGGCGGGTCGATGTAGCCGCGGCGGACTTCCGCGATGTCGCCCAGCCGCAACTGTGCACCGGAGGCGCCCCGGATCGGCATCGCGCGCAGTTCCTCGACGGCGCCGAACTGCCCGGCCACGCGGACCTGCACCTGGTCCTGCGGGGTCTGGACGGTGCCCGCGCTCTCGACGGCGTTCTGCTGGCCGAGCTGGTTCAGGACCTGGTTCATGTCCAGGCCGAGCTGGGCGAGCCGTTTCTGCGAGATCTCGATGTAGATCTTCTCGTCCTGGATGCCGAACTGCTCGACCTTGGCCACGTCCTTGACGCGCAGCAGCTGCTGGCGGATGTCGTCGGCGAAGGTCTTGAGTTCGGCCGGGCTGAAGCCTTCCGCCTCGATCGCGTAGATCACGCCATAGACGTCGCCGAATTCATCGTTGAAGAAGGGCCCCTGCACGCCCTGCGGCAGGGTGGCGCGCATGTCGCCGATCTTCTTGCGCACGGTGTACCAGACGCCGGCCACCTCGCCGGGCGGGGAAGAATCCTTGATCTCGAAGATGATCTGCGACTCCCCCGGCTTGGAGTAGCTGCGCATGCGGTCCGCGTAGGGCACCTCCTGCAGGGTGCGCTCGAGCTTGTCGGTGACCTGCTCCGCCACCTGCTGCGCCGTGGCGCCGGGCCAGTAGGTGCGCACCACCATGGCGCGGAACGTGAAGGGCGGATCCTCGTCCTGGCCGAGCTGGAAGTAGGCGGCGATGCCCAGCACCATGAGCACCACCATGAGATAGCGCGTGAGCGCGGGATGGTCCAGGGCCCATCTGGACAGGTTGAAGCCCCCGGACGGCTGCGGTTGCGATGTCGCTTGTTCCATGGGGTGCTCTCAGCGGGGGGATTCGGCCGTGGAGGCGGGCAGGGCGGCGGGCGCGGGAGTGTCGGCGGAAGGAACGCGGGGCCGGTAGATCTGCACCTTCTGGCCCGGCGAGAGCACATGCACGCCCGTGGCGACGACCTGCATGCCGGGAGTGAGCCCGGCGCCGACCACCACCTCGTTGCCGTCGGCCCGCGCGATCCGGATCACCTGCGAGCGCACGGTGCCGCTCGACGGTTCATAGACCCAGACGGCGGTTTGCGTGCCTTCCTGCCGCAGTGCGCTGGTCGGCAGCTTGATGGCTTGCGCGCCATCCTGGTCCGGCATGTCCGGCGTGACGTAGGCCGTGGCGCCCAGGGGTGGCGGGTTGTCCGACGCCAGGGCGACCTTGGCGAGGAAGGTGCGGGTGACGGGGTCTGCGCTGGCCGCGACCTCCCGTATGCGGCCCTGCACGGAGGGCCCGCCCGACCAGAGCCGCACGGATACGGATTGCCCCGGGCGCACCCTGGCCACCCGGTCTTCGGGGACGGAGAACACCACGTCCCGCGGGCCGTCCTGCGCGATGCGCACGACGGGCGTGCCCGCCGTGACGACCTGACCCGGTTCGGCGTCGATCCCCGTGACCACGCCGGCCGCGTCGGCCAGCAGGCGCGTGTAGCCCGCCTGGTTGCCCTGGGAGGCCGACTGCGCCCGCGCCTGATCGAGTGATGCTTCGGCGGCCTTCAGCGTGGCTGCGCGGCGGTCCAGCTCCGCTCCGCTGATGAAGTTCTGGGCTTTGAGCGCGGAAAAGCGCTGGTAGTCGGCGGCTGCGAGATCCCGCTGGGTCTGCGCGGACGCCACCTGGGCGCGCGCGGCCTCCAGGGACAGCTGGTAGTCGCGGGGGTCGAGTTGCGCCAGCAATTGCCCCGCCTGCACCCGCTGGCCGAGCTCTGCCTGGCGCTGCACGATCTTGCCCGCAACGCGGAAGCCCAGGCGGGATTCCACCCGTGCCCGCACTTCCCCGGCGTACTCGAGGCGGGTCTGCAGCGGGGCCGTGCCCGTGGTCAGCAGCTTGACGGAGCGCTCCGGTTCGGGGGCGGGCGCAGGCTTGGAGCAGCCGAAGAGCGCGAAGGTGGCGGCCAGAACCGCCAGCGCAGTCCGCTTCCGGCCTGCACGAAGCTGCTTCCACGAAAAAGCCCCACGGAGGGGCTGGGCTGGCGGGGGCAGGCGGTGCATGCGGGGCGGCGCGAGAGGCGGCATGGCGATCCCAAAAGTTGTTAATGACTGACTGGTTAGTAATCTAGGTGAAAGCCTCGGCAGCTGTCAAGCGACAATCGAGGGGTGTCCAAACCCTCGCCCTCCATGCCCCGTCCCGAGTCCCGCGACCTTCCTTTGGGGGGCGGAGATTTGCATTCCGCTTCCCCGCCTGCCGGCACGGATGGCGCTTCCGGATCGGGGGGGCTGCCTGGCGTCGTGCGCGCCCGGCCGGTGACGCACTACGAGAATTTTCCCGTGGCCTCGTGGCTTTGCCCTCCCGCTCTGCGGGAGCCCATTGCCGCCATCTATGCGTTCGCCCGTACGGCGGACGACCTGGCCGACGAAGGCGAAGCCACCGCGGCCGAGCGCCTGGATGCGCTGGACGAATACACCCGGGAATTGCATCGCATCGCCGCGGGTGCCCCGCCGCAGGCGCGATGGGCGGAGGTGTTCGGGCCCCTGCAGGGTGCCATCGGCACACATTCCCTTCCCGTCGCACTGCTGGAGGACCTGCTCGGCGCCTTCACCCAGGACGTTCTCCGGACCTCGGAGGGGCTGACCTACGCGGACAGGGACATGTTGCTGGACTACTGCCGGCGGTCGGCCAATCCCGTGGGCCGCCTGCTCCTGCACCTCTACGGAATCGCTGATCCCCTGGCGCTGCGCCGGAGCGATGCGATCTGCACGGCCTTGCAGCTCGTCAACTTCTGGCAGGACCTGAGCGTGGACCTTCCGCGGGGGCGGCATTACGTCACGGATGCCGATCTGGCCCGGTTCGGTATCGACCGCGCGCTGCTGCAGCGGCAGCCGCTTTCCCCGCAGGCCCGGGCCCTGGTGGCCGACTGCGCGCTCTGGGCGCGGGCGCTCATGGTCGAAGGGGCCGGGCTCGTGCATCAGTTGCCCGGTCGGATGGGATGGGAACTGCGCCTGGTCGTCCAGGGAGGGTTGCGCATTCTCGACAAGGTGGAGGGCATGCGTGGTGACAGCCTGTTGCGGCGCCCTGTCCTGGGGCCCGGCGACTGGATGCGCATGGCAGTGCGCGCCGTGGCGATGTAGGTGCGGGCAGGCCTGGCATGCGCCGGGCCTGCTCCTGCGGGATCACCGGGCCGGGGCTGCCGCGGTATAAGAGCCTGTCGCCGTTCGCGGCGGGTGGACGACCATGCTGGCATACCCGCGGTAGGTGCCGGTCTTCGATTCGTCGGTCACCCAGACGAGCAGGTCCTGCTTGCCGGCCTTGCCGTTGTCGATGAGGGCCACGACCTCCAGGCGGAAGAACTGGTCAGGGGTATCCACCTGGACGGCGTTGCCATCGAAGCGGGGCACGCCGGGCAGCAACGCCTTCAGCGAGTGCTTCCCGGCATCGGCCCTATTGCGCAGGGACGACGGGAACGAGCGCAGATCCAGTTTCTGGTAGAGGGCCTTGGCCTGCCGTGCGGCTGCCGGAGCCCCTGCCGCCGCGAATGGCCTTCCGCCTACCTGCCGGATGCTGTCGCAGAGCCGGTATTCGCTCCGGATCTCGAAATTGCGGGTGGACTCGACGGGTTGGGCCTTGCCCAGGAGTTCCGAGTAGTCGAGGCAGTTCTTCGCCGAGGCGCCGTTGTCGAATGCGAGCGGCGTGCGCGCTGCCGTGAGCGACGCCTTGGGGTTCTGCAGTGCCGCCAGCAGCTCCGCGTTGGCGATATGCGCGGCACCGTCCGCGGCATGCGCGGCAACCGAGCCCAGGACGGCGGCAGCGAGTGCGATCCATCGCTTCATTTGATCTTCTCCAGCAGGGCGGCTTCCTTGCCGCGTCGGGTAGGGTACACGTCGCCGAAATTCTTGAGCAGCTTCACGGCCTCGGTCCAGTCCTGCCCCGTCACGGCCTTCCAGAATTTCGGCGTGGCGGAGTCCAGGTTGACGCCGTACTGGAACGACACCGACGCGATGACGGTCTGCGCTTCCGCGGGCAGGTCGATGAAGTGCTTCTTGTCGGTGGTGGCCGAGTCGTACTTGAGTTTCAGGCTGGCGATGTGGCTGGCCTTGGTTGCCTTGTCGATGGATTCGGCTTCGGCGGCGGAGATGGCCAGGGGGGGTTTCTCGACGAGCTTCTTGGCGTCGGCCCCCTTGGAGCCCAGGTAGGGCTTGAGCTTTTCGATCAGATTGCTGGCCAGTCCCAGGTTCTTGAGGTCATTCTCGGACCGCTGGCCGAGGTCAAACCCCGTCGCGATGGTCACGCCGCTCTTGCTGACATTTGCCGCGGGTACGTACCCGGTCGTCTGGGAGCCCCCCTCCAGGGCACTCAAAAATGCGTAGTCGATTTGTTCTGGCATGGTTGATGGATGAGGGTGTTGATTTTATCGTATTTGCATATTTGGGGAATCTCGTGACACCCCTGTGCGGAACGGATTTTGGGTCGTCGGAGAATGGCGGGCGCCGCCAAAAATCAAGGCATGGCGAATTCGGCCTTGGAGTCACTATTTCAGCGAAGGCGCGGCATTCTTCTCAGGTATTTTTTTGCATCGACCCATGCAAAAAAGTGTGATGGTTCGCCTGGCTATCTGGCAGCAATAAAAAAAGCCGGAGCCTCATGAGGCATCCGGCTTGCGCGGGGACGCAGGAAATTAAATTTCTTTGTTGAGCTTGATGTCGTAGCCTGCCTGGCTTTCGGCGCCCTTGCCGCCCTGGTTCGTCTGTTCCCAGTATTGCGTCTTGATTTTGGCTGCCTGGAAGGCGTAGTTCACCAGCACTGCGTCGCTGCCGTCGGTGCCGCTCACCGTCACGCTCGTGACGAGCACGTCGGTGAGGGTGATCTTGCCGAATTCGATCTGCGTGCCACCCGCCTTGCACATCGAGATCTCCACCTGGCCGAGGTGCTTGCCGGTCGCGCAGTGCTTGAGGACGGCCGGATACGCCTTGTCGATCTTCGCCACGACGTTCAGGTCGTGGAAGGTGACCTTGCCGGCGCCAGCGCCGCTGCCCGTGGACATCGAATTGGGCTGCGTAGCGCCCCAGGTGAAGGAACGGATGTCGGTCCAGCTCTTGTGATTGGCGTCTTGGGATTCGCCGCTGGCACCTTCAACCTTCATGAACATATCGACGGACATGGAATGCTTCCTTTTTGGATGGACTGCGCAGATGCGCTTTTGAGATAGAAATGGAACCGGTCCGCTCTTGCTGTGCGGGGCCTGCTCCTCACGAACGGGGCCTTCGCCAGGAGAAGCCCTGACCATAATCGCTTGCGACGTCCCCCCTCCCAGGGGCTGCGCGAAAGTGCTCGGGCCGGCTTCTCCGGATGCCTAGTTGCGCCGCCGATCATAGGGAGGGGGCATGCATTTGGAAATACTCCAATTTTCAACATTGTTCATCCGAGAGAAACAAAAGAAACAATTTGTCTTTTTGCTCGACGGGATGCGGGATGACAGGGCTGTGTCACATGTTCCCGTTACACTTGCCGGTCCCCGCCGAGCCGCTTGCGCAACAGCTCGGCGGTAGCCAGCGGGATTGCGGCCGGCAATACACTTTTCCGCCATCTCCATACAGATTAGAAACACAGCCGCCTGGGAGTGATGCCTTGACTTTGGTGCTCGACGTGCAGAAGACGGGATTTCGCGGCAGGGCAGTGCCCGGCGGCGGGCGACGTTCGCGCCGTCTGCAGCGGTGCTTGGAAGCGTGAACTCATGGACAAGGAATTCAGTGGCTCGGCGAACTGCCTAGGTCCCGGCGTGCAGGTCGGTGAATACCGGCTGAACGATGTCGTGGGCGAAGGCGGGTTCGGCATCGTTTACAAGGCGCGCGACCTGAGCCTTGACCGCATTGTGGCGATCAAGGAGTACATGCCGGCCACCCTGGCGGGCCGCAAGGACGGCAACGAAGTGCATGTGCGGTCCCAGCACCGCGGCGCGTTCGACGCGGGCCTGCGCAGCTTCATCAACGAGGCGCGGCTCCTCGCCAAGTTCTCGCATCCTGCGCTGGTGCATGTGTACCGCTTCTTCGAAGCCAACGGCACGGCCTATATGGTCATGCAGTACTACGAGGGGCAGACCTTCCGCTCCTTCCTGACGCAGCAGCACACGGTGGACGAGGCATGGCTGTCGGCGGTGCTGGTTCCCATCCTCGACGTGCTGGAGATGCTCCACGCGGCGGATTGCTATCACCGCGACATCGCGCCGGACAACATTTTCCTGCAGGACTCCGGCATGCCGGTGCTGCTGGATTTCGGCGCGGCGCGCCGCATCATCGGCGACATGACGCAGGCGCTGACCATGGTGCTCAAGCCCGGTTTTGCTCCCATCGAGCAGTACGTGGACGACGGTGCGATGCCACAGGGGGCCTGGACGGACATCTACCAGCTGGGCGCGGTGCTCTACCAGGCGATCACCGGTCGTCCGCCCGCGACGTCCGTCGCCCGGATGATCAACGACCCGCTGGCCCGGCTCACTCCGGAGAACTGCCCGGGTTTCAGCGCGCGTTTCCTGCACGGCGTGCAGAACGCGCTCGCGGTCAAGCCGCAGGAGCGGCCGCAGAGCATTGCCGAATTGCGGCAATTGCTGGGCCTCAAGACGGTGACCATTTCCTGGCCGCATGCGTCTGCTGCGGCGGCCGGCGCGGAAGTCGCGGTCCGTGCTTCGGATCCGGTGCCCGAGGCTTCCGCCGCCGCCCCGACGCTGCGCCCCGTGGAGGCCGTGGCCTCCATGATTCCCTCGCACCTCGCTCCTGCCGGTGCCCAGGGAGGCGGTGCAGAGCACCACATGGCCGAGGAGCCGGCCTATCTGCAGACCACCCAGCCGATGCCTTTGCAGGACACTCGTCCCGCAGGGCTGGAGCCGCCGCCTGCCGCTGCCATGCCCGTGGCGCGTCCCGAGGCCGGCAGCCGGGCCGAACGGGCGTCCTCCCGTGCCGCTGCTGCACCGTCGGCGGGCGCTGCTGCTGCCGCGCCTGCCGTGGCGGCGTCCATCTCTGCCCCTTCAAAGCGCCAGCGGCCGGTGTGGCTCGTTCCGCTGCTGGCGTTTCTTGCGTTGCTGCTGGTCGGCGGAGTGTGGTGGACGGTGCAGGCCTCCAGCGAGGCGGCCGCGCGCGAGAGGATGGCGGTGCAGGAGGCCAGCCAGTGGGAGTTGGCATCCCGCATCAATACCGTGGAGTCCGTGCAGGCCTATCTGAGCGCATTCCCGAACGGCGCCCACCGGATGCAGGCCGAAGAGGCCCTCACTCAGCTGACGGCGCGTTCGCTGCAGGCGACGGCCGTGCCGCCCGCAGAGCAGGCGCCGGCTTCTGCGCCGACCGTGGCGGCATCCGCCGCGTCGTCCCCGGTGGAGCCCGCGGCGCGGGCCAGCGCCCCTGTCGTGGCGGCCCTTCCTCCGGCGTCGGCGGCGCATGCCGGCCCTGCGCCTGCGCCTGCGGCTTCGGTGCCCGCCGCGGAGGATCCCGCGCGGTCCCAGCGGACATCCGGCCGGGAGGCGGAAAACACCGGCAGGGTGATCCTGCGCGTCATGCCGTGGGGCAATGTCACCGTGGACCGGATTCCCGCGGGCACCACGCCGCCGCTGACCCAGCTGACCCTGTCGGAGGGCTTCCACCGCATCGAGATATCGAACCCTGCGTCGCAGACGGTGACCCGGATGGTGCAGGTGCGGCGGGGCGAATCCGTGGTGCTCACGCACAAATTCGAATGATGTCGTCCCGTCGGCAGGTCTTCCTGCCGGTGGGGCGTGGAACTGCGAGACCGGTGTCCGGCGGCGGGCAGCCGCCGGGGCATCTGCCATTTTGACGAGGAAAGCATGGCATCTAAGACGAAGCTCATTGGTGGAATGTGCCTGGTGGGCATCTTGCTGAGCGGCTGCCAGACGCCCCCTGCGGGCCAGGCGGGCGCGGGCGGCACCCCTGCGCAGGCGGAAGGCGCTGCTGCGGGCACGGACGCCAAGGAGACGGCGAAGCCCAAGGACCCCGCGGCCTTGAAGGAAGAGGCGCTGGCCCAGGCTCTCGACATCTATGCCGACGGGCGCTACGACGAGGCGATCGCGGCCCTCACGCCCCTGAGCACCGCCCCCGAACTGTCTTCCGCATCCCAGGTCAAGGCCTACAAGTTCATCGCGTTCAGCCACTGTGCCATGGGGCGCCTGCGCCAGTGCCGGCAGAATTTCGAAACCGCGCTGCAGCAGGATCCCAACTTCCAGCTGAGCGATGTCGAGAAGGGCCATCCGGTCTGGGGCAAGGAGTTCAACACCGCGCGTGCGGCGGTCGCCGCGCGCGCGAAGCGCGCCGCCCCGGCCAAGAAGACACCCTGACCCCGACGGGCCGTACCGGACATGGATAAAGTCGAACTCAGGGTCATCCGCCATGCGGCCGAAGCGGTGGACCGCCTATGGACGGCGGTATTCGGCGTGGCGGGCGGGACGATTGGCCGCGGGGGGCAGAACAAGCTCGTGCTGTCCGACAGCGATGCCGGCGTCGCCCGCGTGCATGCGATGGTGCGCATCGAGTCGGAGGCCGCCTTCATCGCCAATCTCTGCGAACGCCGTTCGATCTTCGTGGCGGGTGCCGAAGTGCGCTCGGGCGAAGAGGTGCGCCTGTCCGTGGGGGACGAGATCCGCATCGGGCCCTATGTCCTGCATTCCGTCGTGCCGGGCTCGCCCTTCGTTCCCGTGGCGGCTGCTCCGGCTTCCGTTCCCGAGCCCGTATCTGCATCCGCTCCGGTAGCGATTCCATCGCCTCCGGTTTCTGCTGCCGGCGTGCCCGTGGCCGATACCGCTCCGGTGGCGAACGTGCCACAGGGCGAAGGACCTCCTGTCGCACCGCCGCAGCCTGTGGCGATGCCTGTGGCCGGAACGGGCGACGGCCTGGCGGCGCTGGCGTCTTCCGCGGAGGGTGACGACAACCCATTCGCGATGCTCGGTCGCGTGGAGGGGCCGGCCATCAACACCGCGGCCCCGTCCCAGGCGCCGGTGCCGGCCGCCTCTCCCACGGCCTCGCCCGTGCCTGCACCTGCACCTGCGCCTGCGCCTGCGTTCAGCCCCGTTTCCACCGGCGCACCCCCGCTGCCCTCCGAGCCCGCGTCCGTTCCCGCCCCGGGCGAGGCCCATGGCTTTGCCGCGTCTCCCGCTCCGGTGCCTGCCGATGCTGGCCGACAGGGCCATGCCTGGCCACCGGCGGTGCCGCAGGGCAAGCCCGCCGCGGCACCCCGGGCCCTCGTCATTCCGGAGGACTTCGATCTTTTCGCGGTGGATCCCCGCAAGGGCGAGGAGAAGAAGGACGCCTGGGGAAGCGGTTTGCAGGCGAAGAGCCTGAGCGAGATCGCCAACATGCGGCACGACGAGCTTCTGCAGTCGCTGCCCGCCAGCGGCGCGAAATTCGCGCACGACATGGACAACCCGGCCCATGCCGGACTGCCCAAGGCGCTGGACCCGCGCGACGAACTCGATCCGCTGCGGCTCTTCACGGGCGACCCGGATGCGGCGCCGGCACTGGTGCCCGAACGTTCGACGATGGCGCTCGGTTCGGGATCCGACCTGTCGCAGTCGTTCAGCCTTCCCCGGGGCGTGCAGGCCCCGGCGGGCCAGGGGCTTCCCGGCGCGGCACAGGTGCCTGCAAGCCCCGCGCCGGTCGTCCAGGGTGCCAGTACCGGCCCGGGCATGGCGCCCGCTGTGCCGTCGGCCCCTCCGCTGGAAGGGCTGCAGCGTGTGGAGGGCCTCGACCTGGGCGCCTTCGGCTCCGGTTCCACTTCGGCCGATCCACTGGGCTGGCCTCCCGTGGAGAGCGGGCCCGTACCGGCACCCGCGTCCGCTGCTGCCGATGTGCTGCCGCCGGCCACGCCTTCAGGGCTGGCCGCCGGCGATGCGAAGGTGGTACCCATCGAGGAAGTGGCGCTGGCGCATGTTCCCGCCGCGGTGGGCGCCATGCCGGCGCCCGTACCGGCCCCTGTTCCGGCCATGGCAACCGCTCCTGCGCCCACCGCACCCCATGGCCAGGCACGGGAGGAGGGCGCCGTAAAGTCGCCCCTGGTTCCGGTACTGCCGGAGCTGGAAGCCGCTTCGCCGGCGGAGCTGCAGTCGCTGATTGCGGCCTTCCTGGATGGCGCAGGCGTGCTGCAGAAGAAGGTCGAGCCGCAGAGGCTCAGCCCCGAGTTCATGCGGTCTTTCGGGGAAGCCTTCCGCGTGGCCGTGCAGGGCACCATCGACCTGCTGGCGGCCCGCTCCGAGATCAAGCGCGAGTTCCGTGCGGGCGTGACGGTGATTTCCTCCGGCGCGAACAATCCGCTGAAGTTCCTGCCGACGCCCGAGGGCGTGGTCATGCAGATGATCGGACAGAACTTCCCGGGTTTCATGAAACCCATTCCCGCCATGCAGGAGGCCTACGACGACCTGCGTGTCCACCAGGTGGCCCTGATGGCCGGGCTGCGTGCGGCCTATGCCGAGGCACTGGAGCGCTTCGATCCCGCGGCCCTGGAGCAGCGCACCGACGTGACCGGGGGGGTGTTAGGCAAGCTGTCGGCCACGAGCCGCAAGGCTGCGCTGTGGGACGAGTACAAGCGCAATTTCGCCGAGATCCGGCGCGGCGCCGAGGACGACCTGGCGGCCTTCTCCGGCCAGGCCTTCCTGGAAGCCTATGAAAACGCCGAGGCGGCAGCGAAGGCCAGGACGTGATCTTCCATATCGCAGGCGAGGAGTTCCGGTTCCGGGTGATGGCGGCTTCGCTGTCGGAAAAGGGCGGCCGGGACGTGAACGAGGATTTCCTGGGCCTGGTGGACATGGGCCACCGCGGCCTGTGCTGCGTGCTGGCCGATGGCGCGGGCGGGCACGGGCACGGCGGGCTGGCGGCACGGATCACCGTGAATGCGGTGCTCGAAGGTTTCGGGCACAACCCGCTGTTCGCGCCCGCGGGCCTGGCATCGCTCATTTCGCTGGCGGAGCATGCGGTGGCCGGTGCCCAGCCGCTCTCGGTCTCGCGCAAGCACATGAGCGCCACCGTGGTGCTGCTGTGCATCGACCGCAAGACCGGGCGTGCGCTTTGGGCGCACTGGGGGGATTCCAGGCTGTACTGGTTCAGGGACCAGAAGGTGCGGCAGATCACGGAGGACCACAGCGTGGTGCAGCAGCTGTTGCACGCGGGCGTGTACCGCAACCAGGACCCGCGCCGCCTGCCGAACCGCAGCGTGCTGGCGGGCGCCATCGGTGCGGAGTCGCAGATCCCGCCCACGGTGCTTCCGCGGCCGATCGAGCTGGCGGCCGGCGATGCGTTCCTGCTGTGCTCTGACGGGCTCTGGGAAGGGCTGCACGAGGAGCAGATGGAGAGCGCCCTGCGCCACAGCCAGTCGCCGCAGGAGTGGCTGGAGCAGATGGAGGCGGCCGTGCGGGCCCAGGCGAAGTCCTACCAGGACAATTTCAGCGCCCTCGCGGTCTGGGTCGCGGACAGCGAGGATGGCGCCTGACAGGGCGGATGTGGCGTTTTCACCGGAACCTAAGGAGTCGGATATGCATCGGGAAGCGATGGCACGGAAGGGATTCGTCAGGGCGGGGCTCGCGGCCGCGGTGGCGGCATGGCTGCTGGGCGGCTGCGGCATGATCAGCAACCTGAACCGTCCGCAGGAGGCCCCCACGGCCGTGCCGCCGGCCGTCTTCGAGATCGTCGCGGACCCCGGCGTCAATCCCGATATCCACGGCACGCCCAAGCCCATCCTGCTGAGGATCTACGAACTGCGCGCGGCAGCGGCCTTCGACCGGGCCAGCTACCTGGACCTGCAGGACAAGGACGAGGCCCAGCTGGGGGCCGATTTCGTGCGGCGCGAGGAAATCCTGCTGCAGCCGGGCGAGCGGCGCACGATCGAGCGCAAGGGCAGTGCGGACGTCCGCACCTTCGCGGTGTTCGCAGGCTACCGCGACCTGGAGCGCAGCACCTGGCGCGCGACTGCCGGCGCTCCCAATTCCGTCGAAATGCGCCGCCGCTGGTGGGGCCTGGGCGAGACCGAGCGGCTCAAGCCCGTGCAGTACAGCATCACGGTGGGCAAGGACGCGGTGAAGATCCAGACCGCTCCCGCCCCCGCTCCCGCTCGTTAATCCAGGCATCGACGAACGACAACACAAAGAAAGCCCGAAATCCACCATGGTTTGGCAGCGCAAGGTCGTCTGGGCCGAAGGGATGTTCCTTCGCCCGCAGCATTTCCAGCAACAGGACCGCTATACCGATTTCCTCGTGCAGTCCCGCACATTGCCGGCGCAGTTCTTCTTCTGGGGGTTTTCCAAGCTGGCGCTCGACACCGAGCTCCTCGGGCTGGGCAAGCTGGGCCTGCTGTGCGGAGAGGGCGTGCTGCCGGACGGAACGCCGTTCAGCTTCCCGCACCACGACCAGGCCCCCGCCGCGCTGGCGATCGGCAAGGATGTCAAGGACACGGTCATCCACCTGGCCCTGCCGATGCGGCGCCGGGCGGGCGCGGAGGTGACGCTGGGCGCGCCCGGCGGCGCGTCGGTGCGCTATGCGGCCGAGGTCGCGGAGGTGCAGGATGCCAACGACATGGGTGCGCAGGCGGCCGAGGTGCAGATCGGGAACATCCAGCTGTCGCTGCGCGCTGCGCAGGATGTCACCGACGGGTGGGTGAGCCTGCCCGTGGCCCAGGTGGTGGAGCGCCGGGCGGATGGATCCCTGCTGCTGGATCCATCCTTCATTCCCACCGTGGTCAACAACTCGGAGATGTCGGGACTGGCCACGTTCTGCCGCGAGCTCTTCGGCCTGCTGCGGCAGCGGGGAGCGGCGCTGGAAGAGCGGCTGAGCCAGCCCGGGCGCGGCGGCGTGGGCGAGGTCGGCGATTTCCTGATGTTGCAGTTTTTGAACCGCTGGGAGCCGGCGGTGGAGCACTGGGTCCGCGTGCGGGCCATCCATCCCGAGCGGCTGTTCGACGATCTGCTCAAGATGGCCGGCGAACTTGCGACGTTCACCCGCGAACAGCGCCGGCCGGCGGCCATGCCGACCTATGACCACGACGATCTGCGCAGCTGTTTCCTGCCGCTGATGCTCGAGTTGCGCCGGGGCTTGTCCTCGGTGCTGGAGCAGAACGCGATCCAGATCGAGCTGCAGGAACGCCAGTACGGCGTGCATGTGGCGCTCATCCCCAGCACGGAACTGCTCACCAGCTGCGATTTCGTGCTGGCCGTGCACGCACAGACCGCCGTGGAGTTCCTGCGGGCGCATTTCCCCACGCAGATCAAGATGGGGCCGGTGGAGCGCATCCGCGACCTCGTGAACCTGCACCTGCCCGGCGTGCCGCTGCGTTCGCTGCCTGTCGCTCCGCGCGAGATTCCCTACCACGCGGGCTATTCCTACTTCGAGCTGGACACCGGGCACGACCTGTGGCGCCAGCTGCAGAACTCGGGTGGCCTGGCACTGCACGTCTCGGGGGGCTTTCCTGAGCTGCAGCTCGAAATGTGGGCCATACGGCGCTGAAAGCGGACATGTCCATGCAGAACTCCGTCAACGTTTTCGCCTCCGGCCATCCGGGCCAGCCCGCCGGGGCCGTGCCCGTGTCCGCGCCGCCCGGCGGCACGGGTTCCGAGTCCGGCGCCAAGCCCTCGGGCCTGCCCGACGTCGTGAGCGGCGGCAATCCGCTCGTGGCCGCGGCCAATACCCTGCTGAATCTCATCCCGCAGATCCGCCGCATGGCGACCAACCCCGATCCCGCGGCATTCCAGCACTACCTGCTCGAATGCATCCGGCATTTCGAGAGCCGGGCGGGCGGCGCCGGCGTGCCGATGGAAACCATCATCGGCGCGCGCTACTGCATCTGCACCGCGATCGACGAGGCGGCGGCCCAGACGCCCTGGGGCGGTTCGGGCGTGTGGCCACAGTACAGCCTGCTCGTGGCGCTGCACAACGAGACCTGGGGCGGGGAGAAGTTCTTCCAGCTGCTGTCCAAGCTGGTCCAGACGCCCCACCAGCACATCGACCTCATCGAGCTCATGTACTTCTGCCTGACGCTCGGTTTCGAGGGGCGCTATCACGTCATCGACAACGGGCGCAGCCAGCTGGAGAGCCTGAAGGCCCGGCTGCTGCAGGTGATCGAGAGCACCCGCGGGGACCGCAGCGGAGCGCTGTCCCTGCACTGGCGCGGCGTGCAGCGCGCTGCGGTGCCGCCCTGGAGCCTGGTGCCGTTCTGGGTGGCGGCCGCGCTGACCCTGCTCATCGCCTTCCTGATCTTCCTCTGGTTCAACTACCGGCTGGCATCGCGCTCGGACGAGCTGTTCGCAGCGATCAATGCGATCCGGTTGCCGAAGATGCCCTCCGTGGTGGCCGTGGCGCCGCCGAAGCCGCGCCTGCGCCAGTTCCTGGAGCCCGAGATCCGCGAAGGCCTGGTCGAGGTGAACGACCAGGCGGACCGCAGCACCGTGACCCTGCGCGGGGACGGCCTGTTCGAGCCGGCTTCCACCGAGGTCAAGCCGCGCTATGTCGCGGTGATCCAGCGCGTCGCGTCCGCGCTCAATGAGGTGTCCGGCAAGGTGGTGGTGAACGGATATTCCGACAACCAGCCGATCCGCACGGCACGCTTCCCGTCGAACTGGCACCTGTCGCAGGAGCGCGCGCAGGCGGTCGCGGCCATGCTGCAGAGGACCATCACCGACGGCTCCCGGGTGAAGGCCGAAGGCCGTGCCGAGAGCGACCCGATCGCCCCCAACAGCACGCCGGAGGGCCGGGCGCTGAACCGGCGGGTGGAGATCGTGCTGCTGGTTCCGCCCCAGGCCCGCGATGCCGAGCTGCAGCTGACTCCCGGCCCGGCTGCGGCCGGCACGCCCGCTCCCGGCACACCGAAGAACTAAAACATGCTGCGCAAGATCTTTTCTTTATTCTTCAACCGGTTCACGCTGGTGCTGTGCGGACTGGTGCTGCTCAGCCTGCTGATCTGGTTCGTCGGTCCGCTGGTCTATATCAAGCCCTACCAGCCTCTCGAAAGCGAGGCGGTGCGCGGCTGGATCATCGCCGCGCTGTTCGGCATCTGGTTCCTGCGGCTGTTCATCCGGTGGTGGCGCGCCAAGGAGATGAACGCGCGCCTGCTGGGCCAGCTGGCCCGCATCGGGGCGTCGGATGCGTCCACTCCCGAGGCCGGCCCCGGCAAGGAGGAGGTGGCCGAGCTCGAGAAGCGCTTCAAGGAAGCGGTCGATGTCCTGGGCAAGACCCGCTTCGGTCAGACGGAGCAGGGATGGTTCGGCCGCCTGTCCCGGCGCTATGTCTACCAACTGCCCTGGTACCTCATCATCGGCTCGCCGGGTTCGGGCAAGACCACGGCGCTGGTCAATTCGGGCCTCGACTTCCCGCTGGCCGCCCAGTTCGGCAAGGCGTCGATCCGCGGCGTAGGCGGCACGCGCAACTGCGACTGGTGGTTCACCGACCAGGCCGTGCTGCTGGACACCGCCGGCCGCTACACCACGCAGGAAAGCGATGCGGCCCAGGACAGTGCCGCATGGTCGGGCTTCCTGAACCTGCTGCGGCGCTTCCGCGGCCGCCAGCCCATCAACGGCGTTCTGGTCACGCTCAGCGTGCAGGAGCTGCTGAGCGGCGGCGATGCGGAGCGCGAGCGCCTGGCCCGGCTGATCGGCCTGCGCCTGGCCGAGCTGTGCGAGGGCCTGTCCATCAAGTTCCCGGTGTACGTGCTGGTCACCAAGACCGACCTGCTGGCGGGCTTCAACGAGTTCTTCGGGAACATGACCCGCGAGGAGCGGGCCCAGGTCTGGGGCTTCACCAATCCCTATGTGGAAGGGCAGGCGCAGGAAGATCCGGGGCTGCAGTTCCGCAAGGAATTCGACGGCCTGGCCGACCAGATCAACCGGCTGCTGCCGCAGCGGCTGCTGGCCGAGCCCGACCTGGCGCGGCGCGGCCAGATCTACGGCCTGCCGCAGCAGTTCGTCGGGCTGCGGGACGTGGTCCAGCAGACGCTCTCCACGATCTTCGCCTCCTCGCGGTTCAAGGAGAAGCCGCTGTTCCGCGGCGTCTATTTCACCAGCGGCACCCAGGAAGGCATGCCGTTCGACCGGGTGCTGTCGGCCCTGTCGCGGCGCTTTTCGGTGTCGCCTCCGTCCAACCTGGCCGGGGAAGGGCGCGCGGGCAAGAGCTACTTCATCGAGACCCTGCTCAAGGGGGTCATCTTCAACGAGGCCGGGCTGACGGGGCGCAATGCCAAGAAGGAGCGCCAGCTGCGGCTGCTGCAGGCCGCCGGATTCTTCGCCCTCGCGGCGGGGCTGGCGGGCGCCACCATCGCCTGGACGATCAGCCACGGCAACAACCAGAAGTACCTGGACGAGGTGGCCGCGAAGGTGCCCACGCTCAAGCAGGCGGTGGAGGAGTCGCGCGACGCGGATCCCGAGAACATGGTGGCGCTGCTGCCGCTGCTCAACCACGCCGAATCCCTGGCGACCAGCCAGCGCTACTCCGGCGATTCGCCGCCGCTCAGCTGGCGCTACGGGCTGCTGCAGGTGCCCAAGGTGCAGACCGCGGCCGATGCGACCTACATGCGCCTGCTGGAGGATGCGTGGCTGCCCCGCCTGGCCCGGCACCTGCGCAATTCGCTGCAGCAGGCTTCGACGGCCAATCCGGAGGCCAGCTACGAGGCGCTCAAGGTCTACCTGATGCTCTACGATCCGGAGCGCTTCAACCCCCGCGTGGTCAAGGCCTGGATGCTCAACGAATGGGAGTCCACGCTGCCTCCGGCGCTGGTGCAGTCGGGCATGCTGGACCAGCTGGCGCATCACCTCGACCGGCTCATGGAAGACCGCGCCCTGGTGTCGCCGATCCCGATCGACCAGCCGCTGGTGGACGAAGTGCGCCAGCGCCTGGCGCAGCTGTCGCCCGCGCAGCGGGCGTACAGCCGGCTCAAGCAGCTGCTGACCACGGGCACCGCGCTGCCGCCGGATTTCACGCTGGTGCGCGCGGCCGGTCCCGAGGCCCCGCAGGTCTTCACCCGGCGCAGCGGCAAGCCGCTCACCCAGGGGATCTCGGGGCTCTTCACCTATGACGGCTACTACGGCGTGTTCTCGCACGAACTGCCCAAGGTGACCACGCTGCTGGCGCAGGAGGAGACCTGGGTGCTGGGCAAGGCCCAGGGGCAGCGCAGCGTGGCCAACGAGGTCATGACCGGCCAGCTCGCGCAGGAGGTCAAGCGCCTCTATCTCATGGAATACGCCAAGGTCTGGGAGGACTTCCTCGCCGATGTGCGGCCCGTGCAGATGGCGTCGCTCGACCAGGCCGGCGAGCAGGCGCGGCTGTATTCGTCCGCCAATTCCAGCCTGGAGCAATTCATCCGCGCGGTGGCCAAGGAAACCACGCTGGGGCAGAAACCCGGTGCCGGAGGCAGCAGCACGAGCAGCTGGCTGGGCGAGAAGATCAACCGCATCAAGGAGGAGCAGGAGCAGCTCAGCCGCCTGACCGGCAAGCGGGTGAACGTCGGCGGGCTCGCTGCCACCAGCAGCAACCTGGAAGCCGACCTGGTGGATTTCCGCTTCCGCGAATATCGCCGCCTCGCCGCCTCCAATGGGTCGGGCCCCGCGCCCATTACCGCCAGCCTGCAGGTGCTCAACGAAGCGGCCGCGGTCATCTCGTCCGCGCGCCAGCAGATCAGTGCCGGCGGCACCGTCCCCGCGTCGCTGTCGCCGGCCCTGGAGCGCGTCCGCATGGAGGCCAAGCGCGTGCCGCCGCCGCTCAACACCATGTACGAGGACCTGGCATCGTCCACGTCGGCGCTGGTCGGCCGCGATGTGCGCGCGACCGTGGGCAGCAACCTCAATGCCACGATCGGGACGTTCTGCCGCCGCGCGATCGGCGGGCGCTATCCCTTCACCAAGGGATCGTCCAGCGACGTGACGAGCGATGACTTCGCCAGCCTGTTCTCGCCGGGCGGCATGATGGACGAGTTCTTCCGCAACACCCTGCAGCCGATGGTGGACATCTCCGCCACGCCCTGGCGCTTCCGCCAGGGCGTCGATGGAACGCCGGTCGGCGGATCGGCCGCGCTGGCGTCGTTCCAGCGCGCCGCGACCATCCGCGACGTGTATTTCCGGGCGGGCGGCAAGGTCCCGTCCATCCGCATGGACATCAAGCCGCTGGAGATGGACGCCTCCATCTCGCAGATGGTGCTGGACATCGATGGCGAGGTGCTGCGCTACCAGCACGGCCCGCAGATCCCGAAGTCGATGACCTGGCCCGGTACCCGGGGCACGGGCCAGGTGCGCCTGCAGCTCACCGGGGGCGGCGCCGAGAACACCGGCCTGGTGACCGAGGGTCCCTGGGCGGTGCATCGTTTCTTCGACAAGGCCCAGATCCTGCCGGGCAGCACGCCCGAGCGCTTCGTCGCTGCCTTCGATATCGGCGGGCGCAAGCTGCGCTTCGAGGTCACCACGGGCAGCGTGCTCAACCCGTTCCGCCTCAAGGCCATGGAGGAATTCGCGTGTCCTGGCAATCTCTGATGCCGTGGTCCCGCGCGCAGCCGCGCGTGGCCTGGTTCGGGAAGCTGCCCGGCCAGGGGGACTTCGTGGGCCGGCGCATGCCGCGGGCCATGAGCGGCGCCTGGGACGAGTGGCTGAGCCACGGCCTGGGGCACCTCCGGTCCACCGCGCATGGCGACTGGGAGCGCACGTTCACGCAGGCGCCGCTGTGGTCCTTCGTGGCCAGCGGCAGCAAGGGGGCCGCGCCCTCGTGCGGCGTGCTCGCGCCCAGCATCGACCGCGTGGGGCGCTGCTATCCGCTCACCGTGATGGCGGTGGGCGAGAGCGGCCGGCAGTCGCTGGCCGCCGATGGCGTGCTCGGACAGTTCTTCTCGGAGGCCTGCGATGCCGTCATCGAGGCACGCAGGCTGGCCCTGCCGGCGGATGCGCTCGACAGCCGTCTCTCCCGGTTGCCATGGCCTTTCACCGCCACCGCGGCGGACGGCAAGGGGCAGGGCGCCGACATGGCGGGCATCCTCTCCGACCTCGGCATGGGCGGGGCTGCCGGCCGTGGCGAGGCGATGTTTTCCCGCGGGCGCGACATCCTGCGTGCTGGGCAGGCCGCCAGCTTCTGGTGGTCCCATCCGCCCGGAGCCGGGGGCCGCAGCTGCGAGCACTGGGGCGACCCCAACGAAAGCCTGTTCCTGCGTCTTTTCGGCGGAGGCCCGAATGCATAGTGCCCCGCACCGTGGCGCGGGGCGCACTGGACCGACCACTCCATCATGATCGACATCGAAGAGCTTCTTGAACCTGCCGCGGACATGCCGCCCTGCGGCCAGGACCTGACCTACGACGCGGAGTTCCTGGCCCTGGAGACCGCGGCCACCGGCAAGCCGGAGCAGCAGTTCGGGGAGATGGTGATTCCCGCCGAGCCGCCGGACTGGCGGGATGTGGAGCGCCGCGCCCGCGCACTGCTCGTGCGCACGAAGGACGCGCGCGTCGCGGCCCTGCTGTGCCGGGCGCTGACCAACATCCAGGGCGTGCGCGGCATGTCCCAGGGCGTGCAGCTGATGGCCGGGATGTTCGCGCGGTACTGGGACGACCTGCACCCGCTGCCCGAGGACGGCGACTACTTCATGCGCATGAATGCCGTGTCGTCGCTGAACGAGATCACCGGCCTGCTGCGCGATCTCCGCCAGCAGGATTTCGTGCGGCTGCCCGGCGGCTCGATCAGCGTGCGCGATGCAGAGGCGGTGGCGCGCGGCACCGCTGCCGAAGGCGGCGCGCGCATATCGCTGGATCAACTCCGGGTGGCGCTGGCGCAGGCGTGGCAGCAGGGCGACGAGTCCCTGCGCGCCTGGAGCACGGCCAGCGAAGCGTTGCGCAGCCTGCAGACGACGTTCCGCGACCGGCTGGAAAGCTCGCAGGTGCCGGACCTGGAGCAGTTCCAGTCGCTGCTGGTGGTACTGAACGACCTGGTGCCGCATGCGCCCATCGGGGTGGCCGACGCCGCCGCGGCGGCGCCGGAGGATGGAGTCGCTTCCGGAGCCGTCGCCGTCACGGCGGGGGCTGTCGCGGCTGGCGAGCCCGCCGGGGTGGCCACCCGGCCGGCAGGGCTGCGGACCCGCGACGACGCGCTGGCGCAGCTGCTGCTGGTGGCCGAGTTCCTGGAGCGCACGGAGCCCACCAATCCCGCACCGCTGCTGATCCGCCGGGCGGCCAGGCTGATGGGCCTGAGCTTCCTCGAGATCCTGCGCGAACTGTCCCCCGACAGCGTGGGCCAGGTCGAGACGATCACGGGAGGGCAAAACCCGTCGTCCTGATTTGGAAAACGAAATGTAACAGCGGTATTTTGTTGCCGGCTGGATACTTGTTCAGCAGGCACGCTGCCGGAAGAGGTGGTGGAGGGCCCGCCGTGCGCCCGCACAGGCGGTGAAGGCCGGCCGATCTCTGTTTTTAGCCTTACGAGAGAGAAGATTCACTATGGTGACCTTAAGCAAGACCGGCAAGAGCGGTCAGAAGTTCATTGCCCGCAACCGCGCCCCGCGCGTGCAGATCGAGTACGACGTCGAGATCTATGGCTCCGAGAAGAAGGTGCAGATTCCCTTCGTCATGGGCGTGATGGCGGACCTCTCGGGCAAGCCGGTGGACCCCCTGCCGGAGATCGCGGACCGCAAGTTCCTCGACATCGACATCGACAACTTCGATGCCCGCATGAAGTCGATCAAGCCGCGTGCTTCCTTCAACGTGCCCAACACGCTGACGGGCGACGGCCGCCTGCACATCGACCTGACGTTCGAGAGCATGGACGACTTCTCCCCCGCCTCCATCGCGCGCAAGGTGGGCGCCCTCAACTCCCTGCTGGAAGCCCGGACCCAGCTGCACAACCTGCTGTCGTACATGGACGGCAAGCAGGGCGCCGAGGAACTGATCGGCAAGGTGCTGAAGGACCCGGCGCTGCTCAAGTCGCTGGCCGCGATGCCCAACCGGCCTGCCGGCGGCGTGACCGAGAAGTCCGACGACGCTCAGTGAAAGGGACAGCCGCATGAACACGACGACCTCTCTGGACGCGGTGCAGGGCACCCAGACGCTCGAAGGCAGCGAATTCACCTCGCTGCTGCAGAAGGAATTCAAGCCCAAGACCGACCAGGCGCGCGAGGCGGTCGAATCGGCCGTGCAGACGCTGGCGCAGCAGGCCCTGGCCGCTTCGTCCACGCTGTCCGACGACGCCTACCAGACCGTCCAGGCCATCATCGCCGAGATCGACCGCAAGCTCTCCGAGCAGATCAACCTGATCATCCACCACAGCGAGTTCCAGCAGCTCGAGGGTGCCTGGCGCGGCCTGCACCACCTGGTCCACAACACCGAGGTGGACGAGCTGCTCAAGATCCGCGTGATGAACATCTCCAAGAAGGAACTGCACCGGAACATGCGCCGCTTCAAGGGCGTGGGCTGGGACCAGAGCCCCATCTTCAAGAAGGTGTACGAAGAGGAATACGGCCAGTTCGGCGGCGAGCCGTTCGGGTGCCTGGTGGGCGACTACTATTTCGACCACAGCCCGCCCGACGTGGAACTGCTCGGCGAGATGGCGAAGGTGTCCGCTGCCGCCCACTGCCCGTTCATCGCCGGCGCGTCTCCCGCGATGATGCAGATGGATTCCTGGCAGGAGCTGGCCAATCCCCGTGACCTGACCAAGATCTTCACCAACACCGAGTACGCCGCGTGGCGCAGCCTGCGCGATTCCGACGATTCGAAGTACATCGGCCTTGCCATGCCGCGCTTCCTCGCGCGCCTGCCGTACGGCGCCAAGACGAACCCGGTGGACGAGTTCGACTTCGAGGAGGAAACGGCCGGAGGCGACCACAGCAAATACGCGTGGGCCAACTCCGCCTATGCGATGGCCGTGAACATCAACCGCTCGTTCAAGTACTACGGCTGGTGCACCTCGATCCGTGGGGTGGAGTCCGGCGGCGCGGTGGACAACCTGCCGGCGCACACCTTCCCGACGGACGACGGTGGCGTGGACATGAAGTGCCCGACCGAGATCGCCATCAGCGACCGGCGCGAGGCCGAACTGGCCAAGAACGGCTTCATGCCGCTGGTGCACCGCAAGAATTCCGACGTGGCGGCCTTCATCGGCGCGCAGTCGCTGCACAAGCCGGCCGAATACTATGATCCGGACGCCACGGCCAACGCCAACCTGTCGGCGCGCCTGCCCTACATGTTCGCGTGCTGCCGCTTCGCGCACTACCTCAAGTGCATCGTGCGCGACAAGATCGGCTCGTTCAAGGAACGCTCCGACATGGAGCGCTGGCTCAACGACTGGATCATGAACTACGTGGACGGCGACCCGGCCAACTCCTCGCAGGAGACCAAGGCCCGCAAGCCGCTGGCCGCGGCCGAGGTGCAGGTGGCGGAAGTGGAAGGCAATCCGGGCTACTACACGTCCAAGTTCTTCCTGCGCCCGCACTACCAGCTCGAAGGCCTGACCGTGTCCCTGCGGCTGGTGTCGAAGCTGCCGTCGGTGAAGCAGGCGGGCAACTGATCCTCCGGGGCGTGCGGCAGCCTGCTGCCGCGCCCGCTGGGCGGCAGGGCGGCGTGGCAGGGCGCGCCCCTGCCGCCGGTTCCCCGCCAGCGGAGAACCCATAACTATTTTTGCGGACCACCGCATGCAATCCATGAATTTCGATTTCAAGCGCCCGCTGGACCGCCAGCTGGCCGAGCTCAAGGACGCGATCCGGGCCAAGCCGCAGGATGCGTCGCTGCGGGTGTTCTATTTCCAGGTCCTGGCGGTGTACGGCGAGTGGCAGAAGGCGCTGGACCAGCTGCAGATCTGCGCGCAGCTGGACCGCAAGGCGGAAGCCATGGCGCGTGCCTACCGCGAGGTGATCCTGTGCGAGGTCGCGCGCCGCGACGTGTTCGCGGGCAAGCGCACACCCAACATCGTCGGCGAGCCTCCGGAATGGCTCGGATGGATGGTGGAAGGCCTGCAGTGCCTGGCCGAGGGCCGCGCAAGCCAGGCCGCGGAACTGCGCGCCGCCGCGTTCGAACAGGCACCGGCGTCGGCCGGCGAAATCGACGGCGAGGCGTTCGAGTGGATCGCCGATTCCGACGCACGCCTGGGCCCGGTCTGCGAGTTGTATGCCAACGGCAGCTACTACTGGGTGCCGTTCTCCAGCGTGTCGCAGATCGCCTTCGAGAAGCCGCAGGACCTGCGCGATCTGGTCTGGTCGGCCTGCGAGGTCACGCTCCGGAACGGCGGCGTGATGCATGGCTTCATCCCCACGCGCTATCCGGGCTCGGAGACCGCGGAGCGCGACGAGATCCGGCTGGCACGGGCCACCGAATGGCGAGAGCTGGGAGACGACCAGGCGACGGGCTGGGGCCAGCGCGTATGGGCCACGGACCAGGGCGACGCCGCGCTGCTCGACGTGCGCCGGGTGAAGCTGTCCCACTGACCGGAGCGCGCAGGCCATGGCGACGCAGGGCAGGGAGAAGTACGGGCATGGCAAGGACCGGCTGCAGCCGGCGCTGCTGGACCGGCTGACCGACCACGAGCCCTCCCGGCGCACGGAGCGGGCCGAGGCGGTCTATGTGACCGAGGCGCGCCTGCGGCAGGCGTTGCTGCGCGACCTGAACTGGCTGCTGAACGCGTCGGACGCGTCGTCGCACATCGATTTCGAGGGCTTGCCCCACGCCGAGCGGTCGGTGCTGAACTTCGGCATGAAGCCGCTGGCCGGCCAGTTGCTGTCGGAGCTGGACTGGAAGGACGTGGAAGCGGCCATCCTGAAGTCGATCCTCCAGCACGAGCCCCGCATCCTGCCCCATACCCTGAGCGTGGCGCTGGCGCCCTCCAGCAAGCTGTTCAACCACCACAACACCCTGCAGTTCGAAATCCGTTGCCAGTTCTGGTCCTCGCCCTATCCGCTGGAGCTGCTGCTCAAGACCAGCCTCGACCTGGAGACCGGGCAGGTGTCCGTGTCCGAGCAGCGGTGAGGCTGCGTGCAATGGGCCGCCCCGGGCGGGCCCGCCTGACGGCCGCGGTGGCGCGGCCTGGAGCTTTTCTGACATGAATCCGCGGCTGGTCGAGTACTACAACCGGGAGCTGAGCTACCTGCGCGAACTGGGCGCGGAGTTCGCTGCCGCCTTCCCGAAGGTCGCCGGGCGGCTGTCGCTGCGCGAGCTGGAGGTGGCCGATCCGTACGTGGAGCGGCTGCTCGAGGGCTTCAGCTTCCTCACGGCGCGCATCCAGATGAAGATGGACGCGGAGTTTCCGCGCCTCTCCCAGCGCATCCTGGAGATGGTCTGCCCCCACTACCTGGCCCCCACGCCGTCGATGGTGGTCGTCCAGATGGAGCCGAGCGGCACGGAAGGCAGCCTGATCGAGGGCTACACCCTGGAGGCCGGCAGCGTGATCCGCGCGCGCAAGACCGCGGAAGACCAGACGCCGTGCGACTTCCGCACCGGGCATGCGGTCACGCTCTGGCCCGTCGATCTGCTGCAGGCCCGCCTGGGAGGGCCGCCGCTGGATCTGCCGCTGTCGCGCTTCGGCCTGGCGGAAGAGGCCGCGGGGCACCTGCGTTTCACGCTGTCGGTGCGCGGCGCCGCGCAGTGGCGCAACCTGCGCATGGACCGGCTCGATCTGCACATCTCCGCGGGAGATGCCGTGGCGTCGCACCTGCAGGAACTGATCCACGAGTCCGTCATGGGCGTGATCGTCCACGACCCGCAGGACGCCTCCAAGGTCTGGGCCCAGCTGCCGGCGGAGTCCGTGCAGCCGGAGGGGTACGAGCAGTCCCAGGCCCTGCTGCCCTACACCCACCGGGCATTCCAGGGGCACCGTCTGCTGCACGAGTATTTCGCGTTCCCTGCGCGGTTCCGCTTTTTCTCGATCCGGGGCCTGCGGGAAGCGCTCGACCGCGTGCCGGGTGCCCAGGTCGGGATCACGCTCCTGCTGCGGCGCGCACAGCCTTCGCTGGAGGCGCAGGTGGACCGCCACAAGTTCCTGCTGCACTGCGTGCCGGCGATCAACCTGTTCGAGCGTCCGGCCGACCGCATCCATGTGTCCCCGGGCGTCAACGAATACCACGTGGTGCCGGACCGGACGCGGCCGCGCGACTTCGAGGTCTATTCCGTCCTGGCGGTGACGGGTCACCGCGAAGGCCAGCTCAAGGACCAGGATTTCGTGCCGTTCTTCGCATCGGTGCACGGCCTGCGGGCGAGCGAACAGGCCTATTTCGCCGTGCGCAGGGAGCCACGCCTCTTCTCGGAACATGCGACGCGCTTCGGGCCGCGTACGCAATACCTGGGCAGCGAGGTGTTCATCTCGCTGGTGGACCAGCGCGCGGCGCCGTTCGCGGACGATCTCAAGCAGCTCAGCGTGCGGGTGCTGTGCACCAACCGCGACCTGCCGCTGCTCATGGGGGGCAAGGGCGAGCAGAGCGACTTCACCCTGGTGGAATCCGCGCCCGTGGCCTCGGTGCGCACGGTGGCCGGCCCGACGCGGCCCACGGCCAGCATCGCGGAAAACGAGATGACGTGGCGGCTGATATCGCACCTGTCGCTCAACTACCTGGCGATGAGCGACCTGTCGGAGGAAGAGGGCGCAGCGACGCTGCGCGATCTGCTGCGGCTCTACATCGACCACGGGGACCGCGACCTGTCCGGCCAGATCGCAGCGATCCGCTCGCTGGAAATCGCGCCGGTCACGCGCCGGCTGCCGCAACACGGGCAACTGGTCTATGGCCGCGGCGTGGGCATCACCCTGGGGGTGGACGAAGGGCCGCTCGCGGGCGTGAGTCCCTGGCCCCTCGCGTCGATCCTGGAGCGCTTCTTCGCCCGGCACGTGGGCGTCAACAGCTATACCGAACTGTCGCTGCGGTCGCGGCAGCGGGGCGCGATCGCGCGCTGGAAGGTGCGTCCCGGCCAGAGGCCCGCGGCATGAGCGACCACGCGCCCGCGCCGGAGGCCGGCCTGGATGCCTCGGGGTTCTGGCAGCGGCTGCGGCGCGATCCGCATCCGTTCGACCTGTTCTTCGCGCTGCGTGTGCTGCAGGCGCGAAGCCGCGGCCATCCGCGCTTCGGCAAGGCCCTGCGGCCTCGGGACGAGCCGCTGCGCCTGGGCCAGGATCCGTCGCTGGCCTTCGCGCCCGCGACCCTCGCGGAAGTGCTGCCGGCCACCGCGGGCCAGCCCGAGCGCCTCACGGTCTGGAACTTCGGCCTGTACGGTCCCAACGGGCCGCTGCCCACGCACCTGACCGAGTACGTGCGCGAGCGGCTGCGGCAGCACGACGACCCGACGATCGCGCGCTTCTCTGACATCTTCCACCACCGGCTGCTGCTGCTGTTCTTCCGGGCGTGGTCCGACGCGCAGCCGGTGACCTCGCTCGACCGCCCGGACAACGACCTGTTCGGGCGCCACCTGCGCAGCCTGATCGGCTATGGCGAGGCGTCGCAACGCGACCGCGACACCGTGCCGGACCATGCCAAGCAGTACCTGGCGGGCCACTGGACGCGCTGGACGCGCAATCCCGAAGGCCTGGTGTCGGCCCTGCGGATCTTCTTCGAAGTGCCGGTGGAGCTGGTCGAGTTCACGCTGCATTACCTGGAGCTGGACCCGGAGCAGCAGACCACGCTGTCGCGCGTGCCGCGCAACGCGCGCCTGGGCGTGGACACGGTGGTGGGCAGCCGCGTGCCCGACGCGCAGGGCAAGTTCCGGCTGCGCATCGGCCCGCTGCCGCTCGCGCAGTACGAGCGCTTCCTGCCGGGCGGCGAAGACTTCCGGGCGCTGGTGGACTGGGTGCGCAACTACGTCGGCATCGAGTTCGCCTGGGATTACGAGCTGATCCTGCGCCGCGAGGATGTCCCGCCCTGCCAGCTCGGCGGCAGCGTCCGGCTGGGATGGACGACGTGGTCGTTCTCCGGCCCTGCACAGCGCGATCCGGACGATTTCCGGCTCGATCCCGAACTGTGGCTGGCGTCGCGCAGGCGAGCCTCCGCGGATGCCGGCGCGGGGGCGCGGGCCGGGCCCGTCCCGGCGGCCGAGGCGCACTAGCGTGCGGCACCGTTGCCCGTTTCCCTCCTGTTCATCCCTTCACCGATTTTCATTTCCATCCGCGAGGTCCCATGTCTGAAATCAGCCGGCAAGCCCTTTTCGGCAAGCTCAATCCCCTGCTCTTCAAGTCGCTGGAAAGCGCGACCGTGTTCTGCAAGCTGCGCGGCAACCCGTACGTGGAACTGGTGCACTGGCTGCACCAGCTGCTGCAGGAGACGGATTCCGACCTGATCCGGCTGCTGCGCCATTTCGCCGTGGATTCCGACCGGCTCGCGGCCGACGTGCTGCAGAGCCTGGACCGCCTGCCGCGGGGCGCGACCTCGATCAGCGATTTCTCGGCGCAGATCGAATCCTCGATCGAGCGCGGCTGGGTGTATGCCACGCTGATGTACGGCGAATCGCAGATCCGCAGCGCCTACTGGCTGTCGGGCATGGTGCGCACGCGCGTGCTGGCCAACGAGCTGCGCGCGATTTCGGCGGAGTTCAACAAGCTGGGCGAGCCCGCGTTGAGCGAGGTGTTCGGCCGGCTGCTGCCGGATTCTCCGGAGTCGCGCCTGAAGGCCGCGGACGGCAGCGGCCTGGGCGGCGTGCCCGGCGAGGCGAGCGGCGCCACCGCCGAGGCGGCCGGGCCCGGCGAGGCCCTCAAGCGCTACACGGTGGACCTGACCGAGCGCGCACGCCTGCAGGAGCTCGATCCGGTCACCGGCCGCGACGAGGAAGTGCGCCAGATGGTGGACATCCTCATGCGCCGGCGCCAGAACAACCCCATCCTGGTCGGCGAGGCCGGCGTGGGCAAGACCGCGGTGGTGGAAGGCCTCGCGCTGCGCATCGCTGCGGGCGACGTGCCGCCGCCGCTCAAGGACGTGCAGCTGCGCGTGGTGGACATCGGCCTGCTGCAGGCCGGCGCGAGCATGAAGGGCGAGTTCGAGAACCGGCTGCGCTCCCTGCTCGACGAAGTGCAGGCCAGCACGGTGCCCATCGTGCTGTTCATCGACGAGGTGCACACGCTGGTCGGCGCGGGCGGGCAGGCGGGCACGGGCGATGCCGCCAACCTGCTCAAGCCGGCGCTGGCGCGCGGCGTGCTGCGCACCATCGGCGCGACCACCTGGGCCGAGTACAAGAAATACATCGAGAAGGACCCGGCGCTGACCCGGCGCTTCCAGCTCGTGCAGATCCACGAGCCGGACGAGGCCAAGGCGGTGCACATGCTGCGCGGCGTGGCCGCGAAGCTGGAAGGCCACCACAAGGTGCGAATCGGCGAGGACGCCGTGGCCGCGGCAGTCACGCTGTCGCACCGCTACATCCCCTCGCGCCAGCTGCCCGACAAGGCGGTGAGCCTGCTGGACACCGCCTGCTCGCGCGTGGCGCTGGGCCTGCATGCCACGCCCGCGCGGCTGGAATCGGTGGTACGGCAGCTGGAGGCGCTGGAAGTCGAGAAGGGCATCGTGCAGCGCGAACTGGGCCTGGGCGTGGGTGATGCCGGCCGCTTCGCCGACATCGGCACGGCGATCGAGCGCCTGCAGGCCGAGAAGGTCGAACTGCAGGAGCGGTTCGAGCGCGAGAAGGTGCTGGTGCAGCAGATCGTGGACGCGGAGGCGGCGCTGCTGAAGCCGGCGGGCAAGCCCGCGGGCACGGAGACGGCGCCGGCTCCTTTGGAGGCCGGCAGCGGCAATGCGGCTGCCGCCGGTGCGGAGCAGGGCGCGGCGGTGCCCCAGGGGGCTGCCACGCCCGAGGCGCTCGGTGCGCTGCGCCAGGACCTGGCCCGCCTGCAGGGCGAGGATCCGCTGCTGCAGCCCGTGGTGGACGCGGGCGTGGTGGCCGCCGTGGTGGCCGAGTGGACGGGCATCCCCGTGGGCCGCATGGTGCGCGACGAGGTGCAATCCGTGCTGACGCTCGCCGACACACTGGAGAAGCGGGTGATCGGCCAGCGCCATGGCCTGGAGGCGATCACGCGGCGCATCCAGACCGCGCGCGCCCAGCTGGACAACCCTGGCAAGCCGATCGGCGTGTTCCTGCTGGCCGGCCCGTCGGGCGTCGGCAAGACGGAGACCGCGCTGTCGCTGGCCGAGGCGCTGTACGGCGGCGAGCAGAACCTCATCACCATCAACATGAGCGAGTACCAGGAGGCGCACACCGTCTCCACGCTCAAGGGCGCGCCGCCCGGCTACGTGGGCTACGGCGAGGGTGGCGTGCTGACCGAGGCGGTGCGCCGCCGCCCCTACAGCGTGGTGCTGCTCGACGAGATCGAGAAGGCCCACCCGGACGTGCACGAACTGTTCTTCCAGGTGTTCGACAAGGGCTGGATGGAAGACGGCGAGGGCCGCTACATCGATTTCAAAAACACGGTCATCATCCTGACCTCCAACGTGGGCTCGGAACTGATCGCCGGCATGTGCCGGGACCCGGAGCTGGCGCCCCAGCCGGAGGCGCTGGCCCAGGCGGTGCGCAAGCCGCTCCTGGAGAAGTTCCCGGCCGCGCTGCTGGGCCGGCTGGTGGTGGTGCCGTACTACCCGATCTCTGACGCGATGCTCGAGCAGATCATCCGCCTGCAGCTCCAGCGCATCCAGACGCGCATCGCCGAACGCCACGGCGCCGTGCTGGACATCGACGATGCCGCCGTGCAGCTCATCCGCCAGCGCTGCACCGAGGTGGAATCCGGTGCCCGGATGGTGGACGGGATCATCACCCAGAACCTGCTGCCGCGGCTGGCGATGCGCTTCCTGCAGAGCTCGGTCGATGCCAAGTCGATCCGCCACATCCGGCTGGGCGTGGCGGACAGCGATTTCGCCATCGAGTACGAGGAGGCCTGAAGCGTCTGCGGTGCGCGGGCCCCCGGCAGGGGGCTTTGCCCGACTTGGTACATAATGGACGGTTTCCGCGGCCGGGGTGAGGTGCCCTGCGGCCGTGGCGCAACTGCCGGAACGCACGGCACCCATTTCGGTCGATACAAGGGAAGCTGCGGCTTCCCTTTTCACTTTGCCGTGCAGGCAGGCATCGCCTGCCTGCGCCCCGGGAGGCCATGCGGACATTGCACGCACCCCGCTCCGGGGTTACGCTCAGGTTCGGAGCCCGGGCGGCGCAGCCGGCGCCCCGATGGTGAAATTGGTAGACACTGCGGACTTAAAATCCGCCGCTTCCTGCGAAGGGGCGTGCCGGTTCGATCCCGGCTCGGGGCACCACTACGATTCGATCATGTCAAGTTACAACGCTCCTTTTGAAATCCATGTCCACGGCCAGGTGCAGATGCGTGCCGACACCACGTTCGAGCAGCTGCAGGACGCTCTGAAGCCGCTCTGGAAGTACGCGGGCGCCCGTTCGCTGGCCGACGGCGCGGCCAGCGCCTACGAGGAAGAGCCCGGCATCGAGTTCGATGCCAAGGAGCACGTGCTGAACATCTGCTGGACGGTGCACGGCGACGAGGATTTCCGCCAGTCGCTCGACGAGATGTGCATGAGCCTCAACGAGCTGTCCGAGCAGGGGGCGGCCCTCGAGGTCACCTTCTACGACACCGAGTTCGACGAGGACGAGGAAGACGACGGCACCGAGGCGCGCGATGATTTCGTCATGCTCTTCGTGGGGCCCACGCCGGCGGCCATCATGCAGGTGCAGCGCGACCTGCTGGTGCAGGACGTGGTCCACATGATGGAGCGCCATTTCGACGGTGCCGAGCTGGGCGGCGTGGTGGCCGAGATCGACAAGCTGTTCTCGCAGCGCTTCGATGCCCTGGTGAATTCGCTGGAGATCGGCAAGCCTCCTCGCGGGTCTGGCGGCCCCGGCGGTGGGGGGCACGGCGGCGGCGGCCGCAGGCCCCGGCATCTGCACTGATCGCGCGGCCTTCCCGTTTCGCGCCTGCCATTGCCGCCCCGGCGGGGGCCGCGTCCTCCGTGCCGCGGCGGTCCTCCGGGGCGTGATTTCCGCATGCCCGCTACCTCCCTTCCTCCCCGCCATCCCATGCCCTACCTGCAGGGCTATCCCGAGGCACTGCGCGCACAGGTGGCCGCGCTCGCGGATGCCTCGGAACTGGGAAGCGTGCTGCTGCGCAGGTATCCGCGTCCCCATGCGGTGCGCGACGACAAATCCCTCTACCGCTATGCGGCCGACCTCCGTGCGCGCCACCTGCGCCATGCGGCGCCGGTCAACAAGGTGGTGTTCGACAGCAGGATCCACGTCATGCGCCATGCCCTGGGCCTGCACACGGCCTCGTCGCGGGTGCAGGGCGGCCGGCTGGCGGCCCGCCACGAGATCCGCGTGGCGTCCATGTTCAAGCAGGTGCCGGACGAGTTCCTGCGCATGATCGTCGTGCACGAGCTGGCTCACCTGCGCGAGCGGGACCACGGCAAGGCCTTCTACCAGCTGTGCATGTCCATGGAGCCGCAATACCACCAGTACGAGTTCGACACCCGCGTGTACCTGACCTACCTGGAAGGGGGAGGCGAACCGCTCTGGCAGGATTGATCCCGGCGCGGCAAGGCCTGCGGCCCATCGCTGCGCCGAGCTCAGCCCGCCGGGCGCGGAAGCCCTGCGATCAGTTTGTCCAGCGTGACGGGATAGTCCCGCACGCGCACGCCGGTCGCGTTGTAGATGGCGTTGGCGATGGCCGCGCTCACGCCGCAGATGCCCAGCTCGCCCACGCCCTTGGCCTTCATGGGAGATGCGCGGGGATCGGGCTCGTCCAGGAACACCACCTCCTGGTGCGGGATGTCGGCATGCACCGGCACCTCGTAGCCGGCCAGGTCGTGGTTGACGAAGAAGCCCAGGCGCGTGTCCACCGCGAGTTCCTCCATCAGCGCGCCGCCCACGCCCATGGTCATGGCGCCGATCACCTGGCTGCGCGCCGAGAGGGGGTTGAGGATGCGGCCCGCCGCGCACACCGCCAGCATGCGGCGCACGCGCACCTCGGCAGTGAACGCATCCACGGCGACCTCGACGAAATGGGCGCCGAAGGTGGACTGCTGGGTTTCCTTCTCCAGCACGCCGAATTCGATGCCGTCCTCGGCCACCAGTTCGCCATCGCGGGCGGCATCGGCCAGCGCCAGGCTGCGGCCTCCAGCCGATACCTGCCCGTCGGCGAACCGGGCATCGGCCGGGTCCAGGCCCAGCTTCCGCGCGACGGCCTCGCGCAGCTTCACGCAGGCGGCATAGACGCCCGAGGTGGAACTGGCCGCCCCCCACTGGCCACCCGAGCCGGCCGAGACGGGAAAGTCGGAATCGCCCAGCCGCACCGCCACGCGCGAGAGCGGCACGCCCATCATTTCAGCGGCGGTCTGCGCGATGATGGTGTAGCTGCCGGTACCGATGTCGGTCATGTCGGTTTCCACCAGCAGGCGGCCCTGTCCGTCCAGCCGCACGCGGGCGGCGGATTTCATGACGGGCGCGCCGCGGTAGGCCGCGGCCACCCCCAGCCCCACCCACCAGGCGCCCTCGCGGCGCCGTGCCGGAAGCGGATTGCGCGCGCTCCAGCCGAAGCGTTCGGCGCCCAGGCGCAGGCACTCCACCAACTGGCGCTGGGAGAAGGGCTTTTCAGGGCGCTTGCCGTCTTGCTTGTCACCGCCCTTTTCCCCGGTGGTGTCAGGCACGACCTGCGTGTCATTGCGGATGCGCAGTTCCACCGGATCCATGCCCAGCTTCTCGGCCAGTTCGTCCATCGCGATTTCGAGCGCCATGTGGCCGGTGGTCTCGCCCGGCGCGCGCATGGCGTTGGCTTCGGGCAGGTGCAGTTCGGCCAGGCGCGTGGCGGTCATGCGGTTCGCACCTGCGTAGAGCCTGCGGGTCTGATCGACGGCGCCGTCGGCCTGGCCGCCGGGCAGGTCGCCCGACCAGCACTCGTGGCCGATCGCGAGGATCCTGCCTTCCGCGTCCGTGCCGATGCGCACGCGCTGGATGGTGGCCGGCCGGTGCGTGGTGTTGTTCATCATCAGCGGGCGCTGCAGCGCCACCTTGACCGGCCGCTTCGCCGCGCGTGCACCGAGCGCCGCCAGCAGCGCGTCGGCCCGCAGGAAGAGCTTGCCGCCGAAGCCGCCGCCGATGAAGGGCGACACCAGCCGCACCTTGTCCTTCGGGATGCCGAGAGTCTTCGCGAGTTCGCCCTGGCCCCAGGCGATCATCTGGTTCGACGTCCACACGGTGAGCTCGTCGCCCTTCCAGGCGGCAATGGTGGCATGCGGCTCCATCATGGCGTGCGACTGGTCGGGCGTGGTGTAGGTGGCATCGATCTGCACGGGGGCGGCGGCGAAGGCGCCCGCGAAGTCGCCCACTGCCGTGTCGGGCGCGTCGCCGTTGATGTCCTTGGGCCGGGTGGCCGAGTCCCTGGCGGCAGCCAGGTCGTAGCGGCCGGGTCGGCGGTCGTACTCCACGCGCACCAGCTGTGCGGCGGCGCGGGCCTGCTCGAAGGTGCCGGCCACCACCAGCGCCACGGCCTGGTGGTAGTGATCGACCTGCGGGCCGGCCAGCAGCGGCGCGGTGTTCATCTTTCCCTGGCCCAGCTTGCCGGCCGACTGCGCCGTCACGATGGCCAGCACGCCGGGCGCATGCCGGGCGCGCTCCAGGTCGATGTGGCGGATGGTGCCGCGCGCGATGGCCGATCCCACGACGAAGCCGTAGGCCGCGTCGGGTGCGACGTCGTGCCGTTCATAGGCATAGGGCGCGGTGCCGGTGGTCTTGAGCAGGCCGTCGATGCGGTTCACGGGCCGGCCCACGACCTTGAGCTGGTCGATGGGGTTGGTGGCGGCGGGGGTGTCGAACTTCATGGTGGTCAGCTCCGGGCCTGGGAAAGGGCGGCGGCCAGCGTGCGCTCGGCCAGCGGCAGCTTGAAAGCGTTCTCCTGCGTGGGGCGCGCGCCGGCCAGCAGCTGGCTGGCCACGGCCTGCGCGCCCTGTGGCATGGCGGCTTCCGCCGCCTCGACGCGCCAGGGCTTGTGCGCCACCCCGCCCAGTGCCACGCGGCCCGTGCCATCGCGCTGCACGATGGCAGCG
The DNA here is from genome assembly GCF_040892545.1 of Paracidovorax avenae. Classification (NCBI taxonomy): domain Bacteria; kingdom Pseudomonadati; phylum Pseudomonadota; class Betaproteobacteria; order Burkholderiales; family Comamonadaceae; genus Paracidovorax; species Paracidovorax avenae. The sequence continues at coordinate 1,715,243 of NZ_CP156079.1, forward strand.
ACCGATACCAGCGCGAAGGCGTAGGAAGCCCGGTCGCGCACCTTGCGGTAGACGTGCGTGCCTCCCACGGGCGCGGGCAGCGTCACCGTGGTGATGAGCTCGCCCGGCTGCAGGGTGGTCTCGATGTGCGGGGTGTTGCCCGGCAGCCGGTGGAAGTCGGCGATGGGGATGACGCGGGTCGCGCCGTCGGCACGCACGGTTTCCACCGTGGCGTCGAGCACGCGCAGCGCCACGGCCATGTCGCTCGGGTGGGTGGCGATGCAGTCGTCGCTGCCGCCGATCACCGCGAGCTGGCGGCTGAAACCGCCGATGGCCGAGCAGCCGCTGCCCGGCTGGCGCTTGTTACAGGGCATGTGGGTATCGTAGAAGTAGGGGCAGCGCGTGCGCTGCAGCAGGTTGCCGCCCGTGGTGGCCATGTTGCGCAGCTGGCCCGATGCGCCCGCCACCAGGGCGCGCGTGAGCACGCCGTAGTCGCGCCGCACGCGCGGATGGGCGGCCAGGTCGCTGTTGCGCACCAGTGCGCCGATGCGCAGCCCGCCCTGCGGCGTGGGCTCCACCGTGTCCAGGCCGATGCCGTTGACGTCCACCAGGTGGGCCGGCGCCTCGATCTGCAGCTTCATCAGGTCCAGCAGGTTGGTGCCACCGGCGATGAATTTGGCGCCCGGCCGGGCGGCGATGGCGGCGGCGGCCTGCGCGGGCGAGGCCGCGCGTTCATAGCTGAAGGGCTTCATGGCCGGGCCTCCGCGACTTCGGTGATTGCATCCACGATGTTGGAATAGGCTCCGCAGCGGCAGAGGTTGCCGCTCATGCGCTCGCGCAGTTCCTCGGCCGACAGCATGGGCCGGGCCACGATGTCGGCGCTGGCGTGGCTGGGCGCACCGCTGCGCAACTCGTCGATGGCGCCCACGGCCGAGCAGATCTGCCCGGACGTGCAGTAGCCGCACTGGTAGCCGTCGTGCTTGACGAACGCTGCCTGCAGCGGATGCGGCGCGGCGGGCGTTCCCAGGCCTTCGATGGTGGTCACGTTCGCGCCCGGGTGCATGACCGCCAGGCTCAGGCACGACACCACGCGCCGGCCGTCCACCAGCACCGTGCAGGCCCCGCACTGGCCATGGTCGCAGCCCTTCTTGGTGCCCGTCAGGCGCAGGTGCTCGCGCAGCGCGTCCAGCAGGGTGGTGCGGGTATCGAGGTCGAGCTCATGCGCCACGCCGTTGACGCTGAGGCGTACGGCGGCATGGACCGGCGCCGGGGCCGCCTCCGGCGGAGTCGCCGCGGAGGCCGGCATGGCGGATGCCGCCGCCGATGAAGCGCTGGCGATCAATAGATCGCGCCGCGAGAGGGGGAGCTGGGCATTGTGTTCCATCGTGGTTCCGTGGGGTGCTGCCGCAAGGCCGGGAAAGCGCTGCGTGCGTGTGGCACGCGCGAATTCCACAGCCTCGTACAGTCCCCTGCCACGCCGTGTAGGCCGTGCGCTGAAACCGCCGTGGGTTCTTGATTCAGGCCGCCTCCCGGGGCACCTCCACCATGGCGCACGCCGAGGCGGGCAATTGCAGCCAGCGGTGTGCGGCCGCCTGCAGCAGGGGCAGGGCACCGGTCGTGAAGAGACTCGCCGTGGCCGTGGCCGTGGCCGTGGCCGGCCCGTCGGCTGCCGTCAGGGTTCCGGCCGCCTCGAGCAGCCGGCGTGTCTGGCGCGCCACGGGCTCACCCGTTTCCACCAGGCGCACCTGCGGGCCAGTGTGCGTGCGCAGCGCATCCTCGGCGAAGATGTAATGGGTACAGCCGAGCACGAGCGTGTCGATCTCGCCGGGGGCGGTGCCGAACCGGCCGAGCGCTGCGGTGTACCGGGCGCAGAGCGCGCGGATCTCGGCAGTGGCCGGGTCGTCGGGGTGGGTGTCGGCCGTGCTGCGCTCGATGGCATGGGCCAGGCCGTCGCAGGGCTGCACCACGAATTCGACGGCGCCCTGCAGCGAGGCCTGCAGGCGCTGGAACTTGGCGCTCGCCAGCGTCCCGCGCGTTCCGATCACGCCCACGCGGCCGGTGCGCGTGAGCGCCAGCGCGGGCTTGAGTGCCGGCTCCACGCCCACCAGCGGCAGGCCGGGATGCCGGGCACGCACCTCGTGGATGGCGGCCGCGGTCGCGGTGTTGCACGCCACCACCAGTGCCTTGATGCCATGCGTTCGCTGCAAATGCCCGGCGATGGCGTGGGTTCGTTCCGCCACGTAGGCATCGCCGCGTTCGCCGTAGGGCGCATGCGCGCTGTCGGCCAGATAGACGAAGCGCTCGTGCGGCAGCTCGGCACGCAGCGCGCGCAGCACGCTCAGGCCGCCGACGCCGCTGTCGAACACGCCGATGGGGCGCTGCGTGGCGGCCGGCACGTCAGGCGGCCACGAGGCCGATCGACTTGAACTCGCCCGTGGCGATGCGCTTTTGCCATTCGGCCGGACCCGTGATGTGGGCGCTGGTGCCGCCGGCATCGACGGCCACGGTCACGGGCATGTCCACCACGTCGAATTCGTAGATGGCTTCCATGCCCAGGTCGGCGAAGCCGACGACCTTGGCCTGCTTGATGGCCTTGCTGACCAGGTAGGCGGCGCCGCCCACGGCCATCAGGTAGGCGCTCTTGTGGTTCTTGATGGCCTCGATGGCGACCGGGCCGCGCTCGGACTTGCCGACCATGGCGATCAGGCCGGTCTGGGCCAGCATCATGTCGGTGAACTTGTCCATGCGGGTGGCGGTGGTCGGGCCGGCGGGGCCGACGACCTCGTCGCGCACCGGATCGACCGGGCCGACGTAGTAGATCACGCGGTTGGTGAAGTCCACGGGCAGGGGTTCGCCCCTGGCCAGCATGTCCTGGATGCGCTTGTGCGCAGCGTCGCGGCCGGTGAGCATCTTGCCGTTGAGCAGCAGGGTGTCGCCGGGCTTCCAGCTGGCGACTTCTTCCCTGGTGAGCTGGTTCAGATCGACGCGCCGGGACTTGTTGTAGTCAGGCGCCCAGTCGATCTTCGGCCACAGGTCCAGCGACGGGGCCTCCAGGTACACCGGGCCGGAGCCGTCCAGTACGAAGTGGGCATGGCGCGTGGCGGCGCAGTTGGGGATCATGGCCACGGGCTTGGAGGCCGCGTGCGTGGGGTACATCTTGATCTTGATGTCCAGCACGGTGGTGAGGCCGCCGAGGCCCTGCGCGCCGATGCCCAGGGCGTTGACCTTCTCGAACAGCTCCAGGCGCAGTTCCTCCACCTGGTCGAGCTTCTCGCCGCGCGCGGCCTTGGCCTGCAGCTCGTACATGTTCAGGTCGTCCATCAGGCTTTCCTTGGCCAGCAGGACGGCCTTCTCGGCCGTGCCGCCGATGCCGATGCCCAGCATGCCCGGGGGGCACCAGCCGGCGCCCATGGTGGGCACGGTCTTGAGCACCCAGTCCACCAGGTTGTCGCTGGGGTTCATCATGACCATCTTGGACTTGTTCTCGCTGCCGCCGCCCTTGGCCGCGACGGTGATGTCCACCGTGTTGCCGGGCACGATCTGCGTGAAGATCACGGCCGGGGTGTTGTCCTTCGTGTTCTTGCGCAGGAACTGCGGATCGGCCACCACGCTCGCGCGCAGCGTGTTGTCGGGATGGTTGTAGCCGCGGCGCACGCCTTCGTTGACGGCGTCCTCCAGGCCCTGGCCGGCCGGGAAGCCTTCCCAGCGCACGTCCATGCCGATCTTCAGGAACACGTTCACGATGCCGGTGTCCTGGCAGATGGGGCGCTGGCCGGTGGCGCTCATCTTGCTGTTGGTGAGGATCTGCGCCATCGCGTCCCTGGCCGCCGGGCTCTGCTCGCGCTCGTAGGCGCGGGCCAGGTGGGCGATGAAGTCGGCGGGGTGGTAGTAGCTGATGTACTGCAGGGACGCGGCGACGGATTCCACGAGGTCGTGGTACCGGATGGTGGTGCTCATGGTGGGGATGCGTTGTAGGTAGGACTGACGGCCGTGATTATCGCGCCGCGCCCCGGCAAGCGCTTGCCGGCCGTGGAACCTCAGGCCGGTGCGTCCACTGCGGGGTCGAGCGCCTGCAGGTCGATGATGGACGGGCTGAAATCCGCCGCGCCCTCGGGCTTGTCGCCCACGGCCCATGCGAGCAGGGTATCGGCCGGCATGGGCCGGGCGAAGTAGAAGCCCTGCAGTTCGTCGCAGTGCATGGCTGCCAGGATGTCGCGCTGGCCTGCCGTTTCCACGCCTTCGGCCACCACGCGCAGGCCGAGGGCGTGCGCCAGCCGCACCACGGCGTCCACCACGGCGCGGGCGTCTTCCTGCTCCTCCAGGTCGCGCACGAAGCTGCGGTCGATCTTGAGCTGGCGTGCCGGCAGGCTGCGCAGGTAGTGCAGGCTGGAGTAGCCGGTGCCGAAGTCGTCGATGGACAGGTACACGCCGATGCGTCCCAGCTCCTCGATGGCCCGCTGTGTGGCACGCGTGTCCTCCATCGCCACCGATTCGGTGATCTCGCACAGCAGGTGCGAGGCCGGTACGCCATGCCGCTGCAGGGCCTCCCGGATGCGGTCGGCGAGCCCGCTTTCGCGCAACTGGTAGGCCGAGAGGTTGATGGCCACGCGCATGCGCAGCCCGTCCCAGGTCCAGGCGGCCATCTGCCGGCAGGCTTCCTCGATTACCCAGTTGCCGAGCTGCGCGATCAGGCCGAAACGCTCGGCCACCGGGATGAACTCCACCGGGCTGACGTTGCCCCGCTCCGGGTGACGCCAGCGCAGCAGGGCTTCCACGCCGTTGATGCGGCCGCGCCGGGCATCGATCTTGGGCTGGTAGTGCAGCGACAGTTCCCCGCGGGATATCGCCTGCCGCAGGTCGTGCTGGAGCGACAGCTGGGCCGTGGCGTCGGAATCCATGTGCGACTCGAACATCGCATAGCTGTTGCCGCCGGCCCGCTTGGCGGCATACATGGCGGCGTCGGCGTTCGCGACAAGCTTGTCGCGCTCGCCGTGGTCCGGGTATACGACGATGCCGATGGAGCAGGCGATCTGCACGGTCTTGCCGGCCACCTCGAACGGCTGGCCGAGGGAGTTGAGCAGCCGGTGCGCCACCGCGAGGCAGTCGGCCGGGCCGTTCACGTTTTCCAGCAGGAGCAGAAACTCGTCGCCGCCCACGCGGGCCACGGTATCGCTTTCGCGTGCCTGCAGCCGCAGGCGTTCGGCGGCGCTGCGCAGGATGGCGTCCCCCGCCGCATGGCCGAAGGAGTCGTTGATGGGCTTGAAGCCGTCCAGGTCCACGAACATCACGCCCAGGCGCTGGCCTGCATCGCGGCGCCGCAGGCGGTCCAGGCGCAGCAGGGCGTGGGACAGCCGGTCCTCGAACAGCAGCCGGTTCGGCAGCAGGGTGAGGGGGTCCGCGAAGGCCTGCTTCTGCAGCTGGGCATTGGCTTCGGTGAGGCGGGCGTTGCTCTCCTGCAGGGAGGCGTTGAGCTGCCGCGCGGTGCTCTGCATGCGCGCGTCCAGCACGGAGGTGAACAGCGTGCTCAGCAGGAGCATGCCGGACGACAGCACCACCATGGCCGTGAGGCCGGGCCCGCCCAGGCCGTCGGCGCTCAGGCAGATCGAGCCTTCGGGGAACGACGCGGCAGCCATGCCGGTGTAATGCATGCCGCAGATGGCGATGCCCATGACCAGCGCCGCGGCCGCCTGGTACCACGCCCTGCGCCGGTCCTGCCGGATGTGGATCAGCCACTGGAAAATGTACAGCGCGGTGGCCGACGCGAAAAACGCCACCGCGACCGACAGCGCGACCAGCACCGGGTCCCACACGATGTCGATGGACATCTTCATGGCTTCCATGCCGATGTAGTGCATGCCGCTGATGCCCGTGCCCATGAAGGCCGCGCCGACGATGATCTGCCACCGGCCGAACCGCTGCAGGCTGGCCAGTCCCAGCGCCAGGGCCGAAGCCAGCACCGCGGCGAGCCAGGACAGCAGCGTGAGGCCGCCGGAAAAGCCCAGTGCGACGGGCAGCTGGAAGGCCTGCATTCCCAGGAAGTGCATGGACCAGATGCCCGTGCCCATCACCACCGAGCCCGCGGCCCACCAGATCACGCCGGTGTGCCTCTGCGATGCATGCACCCGGCGCGCGAGGTCCAGCGTGACGTAGCTGGCCAGCACCGCGATGGCGAACGAGGCCGCCACCACCAGCGGGTCGTAACGCGACGGCATGAAGGCGGTGACGGCGAAGCTGGAAAGGGCGGACATGGTGGGGCGGGCCGCAGCATGCAGTGCGGTCCATTATTGTATCGATTGGTTACAGACCATGTCCGCCAGCGGGGCTTGGCCGGACGGGCGGGGATGAGAATCGTTCCGTTGATTTATGCTGCGACACGAGGCTTCCTCGCCAGCGTGTTCCCGAAGAGAACGCGCCAGCCGTTGCCGGGGTGCACCCTACACAGCGTGGCTGCACCGGTCTTTACACCTTCCATCCAGCGGAAATCCATCCATGTCCACCCGTACGGAACGCGATACCTTTGGTCCCATCGAAGTCCCGGCCCACCGGCTCTGGGGCGCGCAGACGCAGCGCTCGCTGCAGAACTTCGACATCTCCGGCGAGCGCCAGCCGCGCGAGATCATCCATGCCCTGGCCCTGGTCAAGCGTGCCTCCGCCAGCGTGAACCATGCCCTGGGCCTGCAGGATGCGAAGAAGACCGAGGCCATCATCGCCGCGGCCGACGAGGTCACCGCCGGCCGGCATCCGGACGAGTTCCCGCTCGTGGTCTGGCAGACCGGCTCCGGCACGCAGACCAACATGAACATGAACGAGGTGCTGGCCAACCGCGCGAGCGAAATCCTCGGTGGCGAGCGCGGCGAGGGCCGGGCGGTCCACCCCAACGACGACGTGAACCGCAGCCAGTCCAGCAATGACGTGTTCCCCACGGCCATGCACGTGGCGGCCGTGGAGGCGCTCACCCACCGCCTGCTGCCCGCCATCGCGAAGCTGCGCGCCACGCTGGAGAAGAAGGCGGCCGAGTTCGACGGCATCGTGAAGATCGGGCGAACGCACCTGCAGGATGCGACCCCCCTCACGCTCGGCCAGGAAATCTCCGGCTGGGTGGCCCAGCTGGCGCATGGCGAAAGGCACGTGCGCGATGCGCTGCCCCACCTCTGCGAACTGGCGCTGGGCGGCACCGCCGTGGGCACGGGGCTGAATGCGCCCAAGGGCTACGCCGAGGGCGTGGCGAAGGAGCTGGCCCGGCTGACGGGGCTGCCCTTCGTCACCTCGCCCAACAAGTTCGAGTCGCTCGCGTCATGCGATGCGCTGGTGCATGCCCATGGTGCGCTCAAGACGCTGGCCGCCAGCATGATGAAGATCGCCAACGACGTGCGCTGGCTGGCCAGCGGCCCGCGCAGCGGCATCGGCGAGATCACGATCCCCGAGAACGAGCCGGGCTCCTCGATCATGCCGGGCAAGGTGAACCCCACGCAGAGCGAGGCCGTCACCATGCTGGCGGCGCAGGTCTTCGGCAACGACGTGGCCATCAACATCGGCGGTGCCTCCGGCAATTTCGAGCTGAACGTGTTCCGTCCGATGGTGGCTCACAACTTCCTGCAGAGCGTGCGCCTGCTCGCCGACGGCATGGTGAGCTTCAACGACCACTGCGCCGTGGGCATCGAGCCCAACCGCGAGCGCATCGGCGAACTGGTGGAGCGCTCCCTGATGCTGGTGACCGCGCTGAACACCCACATCGGCTACGACAAGGCGGCCTTCATCGCCAAGAAGGCCCACAAGGAAGGCACCTCGCTGCGCGAGGCGGCCGTGGCGTCGGGCCACGTGACGGGCGAGCAGTTCGACCAGTGGGTGGTGCCCGGCAACATGGTGGGCCGCTGACGCGGCAGCCGCTCAGGCCGCCGCCTTGCGGCGCGTGCGCCGCGCCGGGGCGGCAGGCCGGGCGCGGCTTTTCCTGTCGGCGCGTGCGCGGGCCCGGGCCGTGTCCTGCAGGAAGGCCATCAGCCGGCGCTCCACGGCGCTGAGGCCCCGGGCGCCGGCGGCGCGCTCGCCGATGCGCTCCCACACCGCCTGCATGCCGGGCCCCGCGTCCGATGCGAGCCGCGTGCCGAGTTCCAGCACGGCGGGGTGGATGTAGGACTTCCTGCAGACCGCCGGCGTGTTGCCCAGCTGGCGCGCCACTTCGGCCAGGATGTGCTTGGCCGTCGCGACCGGGGCGCCCCCGGGCTGGGTGCAGGCGATGCGCGTGAGCTCCAGGGCCTGCGCCGTGCCGTGCCAGGTCCGGAAATCCTTGGCGGTGAAGCGCATGCCGCCCCCCGGCGCGCTGTCGTCCGTGCCCGCGATCTCGTGGAGATAGTCGTTCACGTCGCCCGAGCCCACGGTGTGCCGCGTGCCGTCGTCGTCCTCGTACTGGAACAGCTCCTGCCCCGGCAGCTGCTGGCAGCGGCGCACCACGCGGGCCACGCGCGGGTCGTCCACGGTCGCCTGCTGCTCCACGCCGCTCTTGCCGCGGAAGCGCAGGGTCAGCGTGCTGCCGCGCACACCCGCGTGCCGGTTGCGCAGCGTGGTCAGGCCGTAGGAGCGGTTGGCGGCCGCGTATTCCTCGTTGCCCACGCGCAGGAAGGTGGTGTCCAGGAGCCGGACGATGGTGGCCAGCACCACCGCGCGCGAGAGCGCGGGCTGGCCGCGCCGGGGCTGGAGGTCTCGCGCCACCCGGGCGCGGATGCGGGGCAGGGCCCTGCCGAAGGCCTGCATGCGTTCGAACTTGGCCTCGTCGCGCTGCTGGCGCCACTCGGGGTGATAGCGGTACTGCCGGCGTCCGCGCGCATCCAGACCGGTGGCCTGCAGGTGGCCTTCGGGCAGCGGGCAGATCCAGACATTCGTATAGGCCGGGGGAATCGCCAGCTTGCGGATGCGGGCGATCTCCTCCTCGTCCGTCACCCACTGCCCGTCGGGCGTGCGGAATTTGAAGTGCTTGCCGCGCAGCACCCGGGTGAGTCCCGGCAGGGTGTCGGGGTGGACGTAACGCAGGCCGCCGGGCAGGCGCTCCGGCGGGGCGGGGCGGGGCCCGGCGTCGCGGGAGCGGGCGGTGCGGTCGGCTGGAAGGTACATGGACGGGCCTGTGTGCGGATCTGGAGCCATCACACACGGTTTCGCTCCGCGGCGCTGTAGGAAGCGCCAGGGCCCGCCGGTGGGAAATCAGCGCGATGCGCGGGTCGTCACTCCGTGGGCGGCTCCAGCGAGAAGCCCACGCCGTACACCGACCGGATCCACTCGTGGTCGCTGCCGTCGGCGGCGCGCAGCTTGCGGCGCAGGTTCTTGATGTGGCTGTCGATCGCGCGCTCGTTCACATCGAGCGTGTCGTCGTACGCCATGTCGAGCAACTGGGCACGCGAGAAGATCCGGCCTCTGTGGCTCGCCAGGGCCTGCAGCAGGCGGAATTCGCGCGGCGTGAGCGAAACGGGGGTGCCACGCAGGTGCACCTGCCAGAACGCCTCGTCGAGCAACAGGGGCGCGTCAGGCGCGGCCGGCGAGGGGTGGGCGGTGCTGCGGCGCAGCACCGTGCGCACCCGCGCGACGACCTCGCGGGGCGAAAAAGGCTTGCAGATGTAGTCGTCTGCGCCCAGTTCCAGCCCGATGAGCCGGTCCACCTCTTCCACCCGTGCCGTGAGCATGATGATGGGGCGGTCGGTGCGCCGGCGCGCCTGCCGGAGCACTTCCAGCCCATCCATGCCGGGCAGCATGATGTCGAGCAGGGTGAGGTCCGGCGGCGTGGGCCCGGTAAGGCGGGCGATCGCTGCATGGCCGTCGGCCACGTGTTCGGCCTCGAAGCCGGAATGCCGAAGGTAGTCCAGGACGACATCCGCGATGTCGGGCTCGTCCTCGACCACCAGAATGCGTTGGGGGTCATCGGTCATGGATGGGTGTCTCCAGCAAGGGCAGGGTGAGAAGAATGCGCAGGCCGCCCAGCGGCGAGGCCTCGGCCGTGATCCGTCCGCCGTGCGCCTGCACGATGGCCCGGCAGATGGCCAGCCCGAGGCCGGAGCCGCCGGTATCGCCCGCGGCACGGGTGCGGGAGGCTTCGGCACGGTAGAGCCGGTCGAATACGCGCGGCAGCTCGGGGGCGGGAACGCCGGGGGCCGTATCGTCCCATTGCAGCACGAGCCAGGCACCGTCGCCCGCCTGGCGTTCGGTGCGTGCGGCGATGCAGAGCCGGCCGCCCGTTTCGGTGTAGCGCAGGCTGTTTTCCAGCAGGTTGAGGTACACGCGGTGCAACTGCGCCGGGTCGCCGCGCACCACCGGCGGTGGATGGCTGCCCGCGAAGGCGTCCACGGCCGATGTGTCCAGGGCGATGCCGGCATTGTCGAAGCGTGCCTGCATTGAGGCGACGGCCTCCGACAGCAGCGGCAGCGGCTGTACGGGCTCCGGGGCGGAAGGCGTGGCGTCGCCTGCCGCGTCGAGGCTCGCGCGCAGGTCGCCCACCAGCTGGATCAGCCGCATCACCTGGCGGTGCAGGCGCAGCGCCGTCCTGTCGTCGAAGGTGCGCACGCCGTCCTGCACGGCCTCGATCTCCGCGCGCATGGCCGCCAGGGGCGTGCGGAGTTCGTGTGCCACGTCGCCGATCCACTGGCGGCGGGAGGCCTCCAGGTTCGCGAGCTGCTCCGCCATGTCGTTGAAGGTGGAGGCGAGCCGGGCCAGTTCGTCGTCGCCCTGCACCGGCACGCGCGTGTCCAGCCGGCCGCCAGCCACCCGGCGTGCCCCGTGGACCAGTGCGCCGATGGGGGCCAGCCAGCGCCGCGCCAGCCACCAGGACAGCCAGAGCGCGAGGACCAGGCCGGCCGCGCCCGTCCAGGCGACGAACACCAGTTGCTGGCGCAGGAAAGCCTGGTCCGTCTCGGTTTCCATGTCGAGCGGCGGCAGCAGCACGAGCTGGCCGATGGCTTCCCCGCGGGGGCCGCGCAGCACGCGCCGGGCCGTGCCGGGCACCGGCTGCACGCCGGCGACCAGCTGGCGGTCGCCGTCGATCAGCCCCAGGCGGACCGACAGCGCGTGCTGGTTGGGATCGGGGGGCGGCGGGCTGGCGTTGTCCGAAGTCGTCCCGGCGGGGGGCGGCGGGCTGCCGTCGCTGAATGCATAGGCATCCACGTCGCACGTCGCGGGTGGGGTTCGCGCGCCCTGTCGCGCCGCGGCGGCACCCGGGTCGCCGGGCCTGGCAGGCGGGACGGGCTTCGCGGGACCGAAGGTCGCACGGGGCAGCGCATCGCCGGGCTTGTGCATCTGGCGCCACAGCTCGGGCTGCGTGCGCAGGGTCTGCCAGCCCCCGTGCAGCACATAGACGCGTTCCAGCCGCCCCGCGAGCCAGTCCAGCCGGCCGAGTTCGATCTCCGCGATGTAGGGCCCCAGTCCCCGCTGCAGGCCCAGGCGGGAGAAACCCACGAACAATGCCAGCAGAACGGCCAGCAGGATGCTGAGCGCGAGGAAGGCTTTGCTTTGCAGCGTGAGGCGGGGCATCGGCGATCGGCAGGGGGCTCGGTATCGGTTCAACGGGCGGGCGGCGGGCCTCCGGCGCCCGGCGGGCCTCCGGCCGGCATGGCCACGAGGGTGCCATTCATTGTGCGGCATGTGCCCTGCAGTTTCCCGCCGTCGGGCATGGCCAGCGTGACCGAAGCGCCTTCGGTCTGGTCCTTGCAGGCCGTGTAGGCTTCTGGCGGGGGAGATGGTGGTTCGCGTCCGTCGTGCGGAGGCTGCTGCGCTGCGGCGGGTCCGGCGGACAGGAAGGCCGCGAGGGCCGTGGCTGCCCAGGGGAGGGGGCGTGCCAGGCGGAAAGTCGCTGGTGTGGTGGTGGTCATGGTGTGGCGGCAGGTGCCGGAGGAGGAGCGCGGCGAGCGCGCGGGAGCCGCAGGGCTTTGGCCCCGCGGGCGAAAGGCTCAGGCCGCGATGGAAATCGCGGCGGTGGCGGTGTAGCCACCGCTGCCATCGCTGGCCATCGTGGTCATCTGCAATTCGGTACCGTCGCTGAAGACGTTGTCCGTGGCGAAGCTCATGGCCGCCAGGTTCCGCACGCTGGCGCTGTAGCCGGAGTGGGCTGCATAGATGGCGCCGAGGGTGTCGGTCGGAAAGGCGAGCTGCGTGGTCTTGACGCTTTGGGAGGCAGTGGTCGCGAGGGCCAGGCTGGGATAGATCTCCAGGTGCATGTGGGGCATGCGGCCCGCGTAGCATCCGGGCACCACCGTGGTGAAGGTCACCGTGCCGCCGGCATCCGTTACCTGCACACCCCGCAGGTAGTTCGCTGCGATGCTGCGCTCGGTGTAGACCGAGTAGTTGCCCTCCTGGGAGCAGTGCCACAGGTACACCGCGTAGCCCGCCAGCGCGGCGCAGCCCGAGCGCGTGCCGGTGAGGGTGATGGAGATCGACAGCGGAACGCCATCCACGTTGCCGGTGGCTCCGATGCTCTTGCGGATGTCCTCGCGCACGATGCCGCTCAGGGCCAGCACGTTGTAGTTCGCATTGCTGGCACTGGAGCCGTCCGCGGGGTAGGGGCCCGCCGTTTCTTCGGGCACGACGGAACAGGTTTGCGGCGTGCCAGTGCCCGACCCGCCCGATGTATCCGTCCCCCCTCCGGAGCCCGTGGTGCCGGAGCTGCCGTCCGATCCTCCGCCGCACCCCAGCAGGCCGGCGAGCCCCAGGGTTCCGAACGCTCCCAGGGTCCCGAGGGCGATGCGCCGCCGGGCGATCGCGGCGCCCGTGGGGACCGCGCCATAAGGTGTCAGGGGTTGTGTCATGGTTTTCCTCCTTCGTTGTGGAACGGCCCGCACTGTGCGCGCGAATCCGGGAGGAAAAATGGCATCCGGACCGCATGCCACGGCCCGGCGCTGGCGGAGACTCCCCCGGTCAGTGCCCCTCTGCCATGGCCTGCGCGATCCAGCCGTCGAACGTCTTCTGGTGCGCCCGGATCCAGCCATCCACATGGCGTTCGATGTCGGCCTGCCGGTTCTGGCCCTGCTGCATGGCGAGGTTCTGCGCGTTGATGTCGGCCACCGGCAGCTGCATCACTTCGAAGAGCTTCGCGGCTGCCGGGTTCTTCTCGGTGAAGGCCTTGTTCGCCACGATCTTCTGCACGTTCGGCACGAAGCCGTAGTTCTTGCCGTCCGGCAGCTTCGTGTCGATGCCGGCCTGCTCGCCCGGAAGCGAGGAACGCGGCACCTGCAGCCACACCACGTCCCGGCCGGGGCGCAGCACGCCGCTCACCCAGTAGGGCGTCCAGGTGTAGTAGAGGATGGGCTTGCCCTGCTTGTAGCGCGCGATGGTGTCGGCCATCAGCGCCGCGTAGCTGCCCTGCACGTGCGTGACCGTGCCCGACAGGCCGAAATCCTTGAGCTGGTGCTCGATGACCGCCTCGCAGCCCCAGCCCGGATTGCAGCCCGTGAGGTCGGCGCGCCCGTCGCCGTTGGCGTCGAACAGCTTCGCGAGCTTCGGGTCCTTGAGCTGGTCGATGTGGGTGATCTTGTACTGCTCCGCGGTCTTGCGGTCGATCAGGTAGCCCTGGACCGCGTTGGGCGAATACGCGCCCTTGCGCCAGAGCTTCGCGTCGCCGCCGGCATTTTTGTAGAAGTCGGCATGCAGGGGGTCCCAGTGGTCGGCAATGAAGGTGGCGTCGCCGTTGGCGACCGCGAGATGGGCCGTGGCGTACTCGATCTCCTTGATGGGCTGCACCTCGTAGCCGAGCTTCTGCAGCGCACGGGACACCAGCAGCGTCTGGAAGGTTTCCTCGGCATTGGAACTTTGCAGCGGCTGCACGGGGATGCCCTTGCCGGGCAGGGACTGCGCGCCGGCGGGCAGCGCCGCGGACAGCGTCAGGGCGACGGCGCAGGCAGCGGCGCGGGCCAAGGCCGGCACGCCTGCCGGAGTGGAAAAGGAGCGGTGGAAGGTGATCTGCATGGGTGAATGGGTTCCTGGATGGTGTGTGTCAGCGGGCGGCCCCTGCCAGTGCGGGCTCGTCCGCGGCAGACAGGGCGGGAGCGGGTTGCGCGGCGCCGCCGCGGGGGGCTTGCCCGTGCGCCGGCCGGAGTGCGGCGAAGGCGGCCACCGCCAGGCCTGCGGGGCCGGTCTGCCACCAGTGGCGCGCGCCGCGCCGGGGCTGTCCCATCGCCTGCGTGAGGCGGTCCAGCGTGATCGCGAGCAGCACGATGCCCAGGCCGCCCACGGTGGCCAGGCCCATGTCCAGGCGGCCGATGCCGCGCAGCACCATCTGGCCCAGGCCGCCGACGGCGATCATCGAGGCGATCACCACCATCGAGAGCGACAGCATCAGGGCCTGGTTGATACCGGCCATGATCGATGGCATGGCCAGCGGCAGCTGCACTTTCCAGAGCATCTGCAGCGGCGAGGCGCCGTAGGCGCGGGCGGCTTCCACCAGGTCGGGGCGCACCTGCCGCAGGCCCAGGTTGGTCAGGCGCACCAGCGGCGGCAGCGCGAACACGATGGTCACCACCACGCCCGGCACGTTGCCGATGCCGAAGAGCATCACCACCGGCACGAGGTACACGAAGGCCGGGGTGGTCTGCATGGCATCGAGCGCCGGGCGCAGCAGGCGCTGTGCCCGGTCGCTGCTGGCCAGCAGGATGCCCAGGGGCATGCCCAGCACGAGGCAGAACGCCAGCGAGGTGAGCACGAGCGACAGCGTCACCATCGCCTCCTGCCAGATGCCCAGCATCGCCACCAGCAGCAGCGATACCACCGCGCCCAGGGCGAGCGCGCGGCCCGCGAACTGCCATGCCAGCAGGCCCACGACGGCGACCATGCCCAGCGTCGGCAGTCCCGTGAGCACCGACTGCACGCCGGCGAGAGTGGCGTCCACGGGCGCGCGCACGGCCTGAAATGCGGGCCGGAAGTGTTCCACCGTCCAGGTCAGGCCCTGGTTGATCCAGTGTTCCACCGGAAGCGATCCGTCCCAGAGCTGGGACAGGTGCAGGCCGCCTGCGGCCTGCGACGGATCGCCCGCGCCGCCCAGGGCGTCGTGGGGCAGCGTGGCGCCGCTGGCGGACGCATCCGGTGCGGCGTTCAGCCAGTCCGCGCTGCCGGCATCGGGCCCGGTGGCCGAAGAAGCGGCCCAGGGGTCTGCCGCGGGTGCGGCCGGGGGCGTGGCAGTGGCAGGGTCCGCCTGCGCGCCCAACGGAGCCACGGCGGCGGGGCCGTCGCCTGCTGCCGCCCAGGGGTTGGTGTCGGGCGCGGGGGCGGGATGGACCTGGGCCACCTGGGTGGCCTGGAGGGCGTCGGTACCCGTGGAATTGGAAGAAGGAAGCGTCGGGGTGGCGTTCATGCGTGGCTCCTTGCGGGTTCGGATGCGGCGGGGCTGTTCGCCTGCGCGGGGGACGGAACCGTCGGCGGCACGGGGGGGGTATCGCGGTCCAGGAAGCGCAGCAGCGTGGTCTTGCTGACCACGCCCCGGAAACGGCCGTCGGGATCCACCACCGGCAGGGCGCAGGGGGCCTGCGCGACCTGGCCGAACAGGTCGGCCACGGGGGCATCGGCCGGGATCGTGCCCACCTCGGGGATGAAGGCATGCTGCAGCCCCAGCGGACCCGAGTGGCCCTGCAGTGCGGCCCGCAGCGAATCGGCGGACACCGTGCCCAGGTACCGCTGCGCGGGCGTGACCACGTAGGCGAAGTTGTCGTCATGCCCTTCGATGAGCTGCAGCGCGGGGCGGCAGCCCCGGTCGGTGTGCTCGCGCACCACGGTCAGCCGTTTGCGCGCGATGTCGCTCGCCTTGAATACGGCGGCCGCATCCACGCCGCGCACGAAATTGCGCACGTAATCGTTGGCCGGATTGCGCAGGATCTCGTCGGGTGTGCCGACCTGTACCACGTGGCCGTCCTTCATGATGGCGATGCGGTCGCCGATGCGCATGGCCTCGTCGAGATCGTGGGAGATGAAGACGATGGTGCGGCGGCGGATCTGCTGCAGCCGCAGCAGCTCGCTCTGCATCTCGGTGCGGATGATGGGATCGAGCGCCGAGAACGCCTCGTCCATCAGCAGGATGGACGGATCGGATGCCAGCGCGCGGGCCAGCCCCACGCGCTGCTGCATGCCGCCGGAGAGCTCGTCCGGATAGCTCTGGGCCCAGGCGGCGAGACCCACCTGTTCCAGCGCGGCGGCGGCCTGCTGCTCCCGCTCCGCCCGGGCCACGCCCGCCAGCTCCAGGCCGAACGCGGTGTTGTCGAGCACCGTCATGTGGGGCATCAGGGCGAACGACTGGAACACCATGCTGATGTCCTTGCGGCGCAGCGCCCGCAGGGCGCGGTCCGGCAGCACGTTGATGTCGGAGCCTTCGACCAGGATGCGGCCGGCGGTGGGCTCGATGAGGCGGTTGAGCATGCGCACCAGCGTCGATTTGCCGGAGCCCGACAGGCCCATGACGACGAAGATCTCGCCGGCCTCGATGGTGAAGGTGGCGTCGAAGACGCCGATGGATTGGCCGGTGCGCTCCAGGATCTCCTGCTTGCTGCAGCCCTGGCGCACGAGTTCGAGCGCGGTATCGGGCGCGTCGCCGAATACCTTGAACACATGGTCGATGGTGATTTGCTTGGCCACGTCGTGGGTCCTCCCTCGGTCGGAACGGGTTGAACGAACACGCCCGGCGGCGATCCTGGGCGCAGGAAAGCCTTCCGGGCACGGGGCCGGTCGATCGGCTGCAACCTGATGCGGCGGCCCCGCGCGGCGCTGCGAAAAAAGCATGCGCCGGCGTTGCCGGAAAGAAGGTGGGCTGGTGGCCCGGGTTTGGCCCGCATGGCACGCAGGACGGTGCGCAAGGGCGAGGGGCGCGCGGCGGAGAGGTCGGGGCTGCGAGGACTCCGCCGGTGCCCCGTGGGGCATCAGGGCCGGGAACCGGCCGTGGCGCCGGCGGACCGCAGGCGAGGCCGCGGCGGTGCCGACTCAATGATCCGGCGCCCGCTGCCCTCCGAAATGGGAGGAGAGGACCGGATTACCTGCACTGCAGGTGGTAAAACACCCACAAAGTGTAAGCATTCGGTGTTTTTGAGTCAAAACACCGGGTTTTACGGATGTGTTATGCGCGGGCGCGGACGTGCCGCCCCGCGCGCCGCCCGCACGGTGGGTTTCAGTGCTTCTCGTGCGAGACGTGCAGCAGCCGGTCCGTGTAGGCGATGGCGATCGCGCTGGCCAGGAAGGCCACATGGATGATGGTCTGCCACATCAGCACCTTGGTGTCGTAGTTGGCCGCGTTGATGAAGGTCTTGAGCAGGTGGATCGAGCTGATGCCGATGATGGACAGCCCCAGCTTCACCTTCAGCACCGAGGCGTTGACATGGCCCAGCCATTCGGGCTGGTCGGGATGGGTGTGCAGGTTGAGCCGGCTCACGAAGGTCTCGTAGCCGCCCACAATGACCATGATGAGCAGGTTCGAGATCATCACCACGTCGATGAGCGCCAGCACCACCAGCATGATCACGGTCTCGTTGAGCGCGACGACCTCCACGCCTGGCTTGTAGCCGATGCTCGTCACCAGCGCCTGCAGCGCCGGCTGGTGGCCGAAGGCGGCCTCCACCAGATGCCAGAGCTCCACCAGGAAGTGCCAGACGTACACCCCCTGGGCGACGATGAGCCCCAGGTACAGGGGCAGCTGCAGCCACCGGCTCGCGAAGATGAGCGAGGCGAGCGGGCTCAGGGCAGGGCCCTGCGGGCGCGGGGCGGAGTCTTTGGGGAAGGCCATATCGGTGGGGAAAAGGGTGGTGAAAACCGGGCAGCGGGAGGGGCGCGGCGGGATTCTAGGGCCTGCCGTCGAGCCGGCGGTGCGTGGGGCTGCTGCCCTGCAGGAGCGGGCGGGAGAGCCGGCCGCACTGCCGCGCCGGGAGTAGCATGTGGGCCGTGCCGGCGGCGGGCTGCCGCCGCATGCGGGCATGCGTCAGTGGCCTGTAAGTGGGCCCCCTGAAAGTACCGGCGAAAACCTCTTCCAACGACTCCCAGGAGACACAAGCAAATGAGTGCGTCATCGTCCACGATCGAATCCGTGTTGGTGGAAAACCGCGTTTTCCCTCCGCCCGCCGCCTGCGAGAGGGGGGCGCGCGTCTCCGGCATGGCCGGCTACGAGGCCCTGTGCGCCGAGGCCGAGCGTGATTTCGAAGGCTTCTGGGCGCGCCTGGCCCGCGAGAACGTGCAGTGGACCAGGCCCTTCACCCGCACGCTCGACGAGTCCAACGCCCCGTTCTTCCAGTGGTTCGCCGACGGCGAACTGAACGCCAGCGCCAACTGCCTGGACCGCCACATCGGCACGCCGGTCGAGAACAAGACCGCGATCATTTTCGAGGCCGATGACGGCGCCGTGACGAAGGTCACCTACAGGGAGTTGCTGGAGCGCGTGGGCCGCTTCGCCAACGCGCTCAAGGCCGAGGGCGTGAAGAAGGGCGACCGCGTGCTCATCTACATGCCCATGACCATCGAGGGCGTGGTCGCCATGCAGGCCTGTGCGCGCATCGGCGCCACGCACAGCGTGGTGTTCGGCGGCTTCTCGGCCAAGGCGCTGCAGGAGCGCATCATCGACGCGGGCGCGGTGGCCGTGGTCACCGCCAACTACCAGATGCGCGGCGGCAAGGAGCTGCCGCTCAAGGCCATCGTCGATGAAGGCATTGCCATGGGCGGCTGCGAATCGATCCGCAGCATCCTCGTCTTCCAGCGCACGGCCACGGCCTGCAACATGGTGGCGGGCCGCGACAAGACCTTCGATGAAGCGCTGGCCGGCCAGAGTGCCGAGTGCGCCCCCGTGCCCGTGGGGGCGGAGCACCCGCTCTTCATCCTCTACACCAGCGGTTCCACCGGCAAGCCCAAGGGCGTGCAGCACTCCACCGGCGGCTACCTGCTGTGGGCCAGGCTCACGATGGACTGGACTTTCGACCTCAAGCCGGAGGACGTTTTCTGGTGCACGGCCGACATCGGCTGGATCACCGGCCACACCTACGTGGCCTATGGCCC
The DNA here is from genome assembly GCF_040892545.1 of Paracidovorax avenae. Lineage (NCBI taxonomy): Bacteria > Pseudomonadati > Pseudomonadota > Betaproteobacteria > Burkholderiales > Comamonadaceae > Paracidovorax > Paracidovorax avenae. Next base: position 1,734,200 of record NZ_CP156079.1, read on the forward strand.
GCTGGCCGCCGGCGCCACGCAGGTGGTGTTCGAGGGCGTGCCCACCTACCCGAATGCCGGCCGCTTCTGGCAGATGATCGAGCGCCACAAGGTCTCGATCTTCTACACCGCGCCCACGGCCATCCGCTCGCTCATCAAGGCGGCCGAGGCCGACCAGGCGGTGCACCCGTCCAGCTCGGACTTGTCCAGCCTGCGCATCCTGGGCAGCGTGGGCGAGCCCATCAACCCCGAAGCCTGGATGTGGTACCACAAGAACGTGGGCGGCGAGCGCTGCCCCATCGTGGATACCTTCTGGCAGACCGAGACCGGCGGCCACGTCATCACCCCGCTGCCGGGCGCCACGCCGCTGGTGCCGGGTTCCTGCACGCTGCCGCTGCCCGGCATCACCGCCGCCATCGTCGATGAGTCCGGCAATGACATTCCCAACGGCACGGGCGGGATCCTGGTCATCAAGCGCCCATGGCCCAGCATGATCCGCACGATCTGGAACGATCCGGAGCGCTTCAAGAAAAGCTACTTCCCCGAAGAGCTCAAGGGCTACTACCTGGCAGGCGACGGCGCGGTGCGCTCGGCCGACCGCGGCTACTTCCGCATCACCGGCCGCATCGACGACGTGCTGAACGTCTCGGGCCACCGCATGGGCACGATGGAGATCGAATCGGCCCTGGTCGCCAAGACCGACCTGGTGGCCGAGGCCGCCGTGGTGGGGCGCCCCGACGACCTGACCGGCGAGGCCATCTGCGCCTTCGTGGTGCTCAAGCGCCCGCGCCCCACGGGCGACGAGGCCAGGGCCATCGCCAAGGAACTGCGCGACTGGGTGGCCAGGGAGATCGGCCCGATCGCCAAGCCGAAGGACATCCGCTTCGGCGACAACCTGCCCAAGACCCGCAGCGGCAAGATCATGCGCCGCCTGCTGCGCTCCATCGCCAAGGGCGAGGCGATCACGCAGGACACCAGCACGCTGGAGAATCCGGCCATACTGGATCAGTTGGCCCAGGCCAACTGATCCAGGGACTGGCGCGTCCTGTAGGACGGAATCTGTTTCGCCGGCTCCGCACCGGCGGGATGGCCATGGCCGGGTTACAACCGGGTGCCAACGCCGCCGCGGCCCTCGCGGCGCGGCGCCCGACACCCTCCCCGGAGAACAACCATGGCCTTCCGATCCATCGTCATCCTGCTCATCGTCGCGGCTATCGCCGTGCTCGCCGCGCTCAACTGGACCACCCTGGCAACGCCCTCGGCGATTTCGCTCGGGTTCACCTCGTTCCAGGCGCCGCTCGGCCTGCTGATGCTGGGGCTTACCGTGCTGCTGGGTGTTTTCTTCATCGCCTACGTGCTGTCCCTGCAGGGCTCCGTGCTGCTGGAAACGCGCCGCCATGCCAAGGAGCTCCAGGCCCAGCGCGAGCTGGCCGACCGGGCCGAGGCATCGCGCTTCACCGAACTGCGGGCCTTCCTGGAATCGCAGCACCAGCAGGGCCAGGCCGCGCTGCTGGCCCGCATCGACGTGCTGGAGTCGCATGTCGCGGCCCGGGTGCAGGAGTCCGACAACGCCACGGCGGCGTATGTCGGCCAGCTCGAAGACCAGTTGCGCACGCGCCGCGATCCGGTGCTGTGACGCGGGTGGGGCGCCATGCGCCCCATGGAAAAAAAGCCGCCCAGGCAGTGCCGGGCGGCTTTTTGCATGCAGGGGTGGGAGGAGGCTGCCTGCCGGCGCCAGCCGCTGCCGCGGCGCTTGCCTGCTTACTTGAGTGACAGCACCCAGGCCGCCAGCTTCTTCGCATCGGCCTCGTTCACCTGGGAGTTGGCCGGCATGGGCACCGGGCCCCACACGCCGGAGCCGCCCTTCATGATCTTGGCGGCCAGCTTGTCCACGGCATCCTTCTGGCCGGCGTACTTGGCCGCCACGTCCTTGTAGGAAGGGCCCACGAGCTTCTTGTCCACGGCATGGCAGGCCATGCAGTTCTTGGCCGTGGCCAGGGCCTGGTCGGCCAGGGCCGGCGTGGCAGCGGAGAAGGCCAGCAGGAGGAGGGGGAGCGTGCGCTTCATGGCGGGGCTTTCGTGTGGGTTAGTATGCGGCTCAATGAAATTGTAGTGGGCGGGGTTGACGTGCCGTGGCGCTCTTTCCGCCACCTGCCCGCACCATGCCGGAGTTGCCACCATCATGTATACCCTGGGCCTCGGAATCCTGCTGGTCGTGCTCAAGTACCTGGAGATCGGTCCGGTCGCCCAGTGGAGCTGGTGGTGGGTGCTGTCGCCGTTCGCCGTCACCGCGGCCTGGTGGGCCTGGGCGGATGCCACGGGCTATACCAAGCGCCGTGCCATGGAGAAGATCGACCGGCGCCGCCAGGACCGCATCGACCGTCACAAGGAAGCCATGGGCGTGAAGCCGCGCAGGCCCCGGTGAGGGCCCCGGCCGGTTCCGGGGGCCTGCCGCCGGGGCCGCGATAGGCATGCCGCCCGGCGGGGGAAGGCACTGGAGGATAATTCCGCGTCGCCGAGCGACCGCCCCCTCCAACCGATTTCCCGATCCACGATGCCCGCATACCGTTCCAAGACCTCCACCGCCGGACGCAACATGGCCGGTGCCCGCTCCCTGTGGCGCGCCACCGGCATGAAGGACGAAGACTTCAGCAAGCCGATCATCGCGGTGGTGAACTCGTTCACCCAGTTCGTGCCCGGCCACGTCCACCTGAAGGACCTGGGCCAGCTCGTGGCCCGCGAGATCGAGGCAGCCGGTGGTGTCGCCAAGGAGTTCAACACCATCGCGGTCGATGACGGCATCGCCATGGGCCACGACGGCATGCTGTATTCGCTGCCCAGCCGCGACATCATCGCGGACTCGGTCGAGTACATGGTCAACGCGCACTGCGCCGATGCCATGGTCTGCATCTCCAACTGCGACAAGATCACGCCCGGCATGCTGATGGCCGCGATGCGGCTGAACATCCCCGTGGTGTTCGTCTCCGGCGGCCCCATGGAGGCCGGCAAGACGCGGCTGGCCAACCCCGTCACCAAGACCATCGAGTTCAAGAAGCTCGACCTGGTGGATGCGATGGTCATCGCCGCCGACGACAAGTATTCCGACGCCGACGTGGCCGAGGTGGAGCGTTCCGCCTGCCCCACCTGCGGTTCGTGCTCGGGCATGTTCACCGCCAACTCCATGAACTGCCTGACCGAGGCGCTGGGCCTGTCCCTGCCCGGCAACGGCACCGTGGTGGCCACGCACGCGGACCGCGAGCAGCTCTTCAAGCGCGCCGGCCGCCGCATCGTGGAACTGGCCCGCCAGTACTACGAGCAGGACGACGAGCGGGTTCTGCCGCGCTCGGTCGGCTTCAAGGCCTTCGAGAACGCGATGACGCTGGACATCGCGATGGGCGGCTCCACCAACACCATCCTGCACCTGCTGGCGATCGCCCAGGAAGCCGGCATCGACTTCACCATGGCCGACATCGACCGCCTGTCGCGCGTGGTGCCGCAGCTGTGCAAGGTGGCGCCCAACACCAACAAGTACCACATCGAGGACGTGCACCGCGCCGGGGGCATCATGGCCATCCTGGGCGAACTGGACCGCGCGGGCCGCCTGCACACCGATGCGCCCACCGTGCACGCCCCCACGCTGGGCGATGCGCTGGCGCAGTGGGACATCACCCGCACGCAGGACGAGGCCGTGCGCCATTTCTACATGGCGGGCCCGGCCGGCATCCCGACGCAGGTGGCGTTCAGCCAGAACACGCGCTGGCCCAGCCTCGACCTGGACCGCGCCGAGGGCTGCATCCGCTCCGTCGAGCACGCCTTCTCGAAGGAAGGGGGCCTGGCCGTGCTGCGCGGCAACATCGCGCTGGATGGCTGCGTGGTCAAGACGGCCGGCGTGGACGAATCCATCCACGTGTTCGAGGGCACGGCCCACGTGACCGAATCGCAGGACGAAGCGGTGGAGAACATCCTGGCCGACAAGGTCAAGGCCGGCGACATCGTCATCGTGCGCTACGAGGGCCCCAAGGGCGGCCCCGGCATGCAGGAAATGCTCTACCCGACCAGCTACATCAAGTCCAAGGGCCTGGGCAAGGCCTGCGCGCTGCTGACCGACGGGCGCTTCTCGGGCGGCACCTCCGGCCTGTCGATCGGCCACTGCTCGCCCGAGGCAGCGGCCGGTGGCGCGATCGGCCTGGTGCAGAACGGCGACCGCATCCGCATCGACATCCCCAACCGCACGATCGACGTGCTGGTCTCCGACGAGGAACTGGCACGCCGCCGCGCCGAGCAGGATGCCAGGGGCTGGAAGCCCGCGAAGCCGCGCCCGCGCAAGGTGTCGGCGGCGCTCAAGGCCTATGCCAAGCTGGTGATGTCGGCCGACAAGGGCGCGGTGCGCGACCTGTCGCTGCTGGACGACTGACCGCGCCGGGCTGCCTGCCGCATGGCAGGCAGTCGCTGCCGGGACAAAAAAAGGCCGCACCGGCGACGGTGCGGCCTTGTTCCATGGGGCAGCGCGCTGCGGGCGCAACCGGTCAGGGCGTGCCGGGGGCGGTCTGCGACTGCAGGTAGTTCTGCAGGCCCACGCGCTCGATCAGGCCCAGCTGCTTCTCGAGCCAGTAGGCGTGGTCTTCTTCCGTGTCCTTGAGCTGCGCGAGGAGGATGTCGCGGCTCACGTAGTCGCGCACGCCCTCGCACAGGTGCACGCCCGTCTGCAGGGCGGCGCGCACCTCGTATTCGGTGTCCAGGTCCTTGCGCAGCATTTCGGGCACCGTGGTGCCCGGGGTGAATTCGCGGGGACGCATGTCGGGCAGGCCACCGAGGAACAGGATGCGGCGCAGCAGCGCGTCGGCATGCTGGGTCTCTTCCTCCATCTCGTGGTTCAGGCGCTCGTAGAGCTTCACGAAGCCCTGGTCCTCGTAGATCCGCGAATGGATGAAGTACTGGTCGCGCGCGGCCAGTTCGCCGCGCAGCAGATCCTTGAAATAGTCGATGACCTGTGGGTTGCCCTGCATGGTGTGCCCTTTTTCCTTGTTTTTGTGAGGCAGGGAGTATCGCGCCGTTGCGTGACTTTGTCGCATAAAGCCCCCACCGCGGCGGTTTGCATGCGTACGGGGATCAGAATCGTTCGCGTTGGATGGTTTTGTGCATCAGTTGCGTGCAGCTACCTGTCCTTCCGACTTGCATGCGGTGTTTCGTCCCTGCCGCGGTCCTGGGCGATGCCGGTTAGCTGTATTCGCTTCCCCTGACGTGCGTTCGTCTGCTCGCAGTCGACGGTTCTGCGATGGGTGCATGCTGGCGGCTTTGCCAATTATTCGTGCACGCACGTGTTTCACATGCCGAAGATTCATCAATCCAATGCATCCACCAGCTCCCATTATTCCCGCGACCTGTTGGGGAACTTCGCTCAGGAGCCCGTCGTCAAGTTGCACAAGGCGGTTCTTCCGCAGACTCTGGGGCTTTCATCTTTTAGTTCAAAAAAGGTTTCTGTCAAATCAGGCACCTTGGAGAATCTGAAAATTGCGGAAGAGGTGGTAATGAAAACAAAATACCTGCTACCCCACGGTGCAGGTAACCAGAAAACGGACATCAGCTATACGCAAGGAGAGTCGTGGGCTCGGCAATCCATGCTCAGGGATAATGAGTTCTGCCAGGATCCTATCCAGCACGCACGTGAAGCGGCTCGCTATGGGGCCGGAAATTGCGCAGAACATGCCAACGTGGCATACACGGTGTTGGCGTCAAAGCAGTTGAACGCGCCGCTCATGCGGGTAAGCGATAGCCAGCAAGATCATGCCTACGTCTTGGTGGGAGATCCCCGCGATCCCCGTTGGGGTGAGAAAGACACCGTAGTCGTCGATGGCTGGGTTACCCATCCTTCCGCACTTACCCTCGGACAATCCAGGGACCTTGCACCCAGCATGCCGCCGATCAGGCAGCGGCCGCCCGGAAGCGCTCCAGATCCTGACGCGATAGCTGCTTTCAAGAATGTCGAAACCATTCCCCTCCCCGCGGTCAATCAATACCTGGAATCACGAGCCGCTCCCCCGGTGGGTCAGGGGCTGATGGATTATATTAATCAGTATCAAAATACTGACAGATTTTTCCATGAGCAGACATTTGCACGTGATCCCAGCACGCGCTATTCCAGCTCCGCCTTTTCTGCAAGTTCGACGGACAGGATACTCCAGCGGACAGTGGAGGGGGAGAGCGCCGCGTATGTCGCATGGCAGAACAACGGCTTCAGGTGGTAGGGGGCCCGCTTGCGTGCAAGGCGGCCTTGCATCCGCGGGGGGACTGGTTCTCGGGGAAACCCGCGTAACCATCCCTTGAGTGGCATCGAGCCCTTTTGACGGGCCCCATTTCCGGGCAGGCCCCTGGTACCGCGTCCGATTCCTCCAGGTCCTCGGTGGTGGCGGGCACAATACCGCCCACCATGCTCATGTACCCGCATATCGATCCCATCGCCCTGCAGATCGGGCCGCTCGCCATCCACTGGTACGGCCTGACCTACCTGGCCGCGTTCGGCCTCTTCATGTTCCTGGGCACGCGCCGGCTGCGGCACGAGCCGTACGCCTCGCTCACCGGCGCGCAGGCCTGGACCCGCAAGGACGTGGAGGACATCCTCTTCCTGGGGGTGCTGGGCGTGGTGGCCGGCGGGCGGCTGGGCTACTGCCTCTTCTACAAGCCGGGCTACTACCTGTCGCACCCGCTGGAGATCTTTTACATCTGGCAGGGCGGCATGAGCTTCCACGGCGGGCTGCTGGGGGTGATCGCATCGATGGTGTGGTTCGCCCGCTCGCGCCACCGGCCCTGGCTGCAGGTGGCGGATTTCGTGGCGCCCTGCGTGCCGACGGGCCTCGCGGCCGGGCGCGTGGGCAACTTCATCAACGGCGAACTCTGGGGACGGTTCTGCGATCCGTCGCTGCCCTGGGGCATGGTGTTCCCGCAGAGCGGCTCGATGCTGCCGCGCCATCCTTCGCAGGTGTACCAGTTCCTGCTGGAAGGACTGCTGCTGTTCGTGCTGCTGTGGCTGTATGCGCGGCGCGAGCGCCGGCAGGGCGAGGTGGCGGCGGCGTTCCTGGTGGGATATGGGTGCTTCCGCTTCATCGCGGAGTATTTCCGTGAACCGGACGCGTTCCTGGGCATCCTGTCGCTGGGCATGAGCATGGGCCAGTGGCTCTGCGTGCCGATGATCGTCGCCGGGGCGTTGCTCTGGGCGTGGGCGCGTCGGCAGCCGGCGCGCGTGGCGCCGGCACACTGAGGGATTCCGGGCCGGCCCGGCGCAGCCTGGACCTGGAGGCGGGCGCTCAGGCCACGGGCCGCGGACCGGTGCGGATCCACAGCACGGCGCAGGCCAGTGCCAGCAGGGGCAGGGCGGCCAGGTTGATGGCCGTCCAGCCGATGCCGGCCAGCAGGACGCCCGAGCCGAAGGACATGACCACCGCCGTGGCGCCGTTGCACAGCTCCATCAGCGCCTGCGCCGCGCCGCGTTCTTCCGGCGCATGGCTTTCCGCCAGCAGCGTGGTGCCGGCGATCACCATGAGGTTCCAGCCCAGGCCCAGCAGCAGCGAGCTGGCGAAGAAGTGCGCCATCTCCAGGCCCGACAGGGCCGTGCAGGCGCTGGCGGCCAGTATGGCGGCACCGGCGGCCGCCACGCGGCGCGCGCCGAAGCGGTCCACCATCGGGCCGGCGAAGAAGGCCGGCAGGAACATGCCGATCACGTGCCACTGGATCACGGTCGCCGCCGACGCGGTGGAAAAGCCGCAGCGGTCCATGGCCAGCGGCGTGGCGTTCATCACCAGGATCATCAGGCCATGGCCGATGGCCGTCATCAGCACGGCGGCACGCAGGGCCGGCCGTGCCAGCAGCAGGCGCAAGGTGCCCGGCGCGGGCCGGGGCGCCGCCACCGCGCCGCCGGGCAGCCGCGAGACGGTGGCCACGCCCAGTGCCGCCAGCCCGGCGATCACCAGGTAGGCCCCCGCGAACGGCGTGGCTAGCGCGTCGCGCGACCACACCGCCAGAGGCGGTGCCAGCACCGCCGCGCAGACGCCGCCGCCCACCACCCAGGCAGCGGCGCGGCCCCGGCGCTGCGGCTCCACGGCCTCCAGAGCCGCGTGGCGGTAAAAGCCCGATGACGCCTGGTACACGCCGATGCCCGCCGCGCCCAGGCACAGCAGCGCGAAGCTGCCCTGCCGCAGCGCCAGCGCGCAGAGCAGTCCGCCCGCCATGCCCAGCGCCGCGCCCAGCATCAACGCCCGCCGCCGCCCATGGCGCTGCATGGCGGCCGACAGCGGCATCACCGCCACCAGATTGCCCAGCACCAGCAGGGCCAGCGGCAGCGTGGCGAGCGCCTTCCACGGAGCCAGGTGCAGCCCGGCCAGCGAGGTCAGCGTGATGCCGATGATGGAGCACGACCAGTAGAGCGCCTGCGCGGAAAACAGCAGGCGGAGGGTGGGATGGCGCAGAAGAAACATGGGGCGGTGCGGAAAGGGAGTGGATCGATGGGCGCGCGGCGGGGTCAGCCGGCATCGGCGGCGCCTGCCGGCCCGAAGCGCTGCGCGAAAGCCTGCGGGCTGACCGAGAGATGGCGATGGAAGGCGCGCCGCAGGGTCTCCGGGTGCTGGAAGCCGCAGAGGCGGGCGACCGTCGTCACCGAGGCCTGCCCGTGCGAGAGCAGGGCCGAGGCGGTTTCCACCCGCACCCGTTCGACATAGCGTGCCGGCGTGGTGCCCAGCTCGCGCTGGAACACCCGGGTGAGCGTGCGCGGGGCCATGCACGAGCGCACCGCCAGTGCTTCCAGCGACAGGTCTTCGCCCAGGTGGCCGGGAATCCATTCCAGCAGCGGCGTGAGGCGGGGCGTGTGCTCCGCATCGGGCGCCACCAGGCGGCTGAACTGCGCCTGCCCGCCCGGCCGGCGCAGGTAGATCACCAGGCGCCGCGCCACGGCCAGCGCCAGGGTGCGGCCCAGGTCATGTTCCACCAGTGCCAGCGCCAGGTCGATGCCCGAGCTCACCCCCGCCGAGGTGAAGACGTGGGCGTCGCCGTGCACGCCGGCCGGGTCATAGGTGTGCAGCCGGTCGCCCTGCAGATCGATGCCGGGATGGCGTGCGCGGAATTCGGCCACGCGTTCCCAGTGCGTGGTGGCGGGGCGGCCGTCCAGCAGGCCGGCCTGCGCCAGCAGCAGCGCGCCGGAGCACACCGAGCCGAGTCGTGCCACCACCGGCTCCGCCCGCTGGAGCCAGCCCAGCAGGGCGGCGTTGTCCAGCTGGCCCGTCACGCCCTGGCCCCCGGGCACGATCAGCGTGTGAATGCCGGCCAGCGGTTCGCCGGCATAGGCGGCCTGCGCCACCGTCTCGAAGCCGGCCGAACAGGCCACCGGCCCGGGTGCCTCGGCCAGCAGGCGCAGCGCATAGAGCGGCGCGCGCCCCTGGTGGACCAGTTCCTCGTTGGCGGAGGACATGACCTGCAGGGGACCGACCACGTCCAGGCTCATGAAGCCGGGGTAGATCAGGCAGGCGAACGTGATGGGCGAGCGGAGCATGCGGGAAGTGTCGGTGGCGCTGTCTCTGGCCGCAATGACAACGGTCCCACCTTTCCGGCCACATTTTTTTTTTTCAGCGCCAGTCGGCTGCCACGCCTGGATGGATTTTTTGAGGCCAGGCGGGCCGATCGGACGATCCAGCCATTGACCTGGATCTGTAATTATGAAAAATTACGTGAAATGACCGATGGGCGTCGCCCTCCGATCCCTCCGTCATGCCACCTGAGGAATGCCATGCCCCCTGCGCTCGCCATCGTCCGGTCCCAGGTCCCCTCGCTGCACGAGGAGGTGGCAGAGCGGCTGCGCGAGCAGATTTTCGCGGGCGCGCTGCCGCCCGGCAGCCTGCTCGACGAGGTGGCGCTGTGCGAGCGGCTGGCCATCTCGCGCACGCCGCTGCGCGAAGCGCTGAAGGTGCTGGTGGCCGAGGGCCTGCTGCGCCATGAGCCCCGGCGGGGCTGCTTCGTGGCCGAGGTGACGGAGCGGGACCTCGACGAGATCTTCCCCGTGATCGCGCTGCTGGAGGGCCGCGCCGCGCACGAGGCGACGCTGCGCGCCGGCATGGCCGACGTGGCTGCGCTGGAGGTGTTGCACGACCGGCTGCAGGAACACGCTGCCGCCGGCCGCATTGCCGAGTACTACGCGGCCAACCATGCGATCCACGAAGCCTTCATCGTGCTGGCCGACAACCGCTGGCTGGCCCAGGTGATCGGCGACCTGCGCAAGATCCTGCGCCTCGCGCGGCTGCAGCAATTGCACGCGCCCGGCCGCCTGCAGCAGAGCCTGGCGGAGCACCTGGCGGTGTTCGCCGCGCTGCGGCGCGGAGACGCCGAGGCCGCCGAGCAGGCCATGCTCAACCATCTTCTCGCGCAGCGCGTGGCGCTGCGCGACATTGCCCGCCACCATCACTCCAGGATCGCCCCATGAATGCCGCTTCCGAATGGATCACGCGCAGTGTCGCCCGCCTGCGCACCGAAGCCCCGCTCGCCGACGTCGATGCCGCGGGTGCGGCAGGAGGTGGCCGCCCGCCCGCCCCTGCTGCCGCTTCCCCTGCCGCTCCGGCTCCTGCACCGGCCAAGCCACCGCCGCCGCGTTCCACGTCCGAGCGCCTGGCGGCGACGCTGCGGCGCGGGCAGGAGGCCCTGTCCCCGCGCGCGCTGCGCCGGCTGCTGGCCGACCTGCAGGCGGTCGCGGCGCCACAGGCCAGCGAGGTGGAGGGCGGCCGGCAGGCCGAGGCCGTGGCTGCCTGGTATGCAGAGGCCAAGCCCGAAGAGCGCCGCGACATGTGGCTGCTGATGTGCGAGCAGTTCGCGCCCGATGCAACCCGCTTCAAGACGGCACAGAAGCGCTATGAGGCCGCCGCCGGCACGGAGGACGAGGCGCATGCTGAAGTGCACCTGCGCCGCGCGCTGGTCTCGCCGCGCACGCGGCTGCTGCAGCGCTTCGCGGTATTCCCGCAGGGCATGCGCTTCCTCGTGGACCTGCGCGCGGAACTGCTGCCCCAGCTCAAGGGCGACAAGCGGCTGCTGCCGCTGGACGCGGAACTGGAGCAGCTGTTTTCCACGTGGTTCGACGTGGCCTTCCTGGAGTTGCAGCGCCTGTCGTGGGATTCGCCGGCATCGCTGCTGGAGAAGCTCATCAAATACGAGGCCGTGCACGACATCCGCAGCTGGGCGGACCTGAAGAACCGTCTGGACAGCGACCGCCGCTGCTACGGTTTCTTCCATCCGCGCCTGCCGAACGAGCCGCTCATCTTCGTGGAGGTGGCGCTGGTCAACGAGATATCGGACAGCATCACTCCGCTGCTGGACGAAGACGGCGCGGCGGTGGACATCGCGCGCGCCAATACCGCGATCTTCTATTCGATCAGCAACACGCAGACGGGCCTGCGCGGCGTGAGCTTCGGCGATTCGCTCATCAAGCACGTGGTGGAGACGCTGTCGGCCGAGTTCCCGCGGCTGCGCACGTTCGCCACGCTCTCGCCGATTCCGGGTTTCCGCGCATGGTTCGGCAAGCACTGCGCGGGCATGCTCGAAGCCCTGGACGACAAGCGCCGCGCCGAACTGGGCCGTGCCATCGGCGCAGAGGCTCCGCAGGCCGCACAGGTGATCGCCGCAGCCGAGAAGGCGCTGGAGCTGCCCGTGAAGTCGCCGCTGCGGCAGTGGCTGCTGCAATGCGCGGCCCGCTACCTGGGGCGCGAGTTGCAGGACGGCCGGCCCGTGGATGCGGTGGCGCGGTTCCACCTCGGCAACGGCGCGCGCGTGGAGCGGCTCAACTGGGCGGGGGACCCGTCTTCCAAGGGACAGAAGCAGTCTTTCGGCCTCATGGTGAACTATCTCTACGACCTCAAGCGCATCGACAAGCACCGGGCGCTCCTGGCCCAGGGCCGGGTGCCGGTGTCGGGGGACATCGACAGCCTGGCCCGCGGATGAGCCCTCCGGCCGGCCATGCCGGCCCCCGGTTTCGGATATCGGATCGACGAATCACCACAACGACGACAGGAGACAAGACCGATGCCAGTGAATCCTTTCCATGCGCCCGCTGCGGCGCTGCCGCGGCGCGCCGTGCTGCGCGGGGCCGCCGCGACGGGCCTCGCGCTCGCAGCCGGCCATGCCTTCGCGAACGACCCCTGGCCGGCCAAGCCGGTCACGCTGGTGGTGCCGTTCCCGGCTGGCGGCGGCACCGACGCGTTCGCCCGGCCGCTGGCGGCGCAGTTTTCCAAGTCCACCGGCAAGACGCTGGTCATCGACAACCGCGGCGGTGCCGGCGGCACGGTGGGCGCGAGCTATGCGTCCAAGGCCGTGCCGGACGGCTACACGCTGTTCATGGGCGGGACGCACCATGTGATCGCTCCGTCGATGTATCCGCGGCTGGACTACGACATCGAGAAGGATTTCATCCCGCTGGCGCTGCTGGCCAACGTGCCGCAGGTGCTGGTGGTGAACCCGCGCAACGTGCCGTTCACGGCGTTCCCGGCCTTCCTCGACCATGTGCGGCGCAACCCGGCCAAGCTCAACTACGCATCGGCGGGATCGGGGACCTCCCATCACCTCGCGGGGGAGCTTTTCAAGCTGCAGTCGAACACGTTCATCACGCACATTCCCTATCGCGGCGCGGGGCCGGCGCTGCAGGACCTGATCGGCGGCAACGTGGACATGATGTTCGACGGACTGGGTTCTTCCGCGGCGCACATCAAGGGCGGGCGCATCCGTGCGCTGATGGTGTCGGGCAAGCAGCGCAACCCGGCCTTTCCGGACGTGCCGTGCGCGGCCGAGGTGGGCCTGCCCGACTACACGGTGACCACGTGGTACGGCCTCTGGGTGCCGAAGGGCACGCCGGCGGACCTGCAGGCGCGCATCGTGGAGGAGGTGCGGCGCATCGGCGCGGCCGACGAGATCAAGGCCGTGTGGGCGAAGAATGGCGCCGACTACGGCGGGCTCACGCAGGCGCAGTTCGGTGCCATGGTGGGGACGGAGGTGAAGCGCTGGGCGCAGGTGGTGAAGGCTTCCGGGGCGAAATTGGAGTGAACCCCCCTGAGGCGCTGCGCGCGGAAGGGGGGACGACGCCGGTGGCCCGGCGGAGCCGGTTCCACGGCGTCTGCTGGCTTGGCCTGCTCCGCGGCCTCTTGAACGGAGGCATCGCGCGGGTTCCGGGATTTGTGGGCGTGGCGATGGTCGGGTGAACAGATGAACTTTTGTTGAACAGGGGGCCGTGGAATGGCAGGTGGTGAGGTCGGGGTGGTCTGGCCGCAAGAGGGTGCGCCGGATGGGCGTGGCATCGTGCGTGTCACGTTGCGGCATCCGGGGCGGCTCAATGCCATGTCGCGGGCGATGTGGCGGCAGTTGCGGGAAGTGTTCGAGCGCATCCAGGCCCGCGAGGATGCGCGCTGCGTGCTGATCGAGGGGGAGGGCGATGCCTTCTGCGCGGGCGGCGATATTTCCGAATACCCGGCGTTCCGGTTCGATCCCGGTAGCCTGCGCGACTTCCATGAACGCGAGGTGTGGGGCGGGCTGTCGGCGATGCTGGCGTGCGACGTGCCGATCGTCGCCGCGATCCGTGGTGCCTGCATGGGCGCGGGGGTGGAGATCGCGGCCTGCTGCGACGTGCGGTTCGCCGCGGAATCCGCGCGCTTCGGTGCGCCGATCGCACGGCTGGGGTTTCCGATGGCGCCGCGCGAGGCCGCGCTGGTGGCGCAGGCCGTGGGCGATGCGCTGGCCCGCCGCATGCTGCTGGAGGCCGCCACGGTCGGGGCCGGGCCGCTGGCCGCGCAGGGTTTCCTGGCGGCCGTGGTGGCGGACGACGGACTGGCCGCGCAGGCGTGGGCGAGCGTGGAGCGCATCGCGGCGCTCGCGCCCCGGGCGGCTCGGCTCAACAAGCAGACGCTGCGTGCGTGCCGGCAGGGCGGGGGCGGTGGGCCGCAGGCCTTGTCCGACCCGTATGCCTACGCGGCCGGCGCGGAGCACCGCGAGGGCATCGCGGCCTTCCTCGAGAAGCGGCCACCGCAATTCTGAGAGAAGCGCCAGCCATGCTGCCCATCGCTACTGCACTCCACCGCCCTCCGGCATCCCTCCGTTCCCGTTGTCTTTCCTGATTCCTTTTCGTCGATCATTGCCAACCATGCCTTCCCAACCGCTCGCATCGCCTTCCCGCACGCCGGACTCCGCACCGTCCGCCGGCCACCAGAACCTCTACAGCGCCCTGCGCGCCGCCTTCCCGGCGGACCTGGACGGCATCGCCGTCGAGGCCACGTCGCCCGAGGGGCTGCCCCTGCACTACAGCTGGGCGGACCTGGAGCAGGCCAGCGCCCGCATCGCCAATCTGCTCGCATCGCTGAAGCTGCCCGAGGGCAGCCGCATCGCGGTGCAGGTGGAGAAGTCGGTCGAGGCCATGCTGCTGTACCTCGCGACGCTGCGCGCGGGTTTCGTGTTCCTGCCGCTGAACACCGCCTACCAGAGCGCGGAGATCGAATACTTCATCGGCAATGCCGAGCCGGCGGTGGTGGTCTGCACGCCGGCGAATTTCGGCTGGGTCTCCAAGCTGGCCTTCACGGCCGGCACGGCGCATGTGTTCACGCTCGGCGACGACCGCACGGGTACGCTGCTGGAGCGCGCGACGCACCATTCCAGCGTCCACGAGCCGGTGGCACGTTCGGCGGATGACCTCGCCGCCATCCTCTACACCAGCGGCACCACGGGCCGCAGCAAGGGCGCGATGCTCACGCACGGCAACCTGCTGTCGAACGCATTGGTGCTCAAGGACTACTGGGGCTGGCAGCCCGGCGACGTGCTGATCCACGCGCTGCCGATCTTCCACGTGCACGGCCTGTTCGTGGCGATCCACGGGGCGCTCATCAACGGCAGCCCGATGGTCTGGTTCGCGAAGTTCGACCCGAAGGCGGTGATCGCCGCGATGCCGCGCGCCACCGTGTTCATGGGCGTGCCCACGCTCTACGTGCGGTTGCTGGCCGAGCCCGCGCTGAACCGCGAGAGCACGGCCCGCATGCGCCTGTTCGTGGCCGGCTCCGCGCCGCTGCTGATCGAGACGTTCAAGGAGTGGCAGGACCGCACGGGCCACACCATCCTGGAGCGCTATGGCATGAGCGAGACCATCATGCTCACCAGCAATCCGTACGCGGCCGACGCGCGCCACGGCGGGCAGGAGGAGCGCCGCGGCGGCACCGTGGGCTTCCCGCTGCCGGGCGTGGGCCTGCGCGTGGTGGACGACGCGGGCCAGCCGGTGGCCACCGACGACATCGGCCATATCCAGGTGCAGGGGCCCAACGTGTTCCAGGGCTACTGGCGCATGCCGGAGAAGACGAAGGAGGAGTTCGCCGTCGACGGGCAGGGCGGCCGCTGGTTCAAGACGGGCGACGTGGGCAAGATCGATGCGCGGGGCTACGTCCACATCGTGGGGCGCAGCAAGGACCTCATCATCTCCGGCGGCTACAACGTCTATCCGGCCGAGATCGAGGGCTTCATCAACGAGATGCCCGGCGTGGCCGAGAGCGCGCTGGTGGGGGTGCCGCACCCGGACTTCGGCGAGGTGGGCGTGGCGGTGGTGATCCCCAAGGCCGGTGCGCAACTCGATGGCGAGGCGATCATCGCGGCGCTCAAGGCGCGCCTGGCGAACTTCAAGATTCCCAAGCGCTGCTTCGTCACCGAAGAGCTGCCACGCAACACCATGGGCAAGGTGCAGAAGAATTTGCTGCGTGAGCAGTACAAGCGGCTGTTCAACTGAATGCCGGACGGCCCGGGACCGGGCGCATGGCATCATGCCGGGCGAGAGCCTTGCCATCGCCCACGCGTCCGGGCCCGTTTTCGATGCCATGAAGATTTCCGAGCTTCTTTCCCTGGTGCGCCTGCGACACAGCATGCGCCTGCGGCCCTGTCCCGTTTGTGGCTCTGGCGCGTCGCGTGAACTCCTGCGCTATGACCGGTATCTCCTGCCCGGCCGCATCCGCGAATGCGAGGGCTGCGGAATGATCTACTACGGCAACATGCTGCCGCCGCAAGAGCTCGAGGCTTTCTACGTGTCGCTGTACGGTGCCTTGATGGGCTTCGAAGCGTCCGAGCGCCAGGTTGCCGTCTATCGCGACGAGGCGCGTTTTCGCGTGCAACTGATGTCCGGCCACCTGGGCCCGCTGGACGATGTGCTGGAAATAGGCTCGGGCTACGGCTATTTCCTCGATGCATGCCGGGAGGCAGGAGCGACGCGCCTGCGGGGCATCGAACCGTCCGCCGCCGGAACCCGCCATGCCTCTTGCGTGCTGGGCCTCCAGGACGTGGTGGTCCACGCCCCGCTCCTCGGTGCGGGCAATCCGCCGTTCGTTCCCCGCGTCGTGGCGCTGTTCCATGTGCTGGAGCATCTCGCCGATCCCGGGGCCGCCCTGGCACTGCTTTCGAGCTGGTTGCCCGATGGCGGCCACCTCGTCGTCGAGGTACCGGACACCGCGGGCGACTGGTCGTCGCTGGGCATCGCCAACTTCCATCTTTCCCATGCGAGCTACTTTCGCGAGGAGACGCTGGCGGCGCTGTTGCGCCGGCACGGGTTCCGCCCCGGCCGCGTCGATCGCGAGGCCTGCGGAATCTACCCCGGCAATCTGCGCGTTTTCGCGGTCCGCGACAGCGTGGTCGCCGCGGCCGGACCGGAGGCGCCTCCGCCCTCGCTGGCAGGCCACGTGGCGCGGCTGGCCCGGCCCTGGTCGCTGAAGAACGGTTACCCGCGCCTGGCGGCGCGCCTGGCGCGGTCGCTGGCGCGGCGCTGAAGATCGGGCCTCCGGCCCGCGGATGGCCGCGGTTCAGGCCGTCTCCGCCGTGCAGAAGATGCAGCCTTCCGCAGGGAAGGCGGTGCCATGCGCCGCCGATGGCGCGTGGCTGCAGCAGTGCTCCAGCCACGCGGCCACCAGCTTGTAGACCGACAGGTTGGTGCGGGCCGTGGGCGCGCACAGGTAGTAGCCCAGAGGGCTTTCGAACCGCCGCCCGAGCGGCTCCACCAGCGTGCCCGCCTGCAGTTCGTCTTCCACGAGGCAGGTGGGCACGATGCCCACGCCGAAGCCGGACACCGCGGCGCGGATGATGAGCGAATAGAGGTTGAACCCCGGCCCGAAGCGGCTGCCGGCGGTGTCGCACTGGTGCGCCTCCATCCAGTCGTGCCATGCGAGCGGCACCTCGATGTGCTGCAGCAGCGTGGCGTGCTGCAGGTCCTGCGGCGTGCGCAGGCGCAGGGTGTCGCGCAGCTGGGGGCTGCAGACGATGCTGGTCTCCTTGCCGATCAGGTAGCGGGCATTGGCGCTGGGCCAGTTGCCGTAGCCGTACTGGATGGCGGCGTCGAATTCATGCGGCACCGCGAAATCGTGCGCATGCTGGTAGCGCACGAAGTTGAGCGCCACCTGGGGCAGGGTGCGCTTGAAGTGCCCCAGCCGCGGGAACAGCCACTGTGCCGCGAAGGTGGGCGGCACCGAGAAATTGAGCGCGCCGCCGCTGCCGCCATAGGACATGAGCTGCGCCGTCGCCGATTCCAGCGCCGCCATCGCGGGCCGGGTGGCGTTGAGGTACGTGGCGCCCGCGTCCGTCAGTTCCAGCCCACCCGCCTTGCGGATGAACAGCTTTTGTCCGAGGTAGTCCTCCAGCGATGCGATGTGGCGGCTGATGGCGCTCTGCGTCACGCACAGTTCGCGCGCGGCCATGGTGAACGCCTGGTGCTTTGCCGCGGAGTGGAAAGCGTTCAGTTCGGAGATGGTCGGGCAGAGGCGGCGCATAGGGCGTATGAGTCCTGCTCATGGGGTGGTGAGATTTTAGGCGTTGCGGCCGGGGTGGCTCTGGCCCGATAAATGCGTCCGTGACGTCCATGTGACCCAGGCAATCCAGGTGCCGGGCGCCTTCGCACCACCGGGGTGCGGCGCTGGCGGCGACTGCGGGCTCGGGCCATGGTGCCATGAGTAATTGCGAAGCCGACCCTTCCATCCAACGACACAATTCATGACTTCCCTGATGATCGAAAACAGCCGCGTCCTGGACGTGCATGCGCTCGTGCTGCGCTCCGGCGTCTCGGTGCTGGTGACGGGCGGCCGCATTGCCGCGGTGGGCGAACAGGTGCAGGCCCCCGAGGGCACTGTGAAGATCGACGCCCGCGGCATGACGCTCATGCCGGGCCTGATCGACTGCCACGTGCACGTGGTGGCGTCCTCGTTCAATCTGGGCACGGTGGCAAAGATGCCCAATGTGTTCACGATGCTGCGCTCGCTGCCGATCATGAAGGGCATGCTCGATCGCGGTTTCACGTCGGTGCGCGACGCGGGCGGCGCGGACTGGTCGCTCGCCGAAGCGGTGCGCACGGGCCTGGTGCAGGGGCCGCGCATCTTCCCCTCGGGCAAGGCGCTGTCGCAGACCGGCGGCCACGCGGACTTCCGCCAGCGCAACGACGACCTGGATGTGTGTTCGTGCGCGTACAAGCTGGGCAACATCGGCCGCGTGGTCGATGGCGTGGACGCCTGCCGGCTCGCGGTGCGCGAGGAGATCCTCAAGGGCGCGACGCAGATCAAGGTGATGGCCTCGGGCGGCGTGGCCTCGCCCAACGATCCGATCGGCAACCTGGGCTACTCGGAGGCCGAGCTGCGCGCCATCGTCGAAGAGGCCGACAACGCCAACACCTACGTCATGGCCCATGCCTACACGCCGCGCGCGATCGCCCGTGCCGTGCGCTGCGGCGTGCGCACCATCGAGCATGGCAACCTGGTCGATGCGGCCACGGCCGGCCTGATGGCCGAGAAGGGCGCCTTCATGGTGCCCACGCTCGTCACCTACGAGGGCCTCGCCAACGAGGGCGAGCGCTATGGCCTTCCGGCCGTGTCCATCGCCAAGATCGACACGGTGCGCGGCCAGGGCAAGCAAGCCATCGAGATCCTGGCGAAGGCCGGCGTGAAGATGGGCCTGGGCAGCGACCTGCTGGCCGAGACGCACTACCTGCAGTCCGACGAACTGCGCCTGCGCGCCGAGATCCTGGGCAATGGCCCGGTGCTGCAGCAGGCGACCCTGATCGGCGCCGAGATCCTGGGTCAGCAGGGCCGGCTCGGCGAAATCACACCGGGCGCCATCGCCGACCTGCTGCTGGTCGATGGCGACCCGCTCGCCGACATCGCCTGCCTGCTGGGCCAGGGCGAGCGCATCCGCGCCATCGTCAAGGACGGCGCCTTCGTCAAGAACATCCTGTAATCCACCCCCTGTCCGGAGACCACCATGCAACGTAGAAACCTCATGAAGCTCGGCGGCGCCGCGGCTGTCCTGCAGTGCCTTCCCTCCATCGGCTTCAGCCAGCAGGGCGAGGCGTTCCGCATCGGCTCGCTCACGCCGATCACGGGCGCGGGCAGCCCCTACGGCCCGGGCATGCAGCAGGCCATCCGCCTGGCCGTCGATGAAGTGAACGCCGCCGGCGGCGCCGGCGGACGCAAGCTGGAGCTGTTCACCGAGGATTCGCAGACCAAGCCCGATGCCGCCGTGCTGGCCGCCAAGAAGCTCATCGAGGTGAACAAGGTGCAGGCGGTACTGGGCACCTGGGCCTCGGGCGTGTCGCTGGCCGTGCTGCCGCTGACCGAGGCCGCAGGCATCATCGAGATGAACGTGTCGGGCGCCCCGGCCATCTCCACGCTCGACACCAAGGATCTGGTGTGGCGCTTCCAGGCGACGAACGACCGCTTCGGCGCGGCCTTCGCCGAGATCTGCGCCAAGCGCGGCTTCAAGCGGCCGGCCACCATGGCGTTCAACAATGCTTCGGGCCTGGGCAACGTGGAAGGCTTCACCAGGGTGTGGGAAAAGCGCGGCGGCAAGGTGATCGCGAACGTCACGTACGAACCCAACCGCCCCAGCTACCGGAGCGAACTGCAGAAGATCCTGGCGGCCAAGCCCGACGTGATCGTGATGGGCTCCTACCTGCCCGACACCACCATCATCCTGCGCGAGTGGTTCCAGTCCGGCGCGGAAAACAAGTGGGTCATTCCCGGCTGGGCGGCCAACCCCGACCTGGTGAAGGCCCTGGGCCCCGAGGTGTGCGAGGGCATCATCTCGGTGGACACGGTGTCCAACGAGAAGAGCCCGTCGTTCGCGAACTTCGATGTGGCTTTCACCAAGGCCACCGGCAAGTCCGCCGCCACCAATATCTACGCCGCGATGGCCTACGACATGGTGATCTCGCTGGCGCTGGCGATGGAAGCCGCCGGGCCCAAGGCCACGGTGGAGCAGGTCAACGCGAAGATCCGCGACGTCTCCAACGCACCGGGCACCGCCGTCCATACCTTCGCCGAAGGCAAGGCGCAACTCGCGAAGAAGGCCAAGGTGAACTACGAGGGGGCTTCCAGCAAGCTGGATTTCGACAAGTACGGCGATGCGACGCCGGACTTCGGCGTGTACGTGATCGAAAAGGGCCAACTGGTGCGCCGCGACGTGGTGTCCATCGCGGTGTGATGGCGCGGCGGGGCGGCCCCGGTGCCGCGCCGCCTTTGGTTCTTCCCTGTTTCCGGACTGCAATGGCGGGTGGCCTTCTGCACCCGCCAGGGGCGATGCACGAGATGACGCAATGACCTGGATCGATTTCGCAAACCTCCTGATCAACGGCTTGATCGAAGGCCTGGTGGTGGCACTGCCCGCGCTGGCCATGACCCTGGTGATGGGCGTCAACCGCTTTCCCAATGCCGCCACGGGCGACCTGATGACCACCGGCGCCTACGCGGCGGTGGGCGTGCAGCTGCTGGGCGGCGTCCCGCTGTGGCTGGCCGCCATCGCCAGCGTGGCGGCGACCGCGGCGGTCTCGGCCGGGTCCTACCAGCTCATCTTCCGCAAGCTGGCGGGGCGCCCCATGGTGGCCTCGATGCTGGCGGCCATCGGCCTGGGCTTCGTGCTGCGCAGCCTGATCTCGTTTTTCGCGGGTCACGACCAGCGAACGTTCGAGATGCCGCTCATGCGCGCCTGGAACTTCGGCGGCATCCGCCTGCTGCCGACCGACCTGCTGATCGCGGCCATCGCCGCGGCCTGCCTGGCGGTGGTGTTCGTGCTCATCTACCGCACCAGCTTCGGCCGCCAACTGCGCGCCGTGGCCGACAGCGCCGACCTGGCGCGCGCCAGCGGCATCCGCGCGGGCGGCCTGATGCTGTGCCTGTGGCTGCTGGTGGGCGCGCTGTCGTCCATCGGCGGCGTGCTGCTGGGCGTGAAGGCCGTTGTCACGCCCGAGATGGGCTGGGAGAGCCTGATCCCGGCCTTCGCCGCCATGGTGCTGGGCGGCATCGGCAGTCCGGTGGGCGCGGTGCTGGGCGCGCTGCTGCTGTGCGTGGTGCAGGAGTTGTCGGTGCCGCTGCTGGGGCCGTCGTACAAGCTCGTGCTGTCGTTCGTGGTGCTCGCGCTGGTGCTGCTGCTGCGGCCCGCCGGGATCATGGGCCGCGTGCAACTGGTGCGCTGAAGGGAGCGAGGAAAAGACATGATTGCCTATCTCTGTGCCATCGGCATCGTCGCGTTGATCTACTGCCTGCTGGCGCTCGGCCTGAATCTGCAGTTCGGCCTGACGCGGCTGGTCAACTTCGGCGTGGTGGCGTTCTTCGCCGTCGGCGCCTACACCTCGGGCCTGCTGTCGCTCAAGGGGCTGCCGCTGCCGGCATGCTTCGTCGCCGCGGGCGTGCTGTCGGGCCTGCTGGCGCTGCCCATCGGGCTGCTGTCGCTGCGCCTGCGCGACGACTACCTGGCCATCGTCACGCTCGGCTTTTCCGAAGCGGTGCGCATCACCATCCAGCAGGAGAGCTGGCTCACGAACGGCGTGCAGGGCCTGCCGGGCCTGCCCAAGCTGTTCGCCGGCTGGGGCCCCGGGGCGTCCGACCTCGCCATCTTCGCCGCGCTGGCGCTGATCGTGGGCCTGGTGTGCTGGGGCACGGTGCGCCTCACGCGCAGCCCCTTCGGCCGGCTGCTCAAGGCCATCGGCGACGACGAGGCCGCGCTCTCCGCCCTGGGCAAGGACCCGGCGCGCTTCAAGGTGCAGGTGTTCATGCTGGGCGCGGCGCTGGCCGGCGTGGCGGGCGCCTTCTACGCGCACTTCATCACCTTCATCACGCCCGAGCAGTTCATTCCGCTCATCACCTTCTACGTGTGGATGGGGCTGGTCATGGGCGGCTCGGGCACCGTGCGCGGCGCGATGTTCGGCTCGCTGCTGCTGATGGTGTTCCTGGAGGGCTCGCGCTTCGCCAAGGACTGGGTGCCGGGCGTTTCGGAGGTGGGCATGGCCAGCCTGCGCCTGGCCGCCGTGGGGCTGGCGCTGATCCTGGTCACGCTGTACCGGCCGCACGGCCTGTTCGGAGGCAAGGCGAAATGAGCATGCTGCAAGTGGAGGCCGTGACGCGGCTGTTCGGAGGCTTCAAGGCGGTGGATCACGTGTCGCTGCGCCTGGCCGAGCGGGAAATCCTGGGCATCGCCGGTACCAACGGCGCGGGCAAGAGCACGCTGTTCGCCGCCATCGCGGGGCAGCAGCCGGCTGACGCCGGGCGCATCGTTTTCGCGGGGCAGGACATCACGCGCCTGCCGCCGCACCGCCGTGCCCGCCTGGGGCTGGTGCGCACTTTCCAGATCCCGCGCGAATTCAAGAGCCTGACGGTGCACGAGAACCTGATGGCCGCTGCCGCCAACCCGCAGGGCGAGCGGCTGGTGAACGCCTTTTTCCAGACGCGCGGCCTGCGCGAGCACGAGGCGCGGCTGGCGGCCAAGGCGGACGGCATCCTGCAGTTCCTGAACCTGGCGCGGGTGCGCGACGTGCCGGCC
This sequence comes from Paracidovorax avenae, assembly GCF_040892545.1. NCBI lineage: Bacteria > Pseudomonadati > Pseudomonadota > Betaproteobacteria > Burkholderiales > Comamonadaceae > Paracidovorax > Paracidovorax avenae. Next base: position 1,756,997 of record NZ_CP156079.1, read on the forward strand.
GGGGGCCTGTCGGGCGGGCAGAAGAAGCTGGTGGAGCTGGGCCGCGTGCTGATGCTGGACCCGCGCTGCATCCTGCTGGACGAGCCTTTCGCGGGCGTGAACCCGGTGCTGATCGAGGAGATCTGCGACCGCGTGCGTGAGCTGCAGGGCCGCGGCATCGCCTTCATCGTCATCGAGCACCACCTGCAGGCGCTCAAGGCGCTGTCGCAGCGCATGATCGTGATGGACCGGGGCCGCATCCTGGCCGAGGGCGACCCGCACCGCGTGCTGGACGATCCGCGGGTGCAGGAAGCGTACATGGGAGGGGTGGTATGAGCGGCGCAGCCATGAATGCACAAAACCTGCTGCAGATCGGGCAGCTGCGCGGCGGCTATTCCGAAGTGGACATCATCCACGGCATCGACCTGGCGGTGGCGCCGGGGCAGATCGTGACCATCGCCGGTACCAACGGCGCGGGCAAGTCCACGCTGGTGAAGGCGCTGCTGGGCCTGCTGCCGCGCGTGGCGGGCTCCATCCACCTCGATGGCCGCGACATCACGCGGCTGTCGGCCGAGGACCGATTCGACGCAGGCCTGGCCTACGTGCCCCAGGTGGCGAACGTGTTCCCCTCGCTCACCGTGCGCGAGAATCTGCAGGTGGTGCGCGGCGTCAAGCACCTGAAGCAGCGCATGGAGCAGGTGCTGGCCGACTTCCCCGCGCTGGTGGAGCGGCTGCCGCAGCCGGCGAGCAACCTCTCGGGCGGCGAGCGCCAGCAGCTGGCCTTCGCCCGCGCGCTGATGCCGTCGCCGCGCATCATGGTGCTGGACGAGCCCACGGCCGCTCTCGCGCCCTCGCTGGTCGGCAAGGTGTTCGACATGGTGCAGCGGCTGCCGGCCGCCGGCGTGGCCGTGCTGATGGTGGAGCAGCGCGCGCGGCAGGCGCTCGCCATCAGCCAGCAGGGCTATATCCTGGACCAGGGCCGCTGCGTGCTGCACGGCCCAGCGCAGGAGCTGCTGGAAGACCAGCGCATGGCGCAGCTGTACCTGGGCAGCCACTGAGCCGGCGGACCCGGTCTCAGCGCAGCACGAGCACGGGCACCTTCGAGTGCGTGAGCACGTGCTGGGTCTCGCTGCCCAGCAGCAGGCGCTTGATGCCCTTGCGGCCGTGCGAGGCCATCACGATGAGGTCGCAGTCGTGCTTGGTGGCTGCGGCGATGATCGCCTCGGCGACGAGGTCCGACTTGGTCACCACGGGCTTGACCTTGACCCCCTGGGCGTCGCCCAGCTGCCGGATGCCGTCCACCAGCGCCTGGGCGTTGGTGGCCCACTGGCTCTCGATGCGCCGGGCCTCGGCGGCATCCACCGGCGAGCCGCCTTCGAAATAGCTGCGCGGGTAGCGCGGCACGACCTTGAGCGCGACCACGCGGCCGCCCGAGAGCCGCGCCAGGGACAGCCCGTGCTCGACGGCCTTGGCGGACAGGTCGGAGCCGTCGGTGGCGATGAGGATGCGGCGGTAGGACATCGTTGTTCTCCTGGAAAAGATGGGAGATGCCGGGGCCGGCACGGCTTTGGCGTGACGGCAGAGTAGGGTGAAGTGGTTGCCCGTGTCTTGACATGCGTCAACGCGGACCGGTGCCATGGGGCCTAGCCTCCAGGGCCATGATGTCCGATCCTTCCGCGCCGGCGGGCGCCGACGATTCCGCTGCCGAGCTGCTCGACGATCCGCAGGAGTGGCCTGCCTTCGGGCGCCCCGTGAGCGCACAGGCCGGCAGCGCGGCGCAGCCGGCGCGCGACAGCGAAGGTGTCTGGGAGTCGCACGTGGTGCTCGGGGGCATGCATTGCGCGGCCTGCGCGCTCACGGTGGAGGATGCGTTGCGTGCCGTGCCCGGCGTGCTGCAGGCCGAGGTGAGCGCAGCCACGCACCGCGCGCGGGTGGTGTGGGATGCCCGGCACGTGCGCCCGTCGGGCTGGATGGCCGCGGTGGCCCGCGCCGGCTACCCCGCTTTGCCGGCGATGGATGCGCTGGCGCGCGAGCAGCGCCGCCGCGAGGGCCGCCGTGCCCTGTGGCGCTGGCTGGTGGCGGGCTTGTGCATGATGCAGGTGATGATGTACGCGTGGCCCGCGTACGTGGCGCAGCCGGGCGACCTCACGGCCGAGATGGAGCGGCTGCTGCGCTGGGCCTCCTGGGTCATCACGCTGCCGATGATGATCTTCTCGTGCGGCCCGTTCTTCTCCAGCGCGCTGCGCGACCTGCGCCTGCGCCGCGTGAGCATGGACCTGCCGGTGGCGCTGGGCATGGGCATCACCTTCGTGGTGAGCACGGCGGGCACTTTCGATCCGGCCGGCGCCTTCGGCCGCGAGGTCTATTACGACTCGCTGACCATGTTCGTGTTCTTCCTGCTCACCGGCCGCTGGCTGGAGATGCGGCTGCGCGACCGCACGGCGGGCGCGCTGGAAGCGGTGATGAACCGCCTGCCCGACAGCGTGGAGCGGCGCGGCACCGATGGCGCGTTCACGCGCGTGGCCGTGCGCCGGCTCGCGGTGGGCGATGTGGTCCGCATCCTGCCGGGCGAGGCCTTCCCGGCCGACGGCCGCATCGAGCGCGGCAGCACGCAGGTGGACGAGGCGCTGCTCACGGGGGAGTCGACCCCGGTGCGGCGCGCGGAAGGCGCGGCCGTGACGGCCGGCAGCTACAACCTGCGCGCGCCCGTGGAGGTGCGCGTGGAGCGCGTCGGCGGCGATACCCGCTTCGCCGAGATCGTCGCGCTGATGGAGGCCGCTTCCGCGCAGAAGCCGCGCCTGGCGCAACTGGCCGACCGCATCGCGCGGCCCTTCCTGGTGGGGGTGCTGCTGGCTGCGGGCCTGGCTGCGGCGTGGTGGTGGAAGACCGACCCGGAACACGCACTCATGGTCGCGGTGGCGGTGCTCATCGTGACCTGCCCGTGCGCGCTTTCGCTCGCCACGCCGGTGGCCATGCTCACGGCGGCGGGCGCACTCGCGCGGCAGGGCGTGCTGGTGCGCAACCTGCAGGCCCTGGAGGCGCTGGCGGCCGTGGACACGGTCGTGTTCGACAAGACCGGCACGCTGACGCAGGACGGCATCCGGATCGCGGGCGTGCATCCGGCGCAGGGCTTCACGCAGGCGGATGCGCTGGCCCTGGCGGCGGCGCTGGCGCGGCACTCGCTGCATCCGCTCTCCCGCGCGCTGGTGGAGGCGGCCGGGCCGCAGGGAGAGGGCGCCGGCGCGCGCTGGCGGCTGAGCGATGTGCGCGAAGTGGCGGGGCGGGGCCTGGTCGCGCGGGTGTATGACCTGCAGGGCCTGCGGGCGCCTGCCGTGCTGCGCCTGGGCCGGGCCGTGGATGCCGGTGCAGCCGCCACGCAGCGGGTGGCCCTGGGCGCAGAGCCTTTGCCGGCCTGTTCCCCGGCCGGTTCCCCGATGGACGGGACGGTGCCTGCCGGCGCGTCCCTCGCCGCGTGGCCCGCGGAGGTCGCATCTTTCGACTGGCGGGAGGATCTGCGGCCCGACGCGGCCGGTGTCGTCACGCGCCTGCGCGAGGCCGGCCTGTCGGTTGAGCTGCTGTCCGGCGACCGCGCCGATGCAGTGGCGCGAGTGGCCGCCAGCGCGGGCATCGACGCCGCGCGCGGCGATTGCTCGCCGCAGGACAAGCTCGACCGCATGCGCGCGCTGCAGGCCGCCGGCCGGCATGTGGCGATGGTGGGCGACGGCCTCAACGACGGTCCGGTGCTCGCGGGCGCGCATGTGTCGTTCGCCTTCGGCCGGGCCGTGCCGCTCGCGCGGTCGCGTTCGGATTTCGTGGTGATGGGCGACCAGCTCGCGATGGTCGAGCGCAGCGTGCGGCTCGCGCGGCGCACGCTGCGCGTGGTGCGGCAGAACCTGGCCTGGGCCGCGGCCTACAACGCGCTGTGCGTGCCATTGGCCGTGGCCGGCTGGATGCCGGCCTGGCTCGCGGGGCTGGGCATGGCGCTCAGTTCTCTGCTGGTGGTGGCGAACGCGGCGCGCCTCGCGCGGGGCGCGGGCAGCGATGCCGGCACGGCCGCCCCGGGGGCGGACGCAGCCCTGCGGCCCGCCTCCGCGCCCCTGGCGCAGGGAGCCGTGTGATGGACATCCTGTACCTGCTGATTCCGCTGTCGGTCGTGCTCGTGCTGCTGATCCTGGTCGGGCTCTGGTGGGCCATCGACCGGGGGCAATTCGACAACGTCGAACAGGAAGGCGAACGCATTCTTCGGGACGATTGACGCTTGTCAAACGGCTCCGGGGCCCCCCTCGTCAGAATTTGTAAGCAAACCAAAAGAGGTGCCCGATGGATTCTTCTGTCTCGAATGCCGCGCACTACAACGACACGGTCGTGCGGCAGTTTTCAATCATGGCCGTGGTGTGGGGGGTGGTCGGCATGCTGGTGGGCGTGGTCATCGCCGCGCAGCTCGCCTGGCCCGAACTCAACTTCGGCATTCCGTGGCTCAGCTACGGCCGCCTGCGCCCGCTGCACACCAACGCGGTGATCTTCGCGTTCGGCGGCTGCGCGCTGTTCGCCACCAGCTACTACGTGGTGCAGCGCACGGGGCAGGTGCGCCTGTTCGCGGGTCCGCTCGCCTCCTTCACGTTCTGGGGCTGGCAGGCGGTGATCGTGGCCGCGGCCATCAGCCTGCCGCTGGGCTACACCACGGGCAAGGAATACGCCGAGCTCGAGTGGCCGATCGACATCCTGATCACGCTGGTGTGGGTGTCGTACGCCATCGTGTTCTTCGGCACCGTGGGCAAGCGCCGCGTGAAGCACATCTACGTGGCCAACTGGTTCTTCGGCGGCTTCATCCTCGCGGTGGCGCTGCTGCACGTGGTCAACAGCGCGGAAGTGCCCGCGGGCTGGATGAAGAGCTACTCCGCCTATGCGGGCGTGCAGGACGCGATGGTGCAGTGGTGGTACGGCCACAATGCCGTGGGCTTCTTCCTCACCGCCGGCTTCCTGGGGATGATGTACTACTTCATCCCGAAGCAGGCCGGCCGCCCGGTGTACAGCTATCGCCTTTCGATCGTGCACTTCTGGGCGCTGATCTTCACGTACATGTGGGCGGGCCCCCACCACCTGCACTACACCGCGCTGCCCGACTGGACGCAGTCCGTGGGCATGGTGTTCTCGCTGATCCTGCTGGCCCCCAGCTGGGGCGGGATGATCAACGGGATCATGACCCTGTCGGGCGCATGGCACAAGCTGCGCGACGACCCCATCCTGCGCTTCCTGATCGTGTCGCTGTCGTTCTACGGCATGGCCACGTTCGAGGGCCCGATGATGTCCATCAAGACGGTGAACGCCCTGAGCCACTACACCGACTGGACCGTGGGCCACGTACACGCCGGCGCGCTCGGCTGGGTGGGCCTGATCACCATGGGCTCGCTCTACTACCTCGTGCCGCGCCTGTTCGGCCGCGAGAAGATGCACTCCATCAAGGCGATCGAGCTGCACTTCTGGATGGCCACCATCGGCATCGTGCTCTACATCGCCGCCATGTGGATCGCCGGCGTGATGCAGGGCCTGATGTGGCGCGCGGTGAATGCCGACGGCACGCTCACCTACACCTTCGTCGAGAGCGTCAAGGCCACCTATCCCTTCTACGTCATCCGCTTCGCCGGCGGCCTGCTGTACCTCGCGGGCATGGTGGTGATGGCCTGGAACGTGTGGAAGACCGCCATGGCCGGCCGTTCGGTCAAGGTGCAGATCCCGGCCGTGGCACCCGCCCACGCCTGAACCCCAGGAGCGCTTTCCATGTCCGACAACACAACGACAAAAGCCGGCTTCTCCCACGAGAAGATCGAGACCAACAACTTCCTCATGATCGTGCTGATCGTGCTGGTGGTGGCCGTCGGCGGCCTGGCGGAGATCGTGCCGCTGTTCTTCCAGAAGTCCACCACCGAGCCGGTCAATGGCGTGCAGCCCTACACGGCCACGCAGCTGCTGGGCCGCGACATCTACCTGCGCGAGGGCTGCTACAACTGCCACTCGCAGATGATCCGTCCGTTCCGCGCCGAGACGCTGCGCTATGGCCACTACTCCGTGGCCGGCGAGTTCGTCTATGACCACCCGTTCCAGTGGGGCAGCAAGCGCACGGGTCCCGACCTGCACCGCGTGGGCGGCAAGTACAGCGACGAGTGGCACCGCATCCACCTGAACAACCCGCGCGACGTGGTGCCGGAGTCCAACATGCCGGCCTACCCGTGGCTGGAGAAGACCGCGGTGGACCCGTCCGTCGCCGCGCCCCGCATGAAGGCCCTGCGCACCGTGGGCGTGCCCTACACCGACGAGCAGATCGCCGGTGCGGCCGATGAGGTCAAGGGCAAGACCGAGCTGGACGTGCTGGTGGCCTACCTGCAGGTCATGGGCCGCGCGCTCAAGTAAGGGGAGGCCGCCATGGACATCACCACCGTCCGCATCGCCGCGACGCTGATCTCGTTCGCCCTGTTCCTCGGAATCCTGGCCTGGACGTTCTCCCGCGGCAACCGGTCCCGGTTCGAGGAGGCGGCGCAACTGCCGTTCACCGAGCCGGACGCTCCCCTGAATTCTTTCGAGAACGAGAAGAACCATGAGTGACTTCACCCACAATTTCTGGTCGGTGTACGTCGTCGCACTGACCCTCGGCGGCATCGCCGGCTGTCTCATCCTGCTGTGGATCACCGCGAGCAAGAAGGTCGAGCCGCGCGCCGACAACACCACGGGCCACGTCTGGGACGGCGACCTCACCGAGATGGACAACCCCATGCCGCGCTGGTGGATGTGGCTGTTCGTCATCACCATCGTGTTCGGCCTGGGCTACTTGGCCGCCTATCCAGGCCTGGGCCGCTTCAGCGGCCAGCTGGGCTGGTCGCAGCGCGGCGAGTACGAGAACGAAATGGCCAAGGCGAAAGCCGAGCTGGAGCCGCTCTATGCGCGCTTCGCCGCGATGAGCACCGAGCAGGCCGCCGCCAGCCCCGAGGCCATGGCCATCGGCGAGCGCCTGTTCATGAACAACTGCGCGCAGTGCCACGGCTCCGATGCGCGCGGCAGCAAGGGCTTCCCGAACCTGGCCGACAACGACTGGCTGCACGGCGGCGCGCCCGCCAACATCCGCGAGACGATCGAGAAGGGCCGCATCGGCACCATGCCCCCCATGGCGGCGGCCGTCGGTTCGGCCGAGGACGTGCGCAACCTCGCGCACTACGTGCTGAGCCTGTCGGGCAGCCCGCACGATTCGCTGCGCGCCTCGCTGGGCAAGTCCAAGTTCACGGTGTGCGCGGCCTGCCATGGCATGGACGGCAAGGGCAACACCGCGCTGGGCGCGCCCAACCTGACCGATGACATCTGGCTCCACGGCTGGGGCGAGGGCGCCATCACCGCCATGGTCAACCACGGCAAGGTGAACCAGATGCCCGCCCAGGCCGGCAAGCTCACCGACGCGCAGATCGGCGTGCTGACCGCCTATGTCTGGGGCCTGTCGAACAAGCCGGGCGCGAACACCGCCGCGGCGGCCCCGGCGAACTGAACCGCGGGACCGGACACGGGGGCGCCGCCGGCCGGCGCGGCCCCCCCTCCGGTCCCACGCGCAACGCCTGCTCCCACGACACGATACAGCCGGCCCACAGAGCAAAGCAGAACCCACATGAAGCCCCCTGACGGAAAGCCGCGCAAGGTCATTCCGATCGCCCCTGCCCCGGCGGACGGCGCATCGGCACAGGCCGAAGTCGTCTCCCTCTACGAAGCCCAGAAGAAGATCTACCCGAGGTCCATCGCCGGCGTATTCGCGCGCTGGCGGTGGGCCATGGTCGCCTTCACGCAGCTGGTGTTCTACGGGCTGCCGTGGCTGCAGTGGGGAGAGCGGCAGATGGTGCTGTTCGACCTGGGCGCGCGGCGCTTCTACCTGTTCGGCCTGGTGCTGTACCCGCAGGACTTCATCTACCTGACGGGACTGCTCATCATCTCGGCGCTCGCGCTCTTCCTGTTCACCGCGGTGGCCGGGCGGCTGTGGTGCGGCTTCTCGTGTCCGCAGACCGTCTATACCGAGATGTTCATGTGGATCGAGCACAAGGTCGAGGGTGACCGGAGCGCGCGCCTGCGGCTGGACAACGGTCCCTGGACCTTCGAGAAGCTCCGCAAGAAGGGCCTGAAGCAGTTCCTGTGGATCGCGGTGTCGGCCTGGACGGGTTTCACCTTCGTGGGCTACTTCGTGCCGATCCGCGAGCTGGGCACCGAGTTGATGGCGCTGCAGGGATCCTGGCAGCTCTTCTGGGTGGTGTTCTACGGTTTCGCCACCTATGGCAACGCCGGCTTCCTGCGTGAGCAGGTCTGCAAGTACATGTGCCCGTACGCGCGCTTCCAGAGCGCGATGTTCGACAAGGACACCCTGATCGTCACGTACGACGAAGTGCGCGGCGAGCCGCGCGGCCCGCGCAACAAGTCGGTGGACCACCGCGCCAGGGGCCTGGGGGATTGCATCGACTGCACGCTGTGCGTGCAGGTCTGCCCCGTGGGCATCGACATCCGCAACGGCCTGCAGTACGAATGCATCGGCTGCGGCCTGTGCGTGGATGCGTGCAACACCGTGATGGACAAGATGAAGTACCCGCGCGGGCTGATCCGCTACTCCACGCAGAACGGTGTGGCGAACCGCTGGACGCAGTCGCAGATGCTGCGCCGCGTGCTGCGGCCGCGCGTGCTCATCTACACGGCCGTGCTGGTGGCGCTCAGCGTCGGCATGCTCACGAGCCTGGCGCTGCGCACGCCGCTCAAGGTGGACGTGGTGCGCGACCGCGCGGCGCTCTCGCGCATCGTGGCGGGCGGGCGGCTGGAGAACGTGTACAGCCTGCAGATCATGAATGCCACCGAGGCGCCCCAGCGCTACCGCATCGCGGCGTCCGGACTGGAAGGGCTGGCTGTCGCTTCGGAGGCCGAGGTGGAGATCGGCGCCGCGCAATCGCGCTGGGTGGCGGTGCGGCTGCAGATTCCGTACGGCTCGGCCGCGCCGGGCTCGCACCCGGTGGCCTTCGAGGTGCAGGCCCTGGAGACGAAGGCCCACGTGAAGGAGAAATCCATCTTCCTCGTGCCGCGCTGAAGCGGCGAGGACGGTTGGTGTTATTCAGTATGGCAGGCCCCTGCCACCCTGTGGTGTGATGGGGCCGAGGTGACGAAGGAAGGAGTTCGAGATGATGGCGAACAAGACGACATCGGCCGCCGCGGCGGCCCAGCCCTGGTGGAAGTTCGGCCACGTGTGGATGGTGATCGCCGGGCCCGCGATCGTGGTGGTCGCCGGCACGGCGACGGCATGGCTCGCCGTGCGGCAGCCCGATCCGGTGGTGGCGGAAGACTATTACCGCCAGGGCATCGAGATCAACCGCACGCTGGAGCGCGAGCGCGCGCGCTCCTCCGCGATGGAGCCGGCGATGAAGGCGCGCAACCACGCGGCCACGCCGGCCGAGGACCAGCCCCGCTGATCCGGCCGCCCCGCCTGGCGGGCCCCCGGGCCCGACGTGTTCCGTTCGTTTTCGACACCGATGACTGCAAAGGAGGAGATCGCGATGAGAACCCAACGCTGGATGTGGATCGCCTGGCCCGCCTTCCTGGTGGCCGGACTGATCGAGATGGTGGTATTCGCCTTCGTGGACCCTGCCGCACTGCACTGGTCCGACCAACCCCTCGCCCTCTCGCGCGAGGGCGTTTATACGGTGGCGTTCTTCGTGTTCTGGGCGCTGTGCATGCTCTCCAGCGCCCTCACCACGCTGCTGTCCATGTCGCCCTTCGAACTCAACCGCTGCCCCGTTCCCGCGGGCGAGCGCCCGATGGAGTGCGGCAAGTTTTCGCAGTGAGGAGGGCGGGGCGCTCTATCAGCGTGGGTGCTTCCTTGCAGGAGGTCTGACTCCGCATGCTGCTGAGGGCCTGCGGTATCTGCAAGGACCCCGCATTTCCCGCAGAGCATTGGCGCAGCGCAAGGCCTAAGGAAACGCACGGCCTCACCCATCAAAAGGCCGCGGAGCAGGCCAAGCCAGCAGACGCCGTGGAACGGGCTTCGCCCGGCCACCGGCGTCGTCCCCCTTCCCGCCGTGCGCCGCACGGCGAGAGAAGGGGGAAGGCGCGCAGCGCCTCAGGGGGATGTCAGTTACATGCCTGGCTGTTCACGATCCGCTTCAGCGCATCCGGCTCGACGATGCGCACGTGCCGCTGCTTGACCTCGACGATGCCTTCCTCGACGAATTTCGAGAACGTGCGGCTCACGGTCTCCAGCTTGAGGCCCAGGTAGCTGCCGATCTCCTCGCGGGTCATGCGCAGCACCAGTTCGGACTGCGAGAAGCCCCGCGCATGCAGGCGCTGCACGAGGTTGAGCAGGAAGGCCGCGAGGCGCTCCTCGGCGCGCATGCTGCCCAGCAGCAGCATCACGCCGTGCTCGCGCACGATCTCGCGGCTCATGATCTTGTGGACATGGTGCTGCAGGGCCGTGACCTCGCGCGACAGCTCCTCGATGCGCTCGAAGGGCATGACGCACACCTCGGCGTCCTCCAGCGCCACGGCGTCGCAGGTGTGGTGGTCGCTGACGATGCCGTCGAGCCCGATGATCTCGCCGGCCATCTGGAAGCCCGTCACCTGGTCGCGTCCGTCCTCGGTGGCCACGCAGGTCTTGAAGAAGCCCGTGCGGATGGCGAAGAGCGACGTGAAGGCCTCGCCGTTGCGGAACAGCGTGCCGCCGCGCTTGACCTTGCGGCGCGTGGCGACGATGTCATCGATGCGCTGCAGCTGCTGCTCGTTCAGGCCCAGCGGCATGCAGAGCTCGCGCAGGTTGCAGTTCGAGCAGGCGACCTTGATGGTGTGCGGATTCATGGATGAGCAGCCTTCCCTTCTGTGTTCTATCTCGCTGTGCATGCAGGCCGGCCACGGTGCGGACGCATGGCAGGAGCGCAGGCGTGCAAAAAAGAATGTGGCGGGCGACTGTGATGCGTCAATTGTCGCAGCGACGCGCGTCCAAATGCTTGACCGGCGTCAAGGACACGGGCGCGGGACATGGGGCACATTGTGAATTGATAAGGAATTCCGCACCATGAACGCTGTGACTCCCGAGCTTCTGCGCCGCTTCGACGTGCCGGGCCCCCGCTATACCTCGTACCCGACCGCGGACCGGTTCGTGGAGGCCTTCGGCGCCGACGAGTACGTGCTGGCGCTGCAGCAGCGCCGCCTCGGCTCGGCCGCCAAGGCCGTGCCTCTTTCGCTGTACGTGCACATCCCGTTCTGCGAATCGCTGTGCTACTACTGCGCGTGCAACAAGATCATCACGCGCCACCCCGAGCGCGCCGATGTGTACCTGCGCTACCTCAGCCGCGAGATCGACCTGCACATGGCGCACTGCGCGCCCGGCCACGCGGTGAGCCAGCTGCACATCGGCGGCGGCAGCCCCACCTTCCTCGGCGACGAGGCGCTGCAGGAGCTGATGAACATGCTGCGCCGCAGCTTCACGCTCGTGCCCGGGGGCGAGTATTCCATCGAGGTCGATCCCCGCACGGTGGACGCCGGGCGGCTCGCACGGCTGGCGGAACTGGGCTTCAACCGGCTGAGCTTCGGTGTGCAGGATTTCGACCCGGCCGTGCAGAAGGCGGTGCACCGCGTGCAGCCGGCCGAGCAGGTGTTCGCGCTGGTGCAGGAGGCGCGCCGGATCGGCTTCGAATCCGTCAACGTGGACCTGATCTACGGACTGCCGCGGCAGACCCCCGAATCGTTCGACCGCACGCTGGCCCAGGTGTGCGAGCTGCGGCCCGACCGCATCGCGCTCTATGCCTACGCCCACCTGCCGGAGCGCTTCAAGCCGCAGCGGCGCATCGTGTCGGCCGAGCTGCCGATGGCGTCCGCCAAGGTGTCGATGCTGTCGCGCTCGCTCAACGCCTTCCAGGACGCGGGCTATGTGTACGTGGGCATGGACCACTTCGCGCTGCCGGGCGACGCCCTGGCCGTGGCGAAGCGGCAGGGCCGGCTGCACCGCAACTTCCAGGGCTACAGCACCCAGCCCGACTGCGACCTGATCGCGCTGGGCGTCTCCGCCATCGGCCGCATCGGCGCCACGTACAGCCAGAACGCCAAGACCCTGGACGAGTACTACGACCTCATCAACCAGGGCCGGCTGCCGGTGGTGCGCGGCCTCGCGCTGACGCGTGACGACCTCGTGCGCCGCTCCGTCATCATGGCACTCATGTGCCAGGGCGAGGTGCTGTTCGAGCCGATGGAGCAGTCGTGGCTGATCGATTTCCGGCGGTACTTCGCGGCGGAGCTCGAGGCGCTCGAAGGCATGGCCGGCGACGGCCTCGTCACGGTGGGCGAGGACGGCATCACCGTGACGGAGATGGGCTGGTTCTTCGTGCGCGGCGTGGCCATGGTGTTCGACCGCTACCTGCAGGCGGACCGCAACCGCGCGCGGTTCTCCCGGATCATCTGAACGTCCTCTTCTTCCCGCAGGAGACGCCATGCCCGATGCACTGATCTGGACGGCCTTCGCCATGGGGCTGGCGGGCGGGCCGCACTGCCTGGCGATGTGCGCGGCTCCCTGCGCCGCGATCGTGGGCGGCGCGCAGCAGGGCAACGGAGTGCCCGCGCAGGCGCCGCTGCGCCGGTACGGCTCCGTGCCTGCCACGGCGGGGGCGCCCGCCGCCTGCGCCGCGCCGGCGGCGACCGGCCTGCTTCGCGGCGGCATGGCGCGCACCGCGGTTTTCCACATGGCCCGGATGGCCGGCTACGGGCTGGCCGGCGCCGCCGCGGCGCTGGCCATGGACCGCCTGGCCTGGCTCACGCAGCAGTCCGCGGCCCTGCGGCCGGCATGGACGCTGCTGCACGTGGGCATGCTGGCCTGGGGCCTCCTGATGGCCCTGCAGGCGCGCCAGCCGCTCTGGGTGGAGCGCGCAGGCCGCGCGGTCTGGGCCCGTGTCGGCCCGGGCGTGCGCGCTCCGGGCGGGCTGGCGGTGGCGGGGCTGGCGTGGGCCCTGATGCCGTGCGGGCTGCTGTATTCGGCCCTGCTCGTGGCGGCGCTGGCCGGCAGTCCGGCGCAGGGGGCTGCCGCGATGGCCGCGTTCGGCGGTGGAGGCGCACTCTGGCTGCTGGGCGGCGCCTGGGCCTGGCGTCGCCTCCGCTCCCGGGTGGACGCGGCGCGCGCCACCTGGGGAGCGAGGCTCGCCGGCCTGCTGCTGGCGGCCGTGGCCGCCTGGGCGCTCTGGATGGACGTGGGACGCCAGGCGCTGGAGCCCTGGTGTCGCTGAAGCGGTACATTTCTTTCGCATCAGGAAACAGCTACTCACGAACTGGTGATAATGGTTTCGAATGAGAGGCGTTACGCGCCTCTCTCATTTCGTGACCTCCCCGTGAACTCCTCCCTCCTCATCGACGTCGCCCTGTTGCGCGTCGGCATGTACATCCAGTTGGAGCTGGGATGGATGAACCATCCCTTTCCGGTAAGCAGCTTCCGGATTGCATCCGGGGACCAGATCGCCACCCTGCAATCCCTGGGGCTGGAGCAGGTGCGCTGGGTGCCTGCGCGCAGCGATGCCGCGGTGCGCGCGGCGATGGAGGCGCCGGCATCCGCTGCGCAGGGTTCTGCGGAGCCGGCCCCGGTGCCCGGAGCCGGCTCCGGCACCCCGGCCGCCGAGCCGGCGGGCACGCTCCATGCGCGCCTGGAGTCCCAGCGCCGGGCCCTGGCCCGCTGCGACGAGCAGTTCGCGCGGGCCACCCGGGTGTACGAGCGCCTGGCCCTGCACGTGGAGCAGGATCCGGCCGAGGCGCGCAAGGCCACCGAGTCCCTGGTCCGCGGCTGCGTGGACGAACTCATGGCCCACGGCGATTCCGCGGTCCGCCTGCTGTCCGAGCGGGCCGGCACGCGCGCCGCGCTGCATTCCGTCAACGTGGCGGTGCTGTCCCTGCTGCTGGGCAAGTCGCTGGGAATGCGCGGGGAAGACCTGGGTGACCTGGGCATCGCGGCACTGCTGCACGACCTGGGCAAGATCTCCCTGCCGCCGCACGTCGCGCAACCCAGCGCCGCGCTGGGCCCGGCCGACCAGGCCCTCTACGAGGCGCACGTGGGCGAATCCGTGGTATTGGCGCAGCGCATGGGCCTGGGCCGGGCGGTGGTCTCGGCCATCGCACAGCACCACGAACGGGCCGATGGCGGCGGTTTTCCGCTCGGACTGCGCGGGGCCGACCTGGGCCGGGCGGGGCAGGTGCTCGCGCTGGTGAACCACTACGACCGGCTGTGCAATCCGCTGCGCGGCGCGGCCCCGCTGACGCCGCACGAGGCGCTGTCCGTCCTGTTCGCCCAGCACAAGTCCCGTTTCGACGCGCAGGTGCTGCAGTGCTTCATCCGCCTGATGGGCGTGTACCCCGCAGGGTCGATCGTGCAGCTCACCAATGAACGCTATGCCATCGTGGTGGCGGTGGACTCGGCCCGGCCGCTGCGGCCGCAGGTCATCGTGCACGACGGCAGCGTGCCGCGCGACGAGGCGCTGGTGCTCGACCTGGAGCGCTCGCCGGACCTGGGCATCCGCCGCAGCCTGCGCCCTGCGCAGCTGCCGCGCGATGCGCTGGACTACCTGTCGCCGCGCAAGCGCATCTGCTACTTCTTCGAAAGGGCACTGGTGGCTGGCGCGGACGAGGTGCCGGAATGAACGGCCCGGCCATCGATATCGCGTGGCGGTCGCTGTTCGCGGGCCTGCGCGAGGCGCTCTGGCTGGTCGATGCGCAGTCGCTGAACGTGGTGCTGTGCAACCGGGCCGCGGCCGAACTGGCCGGCCGGCCGCAGGAAGCCATGGAAGGGCGGCCGGTGCACCTGCTGGCCAACACGCCCGAGGATCTCGCGTTCTGGTCGCAGGACCTGGCCGGGCTGCGGGCGGGCATCCATTCGCACTCGGGCATGCTGCGCCCCGACGGCTCCCTCGTGCCGGTGGACCGCCGCGTCGCCGCCGTCGAGTCGCCGGAGGGCATGCCACTGCTGGTGCTGGGCATGCTGGACCGCAGTGAGCAGGCATCCATCCAGGGCGAGCTGGAACGCCTGCTCTCGGAACTGCGCGCCACGCTCGACTCCGCCGCCGACGGCATGATGGTCTGCGACATGGGCGGTCGCGTGCGGGCCTTCAACCAGCGCCTGGCCTGGCTGTGGAACATGCCGGCAGACCTGCTCGTGCAGCGCGACGACGCGGCCGTGGAAGCGCACATGGCCGGCCAGGTGGCCGACGCCGATGCCTACCGTGCGCGGCTGCTGGGCATCGCGCAGTTCCCGGAAGAGGAAACCCTCGACATCCTGCACCTGCGCACGGGCACCGTGATAGAGCGCCGTTCGGTACCCCAGATGAGCCAGGGCCGGCCCATGGGGCGCGTGTATTCCTTCCGCGACCTCACCCTGCAGCATACCGCGCAAAAGCGCATCGAGCAGCTGGCGTACAGCGATGTGCTCACCGGCCTGCCCAATCGCCTGCTGCTGTCGCGCTGCGTCGCCTCGGCGCTGGAGACCGCGCGCGTGCAGGGCGGCGGGTTCGCCATCCTGTTCATCGACCTCGACCGCTTCAAGATCATCAACGATTCGCTGGGGCATCTCTTCGGCGACCGGGTGCTGCAGCTCGTGGCGCAGCGCCTGCAGGGCTGCCTGCGGCAGAACGACATGCTGTGCCGCCTGGGAGGGGACGAGTTCGTCCTCCACCTGGATGCGGGCGACGCACCCATGGCCGAATCCGTGGCGCGCCGCATCCTGGAGGACATGCGCCAGCCCTTCATGCTCGACGGCATGGGGTTTTCCATCCAGTGCAGCATCGGCATCGCGCTGCACCCCCGGGACGGCGAGACGCTGGACGACCTGATCAAGCAGGCGGACACCGCCATGTACCGGGTCAAGGAGCGCGGCCGGGGCAGCTACGGGTTCTACCAGCCGCAGATGAATGCCGACATGCTCTCGCGCATGCAGCTGGAGCATGCGATGCGCCAGGCGCTGGACCGCGGCGATTTCGCCGTCCACTACCAGCCGCAGGTGGCGATGGCCTCGGGCCGGGTGGTGGGCGCCGAGGCCCTGCTGCGCTGGAATGATCCCGGGCTGGGCGCGGTGTCGCCGGGCGTCTTCATCCCGCTGGCGGAGGAGTCGGGCTACATCGTGACCCTGGGCGCCTGGGTGCTGGAGCAGGCGATCCGCGAGGCGGCCCGCTGGATGCAGGCCGGCACGCCCCTGGTGGTGGCGGTGAACGTGTCCGCGCTGGAATTCCGGCAGTCCGGCTTCGTGGAGCGCCTCGTGGCGCTGCTGCGCAGCCACGGGCTGCCGGCCTCGCTGCTGGAGCTGGAACTGACCGAGACCATCCTGCTGCAGGACGCCCAGGAAATGGCGCAGCGCCTCGCGGCCCTGGCCGAGCTGGGCGTGGGCCTGTCGATCGACGATTTCGGCACGGGCTATTCGAGCCTCGCCTATCTCAAGAAGCTCCACATCCACAAGCTGAAGATCGACCAGTCGTTCGTGCGGGGCCTGCCGGACGACGAAAGCGACCGGGCGATCATCGAGGCGATCGTGCACATCGGCCGGGCGCTGCGCATCCAGGTGGTGGCCGAGGGGGTCGAGACGCCGCAGCAGCGCGAAGCGCTGCAGGCCATGCAGTGCCACTACTTCCAGGGATTCCTGGTGGCGCCGGGATTGCCCGCGGAGGACTTCCGCGCCCTGGTCGCGCGGGATGCGCAGGGCGACCGCGCACCGGCATGAGCCCGATACGGCGGGCGTGCCTGCAGGGAGGCCCGCAACGCAAAAGCGCCGCGGGGATGCCGCGGCGCTCGGGGAAGAAGGTGTCTGCAGTAGCCACCGGACCGTCATCCTGAACCGGGGGTTCAGGGGGGCGAGGGCAGCCAGGCGTTGGGTTCATCTGACGCGAGATGATCACGCTCACCGGGCAATGTACCAAGCCCTTGCTCATGGAGCATTGGTTCAAGGAAATATAAAGCCCGGCGGCACTGCAGACGCCCCCATTGTAGGCGCGCGAATCGCCCTTTGGAAGTGCGGGGTCAGGCCGGCCGGCCGGCCTCGCCCAGCGCATGGTCCAGGCGCCGCAGCAGCGCCTGCAGCGCGTCGCCGTCCGGCGCTTCGCCGTCGGCCAGCAGGCTGCGCTGGGCAGGCCCGTCGGCAGACGGCGCGGCGGCAGGCGGTGCGGCCTGCGCCTCCGCGGCTGCGTACGTCTCTGCCGAAGGGGGAAGGCCCGGGGGCTCCTGCGCGGCCGGCTCCTCGGCGGGCGCGGCTGCCGCACGGGCCTGGTCGGCCAGTTCGAAGGCCAGATTCAGGGCCGCCAGCACGGCGATGCGCTCGCGCGCGCGCACCTTGCCGGCGTCGCGGATGCGGACCATGGCCGCATCCACGCGCTCGACCGCCTGCAGCAGCCGTTCCTGCTGGCCTTCCGGACAGGCGAGGCGGTAGCTCTGCTGCATGATCTGCACTTCGATCTGGTTCATTCGGCCTCCTTGGGCAGGTCGGTCGGGGTGGCCGGGGCATCGGCCGGCGGGGGCGGCATTTTTTCCAGCAGCGCGTCGATGCGCGTGCGGGCCGTGTTCAGGCGCGACCGGAGCGAGTCGCGCTCCTGCGTGAGCGAGACCACCTGGGCGGTGAGCAGGGCGTTGGCGCGCCGCAGCTCGGCATGGCGCGCGAGCAGCCGCTCCACGCGCTCGGTGATCTGGTCGAGGGGGGAGGGTGAATCCATGCACGGATTGTAGGGTTGGGGCCGGACGGGGGAATATGTATCGAAACGTCCTAGAATCCGCTGCGTTGGTGCCAGCGGCCTGGTTCACAGGCCGCGGTTCAACGGGAAGCAGGGAGGCGCCGTCCGCCACGGACGCGCCGTGCCTGCGCTGCCCCCGCAACGGTCCGTGGAAGAAAGCTGCCCGCCCCTTCCGGCGCAGCGGCTTTCGCCGCCTCCTGCACAAAGCCACTGGGTGCCTTGAACAAGCGCCTGGGAAGGCGCAGGAGCGTGTCGTCCACCAGCCCGGATACCGGCCAACACGGAGGCCGCGCCTCCCGGTGAACTGCCGGGAGCGCGGCCGTGTCGCCCAATGCCGGCGGGGAGGCCGGCGCGGGCTCGTTTTCTGCGATCGCTTCCATGCATTCTTCGACTCCCCGGTTCCCCGGCGCCGCCGGCGCGCGTGCGGCCCTTCTCCCCCTCCGTGCGCCCGCCGCACTGGTCCTGCTCGCCACGGCGGGCCTGTCGCTGGCCCCGGCGGCGCATGCCGCCGCCCCCATGGGCGAGGTCGTTGTGACCGCCAACCGCACGCCCCAGCCCCTGGCCGATCTGGTGGCCGACGTTTCCATCGTGGACCGCGACACCATCGAAGCCAGCGGCGCCACGGGTCTGGCCGACGTGCTGGCCCGCGTGCCGGGCATCGAGATTTCGCGCAACGGCGGGCCGGGCACGACGACCAGCGTGTACCTGCGCGGCGCGGAGCAGCGATTCACCGCCGTCTATATCGATGGCGTGCGCGTGGATTCGCAGACCACGGGCGGCGCGCCCTGGGAGGCGATCCCGCTGGGCCTCATCGACCGCATCGAGGTGCTGCGCGGCCCCGCCGCCGCGGTGTACGGATCGGACGCCGTGGGCGGCGTGATCCAGATCTTCACGCGCAAGGGCGAGGGCCCGGCGCAGCCCTACGTGGGCATCGGCGCCGGCAGCCACGGCACCTACAAGGCCGAGGCCGGCGTGAGCGGCTCGGCGGGCGAGGGCCGCGCGGTGGACTATGCGCTGGCCTTCGAGCGCGAGATCAGCGACGGCTTCAACGCCCGGCCCGTCGCGGGCCAGAACCCCGACAAGGACGGTCTGCGCCGCTCCGCCGTGAACGCGCGCGTGGGCCTGCAGATCGATCCGCGCCAGCGCTTCGAAGGCACGCTGCTGGGGGCCGACACCAACGCGGGCTACGACACCACGCCCCTGGGCAACGACGACCGCGCCCTGCACCGCATGCATGCGCTGGGCCTGAACTGGCGCGCGCAATGGAGCGACCGCTACACCACCCGCGTATCGGTCACGGATTCGCGCGAGCGCTACGAGACGCGTCCCTCGCCCTACACCGCCGACACGCGCCTGCGGGGCTACCTGTTCCAGAACGAGTGGCGCGAGGGGGCACACCTCTTCACCGCCGCGCTGGAGCGCCGCGAGGACGAGCTGCGCAACGGGAGCCTCGACGGCGACCGCTCGCAGGATGCGCTGGCGCTGGGCTACGGCTTCACCGCCGGACCGCACGCGCTGCAGATCAACGCACGCCACGATTCGGACAGCGAGTTCGGCGGCCACAACACCGGCAGCATCGCCTACGGCTATGCGATCACGCCGCAGTGGCGGGCCACGGCGTCGGCCGGCACCTCCTTCCGCGCCCCCACGCTCTACCAGCGCTTCAGCCCCTACGGCGTCGCGTCGCTGAAGCCGGAAGAGGGCCGCAACGTGGAGCTGGGCCTGCGCTGGGCGCAGGGCGCGAGCAGCGCTTCCGTGGTGGCCTACCGCAACCGCGTGAAGAACCTCATCGTCTTCGGCGATGCCGGGCCGTGCCAGGATGAGTTCGGCTGCTATGCCAACGCGGGCCGGGCGAAGTACGAGGGCGTGACGCTCTCGGCGCAGCACACCCTGGGCGGCGTGCAACTGCGCGCATCGGTCGATCTGCAGAACCACCGCGACGAAACCACCGGCCGCCTGCTGCCCCGCCGCGCCAAGCGCCACGCGACGCTGGGCGCCGACACGCGCATCGCCGGCTGGACGGTCGGCTCCGAGGTGCAGGCCGAGGGCCGGCGCTTCGACAACGCCGCCAACACCACGGTGCTGGGCGGCTACACGCTCGTCAACCTGTACGCCAGCACCCGGGTGGCGCAGGACACGACGCTGCTCGCGCGCGTGGACAACCTCGCCGACAGGAACTACCAGACCGCGCGCACCTATGCACAGGCGGGCCGCACGTTCTATGTGGGCCTGAAGTGGGCGCCGCGTTGAGCAGGGCCATGGGCACGGCGGGCGGCATCCGCTGTCCGGCGATCGCGATCGCCGCGCCCTCGTCGGGCCAGGGCAAGACCACCGTGACCGCCGCGCTGGCACGCCTGCACGCGCGGCAGGGGCGGCGCGTGCGCGTATTCAAGTGCGGGCCGGACTTTCTCGACCCCTGCTGGCTGGAGCAGGCCAGCGGCGCGCCGGTGCATGCCATCGATCTCTGGATGACCGGCGAGCAGGATGCGGCCGAACGGCTGCACGCCGCCGCGCAGGACGCCGACCTGATCCTGGTCGAGGGCGTGATGGGCCTGTTCGACGGCACGCCCAGCCTCGCGGACCTCGCCCGGCGCTTCGGCCTGCCGGTGCTGGCCGTGGTGGATGCCTCTGCCATGGCGGGCACCTTCGGCGCGCTGGCCTGGGGCCTGCGGCACTACCGCCCGGGCCTGCCCTGGGCGGGCGTGCTGGCCAACCGCGTGGGCAGCGCGCGCCATGCCGGCATGCTGCAGGAGAGCCTGGCGGACGCGGGCGACTGGATGGGCGCCCTGGCGCGCGTCGCCCCGCCCGCGGCGGATGTGCCTGCGGGCGGCGCGCCACCGGGCCGCCAGCGCGCGGGGCTGCTGCCCGAGCGGCACCTGGGCCTGGTGGCCGCGCATGAGCTGGCCGACGGCCTGGCGCGCATCGACCTTGCGGCCGATGCGCTGGCGCAGACGCCCCTGGGCCGCCTGTCGCCGCAGGAATGGCAGGAGCGGTTCTCCGTGGAGTTCGCAGCGCCCGCGCCCCGCGCCGCGGTGCCGCCGCTGCTGGCCGGCCGCACCGTGGCGGTGGCCGGCGATGCCGCGTTCTGCTTCGTGTACCGGGCCAACTTGCAGACGCTGGAAGCCCTGGGCGCACGCGTGCGGCGCTTCTCGCCGCTGCAGGACGCGGAACTGCCGGCCTGCGACGCCGTGTGGCTGCCCGGCGGATATCCGGAGCTGCACGCCGACCGCCTGGCCGCCAACACCGGCATGCAGCGCAGCCTGCGGGCCCATGTGGAGGCCGGCCGGCCCGTATGGGCAGAATGCGGCGGCATGATGGCGCTCTTCGAATCGATCACCCTCGCGGACGGCGAGCGCAAGCCGCTCTGGGGGCTGCTGCCGGGCCACGTGGCCATGCAGCGGCGGCTGGCGGCGCTGGGGCCGCAGCAGCTGGACCTGGATGGCCACGTGCTGCGCGGCCACACCTTCCATTACTCGACCTGCGAGAGCAGCGCCCCCGTGCGCGCGCGCACCCGCCGCCCGGATCCGGGCGAGGGCGGCGCAGGCGAGGCGCTCTACCGGCAGGGCAGCATCCACGCGAGCTATTTCCATGCCTGGTTCCCCTCCAGCCCCCGGGCCGTGGCAGCGCTGTTCGGCGCCGAATGCGCTCTGGCGGAGCCGGCGCCAGGGCAGGCGGCGGCGCCGGAGACCGCGGCATGACGGCCCTGGCGGGCAACTCCGTGGGCGATGGCGTCGGCGGTGGCATGCCGGGAGCCCCGCTGTCGGTCGCGTGCAGCGAGTTCATCCTGGGCGGGCAGAAGAGCGGCAAGTCGCGCCGTGCCGAGATGCTGGCGCGCAGCTGGATGGAGGCCTCCGGCGCGCACCGCGCGGCGCTCATCGCCACCGGCAGGGCCTGGGACGACGAGATGCGCGAGCGCATCGCCCGCCACCAGCGCGAGCGCGCGCTGCGCGTGCCGGGCATGGAGACGGTGGAGGAGCCGCTGGACGTGGCCGGCGCGCTGGCGCGCTGCTCGCGCGCCGGGACGCTGGTGGTGGTCGATTGCCTCACGCTGTGGCTCACGCAGTGGCTGATGCCGCTGCCGGAGGCGCCGCCGCCGGGCGACTTCGAGCCCCAGTGCCGGGCCTTCCTGGAGGCCGTCCGTCAGGCGCCGGGGCCGGTGGTAGTGGTCGGCAACGAGATCGGGCTGGGCGTCATCCCGCTGGGCCGCGAGGTGCGAGCCTTCGTGGATGCGCTGGGCCGCCTCAACCAGCGCACGGCCGAGGCCTGTGCGCGCGTCACCCTCATGGCTGCCGGCCTGCCGCTCGCACTGAAGGAGTCGCCCCAGCCATGAACCGGTGGTGCCGCGTGACTCCTTTCCTGCAGCGCCTGGGGGCGGCGGTCCTGCTGGCATGGTCTGCCGGCGCGCCGGGACCGGTGCTGGCGCAGGTGCCACCGAAGCCCGCCACCGCGGTTTCTGCGGCCGCCGCGGTGCCCGATGCGCCCGCGGGCGGCGTGGCGATCACCGACGGCCGCGGCCGCCGCATCGCCTTCGCACGGCCGCCGCAGCGCATCGTGAGCCTGCTGCCCTCGCTCACCGAATCGGTCTGCGCGCTGCAGCAGTGCGCGCGGCTGGTGGGCGTGGACCGCTATTCCAACTGGCCCGAGTCCGTGCGCGCGCTGCCGCAGATGGGCGGCGGCATCGACCCGAACATCGAGGCCATCGCCGCCCAGCGGCCGGACGTGGTGCTGCTGGCGACCAGCTCGCGCGCGAGCGACCGGCTGGAGGCGCTGGGCATCCCCGTGGTGGCGCTGGAGCCCAAGACACATGCGGACGTGCGCGAGGTGCTGCGCACCCTGGGCACGCTGCTGGCCGTGCCGCCGCAGCAGGGTGCCGACCGCGTGTGGCGCGAGATCGACGCGGGCGTGCAGGCGGCCGCGCAGTCGCTGCCGGAGCGCGCGCGCGGCGCGCGGGTGTATTTCGAGGTGAGCCGGGGGCCCTATGCGGCCGGCACGTCGTCCTTCATCGGCGAGACGCTGGCCCGCCTGGGCGCGCGCAACGTGGTGCCGCCCGAGCTGGGGCCGTTCCCGCGGCTGAACCCCGAATTCGTGGTGCGGGCGCAGCCGGACATCATCATGGTGGGCAACAGCAGCATGCAGGCCCTGGTGCCGTACCCGGGCTGGGACAGCCTGCGCGCGGTGCAGGGGCAGCGCGTCTGCGTGTTCTCCCCGCGCGAGGCCGACGTGGCGGTGCGCCCCGGCCCGCGCATGGCGGATGCCGCGCGCATCATGGCGCGCTGCCTCGCGGACAAGGCGCCATGAGGCCGGCGGACGACGGGGCCGGTGATGCCGGCGGTGCCCGCCGGGCGGCATGGCTGGCCGCGGGGCTGCTGCTGGCCGGCGCGGCCCTGGCGATGCTGGGCGCGAGCGTGGGCAGCACCGGCATCGGGCTGGCCTGGGGCCCGGATGCCGACCCCGTGGCCCGGCAGATCCTCTGGGACATCCGCCTGCCGCGCACGCTGGGCGCCTGGCTCGCCGGGGCGTTGCTCGGCCTGTCCGGCGCGGTGGCGCAGGGGCTGTTCCGCAATCCGCTGGCCGACCCGTACCTTCTCGGCAGCGCCTCGGGCGCGGCGCTCGGGGGCGCGCTGGCCATGGCGCTGTTCGGGCTGTCGCCCAGCGCATCGCAGTGGCTCGCGCGGCTGGGCGTGACGGGCATGGCCTTCCTAGGGGCCGTGGCGGCCGTGATGCTCACGCTGGTGCTGGCGCGCGGCGTGCAGCACACGCTGCGGCTGCTGCTGGCGGGCGTGATCGTGGGCGTGGTGCTCGGCGCCGCGCGCGACCTGGTGGAGCTGGCCTCGCCCGAGATCCTGCAGGCCATGCAGGCCTTCACCCTGGGCAGCACCAGCTTCGTGGGATGGATCGCCTGCGGGCTGATGGGCGGGGCCTGGGCGCTCAGCGCCGGCACCGCCTGGGTGCTGGCGCGCGCGCTGGATGGGCTGGTGCTGGGCGAGGCCACGGCGGCCAGCCTGGGCCTGCCGCTCGCGCCCATGCGCGCGGGGCTGGTGGCGGCGATGGCGCTGGCCACCGGCACCGCGGTGGCGCAGACGGGCCTGATCGCCTTCGTGGGACTGGCCGCCCCGCACCTCGTGCGCTCCATCGCGCCGTCCACCCACCAGCGCCACGTGGTGCTTTCCAGCCTCATGGGCGCGGTGCTGCTGCTGGCCGCGGACATCCTCGCGCGCTGGATCGTCGCGCCGCAGGAACTGCCCGTGGGCGTGCTCACGGCGGCCCTGGGCGGCAGCTACCTGCTGTGGCTCATGCACCGGCGCACCCGGCTGGGCCGCGGAGGCTGAACGCATGGACCGCACCATCGCCCTGCAGGCGTCCGGCCTTTGCGCATCGTTCGGCGGCACGCCCGTGCTGCGTGACGTGGACCTGCGCATTCCCGCCGGCTGCTGGACCAGCGTGGTCGGGCCGAACGGCGCCGGCAAATCGACCCTGCTCAAGGCCCTGGCGGGCCTGCTGCCGGGTGGCGCCGTGCGTGGCCGCATCGATTTGATGGGCCGACCGCTGCCACGCTGGGGGGCGCGGGAGCGCGCGCGCCAGCTCGCGTGGCTGGGGCAGGGCGAGGCCGGCTCCGACGGCCTGCCTGCCTACGACATCGCCATGCTGGGCCGCCTGCCGCACCAGCCCTGGCTCGCGCCGCCCAGCCCGGCGGACCATGCGGCCGTGCGCGCCGCGCTGGAGGCCACGCAGGCCTGGGCATGGCGCCACCGCCCGCTGGCCGAACTCTCCGGCGGCGAGCGCCAGCGCGTGCTGCTGGCCCGTGCGCTGGCCGTGCAGGCCCCCGTGCTGCTCATGGACGAGCCGCTCGCCCACCTCGATCCGCCCCACCAGGCCGACTGGCTGCAGACCGTGCGCGGCCTGGCGCGGCAGGGCTGTGCGGTGGTGAGCGTGCTGCACGAGGTGTCTTTCGCGCTGCAGGCCGATGCGCTGGTCATCCTGGCCGAAGGCCGGGTGTTCCACCATGGCCCGGGCGATGATCCCGCCACCCATGCGGCGCTGGAGGCCGTGTTCGACCACCGCATCCGCGTGCGCGAGGTGGATGGCCTGCGCGTGGCGGTGCCGTGCGTGGAGCACGCCGCTCCCGGCGGCTGAGGCCGTGGTGCCGGGCCGGATCTTTTTCTTCTCCCATTCATCTTTCTTCCGCATGCAGATCGAATCACCCCCCACCGAGCGCCGCTCGGACAAGCCGGACGGCGAGCGCCGCGGCCTCGTGCTGGTGCATACCGGCGACGGCAAGGGCAAGAGCACGGCGGCCTTCGGCCTCGCGCTGCGCGCGCACGGCCGCGGCAAGCCGGTGAAGATCTTCCAGTTCATGAAGGTGCCCAGCGCGCGCTTCGGCGAGCACCGTGTGTTCGAGCAGCTCGGCATCCCCATCGAGGGGCTCGGCGACGGCTTCAGCTGGAAGAGCCGCGACCTGGAGCATTCGGCCGCGCTCGCCCGCGCCGGCTGGGAACGGGCCCGGGAGGCCATCCTGGGCGGCGGGCATTTCCTGGTGGTGCTCGACGAGATCACCTATCCGCTCATCTACGGCTGGGTGCCGCTGCAGGAGGTGCTGCAGGCGCTGCGCGATCGGCCGCGCGACGTGCATGTGGTGCTCACGGGGCGCCGCTGCCCGCAGGAGTTGATCGACCTGGCGGACACGGTCACCGAGATGGGCCTGGTCAAGCATGCGTTCCAGGCCGGGGTGCCGGCGCAGCGCGGCATCGAGGACTGACGCTTGCATACGGAGGGCACAGGCATGGCACCCGGCGAATCCGGTGCGGCAGCGGGCGAGGCCTACAGCGCCGCGGAGCGCGAGGCCATCTACCGCGCCATCCGCGAGCGGCGCGACATGCGCCACTTCGCGGGCGGGCACGTCGAACCCGCGGTGCTCGAGCGCCTGCTGCGCGCCGCGCACGAGGGGCCCAGCGTGGGCTTCATGCAGCCCTGGCGCTTCATCCGCGTGTCCGATGCCGCGCTGCGGCGCCAGCTGCACGCCTGCGTCGATGCCGAACGCCTGCGCACGGCGGAGGTGCTGGGCGCCAGCGCCGCGCCGGATGCGGCCGGGCCGGCGGTGCAGGGCGCGGGGCGGCAGGCAGAGTTCCTGCGTCTCAAGCTGGAAGGCATCCTGGATGCGGCGGAGCTGATCGCGGTGGTGCTGGCCGATGGGCGGGATGCGCACGTGTTCGGCCGCCGCACCATGCCCCACATGGACGTGGCCTCGGTGGGCTGTGCCATCGAGAACCTCTGGCTGGCCGCGCGCGCCGAAGGGCTGGGGATGGGCTGGGTGTCGATCTTCGACCCCTTTGACGTCGCGCGCCTGCTGGGCCTGCCGCCCGGTGCCGAGCCGGTCGCGCTGCTCTGCCTGGGGCCGGTGCATGGCTTCTATCCATCGCCCATGCTGGAGCGCGAGCGCTGGGCGCGCCGCGCGCCGCTGGCGTCGGTGGTGTTCGACGGGGGCTGGGGGCGCCCGGCGCGCTGGCTGTCCCGTGCGGAAGACGGCGGGGCCGACGGTGGCTGACGGCGGCTCCGCGCTGCTGCAGGCCCTGCTGGCCGCGCTGCCCTGGGCGGCCGCCCTCGCGGCCGCGCTGGCGATCGACCGGTGCTGGGGCGAACCGCCGGTGGCCGTGCATCCGGTGGTCTGGATGGGGCGGGCGCTGCACTGGTGCGGCGAACGCACCGCGCCCGCGCAACCGGTGGCCGCGGATGCCCGGGCATTCGTGCTGGGCGCGGCGGCCTGGCTGCTGATGGCCTCGCTGGTGGCCGGCGCCGCGTGGGCGCTGCAGCACGCGGCACGGCAGTTGCCCGCATGGTGGGCCGTGCCCGTGCTGGCCCTGCTGCTCAAGCCCCTGCTGGCCTGGCGCATGCTGCGCGACGAGGTCGTGGCCGTGGAGGATGCCCTGGCGCAATCGCTGGAGGCCGGCCGCGAGCGGCTGTCGCGCCTGGTGAGCCGCGATGTCCACGCGCTGCAGGCCGTGCAGGTGCGCGAATCCGCCATCGAGTCGCTGGCGGAGAACCTGAACGATTCCGTGGTGGCGCCGCTTTTCTGGTTCGCGCTGCTGGGGCTGCCCGGCGCGGCGCTCTACCGCTTCGCCAACACCGCGGATGCCATGTGGGGCTATCCCGGCATGCGCGGTGGACGCTACTGGCAGTGGGCCGGCAAGTGGGCGGCGCGCGCGGACGACGTGCTCTCGTGGATGCCCGCGCGCATCACGGCGGTGCTGCTGGCGCTGTGCGCGCGGCGCGTGCGCTGGGCCGCGGTGGCCCGGCAGGCGCGCAGGACGCCTTCGCCCAACAGCGGCTGGCCGATGGCCGCGATGGCGCTCGCGCTGGATGTACGGCTGTGCAAGCCCGGCGTGTACACCCTGCACCGCCGCGGCAGGGCCGCCGCCCCGGCGGACACCCACCGGGCCGCCGTGCTGGCCGCGCGGGCCGTGGCATGGTGCCTGCCGCTCGCCCTGGCCGCGCTCTGGGCGCTGGAGTGGCTGCGTGGTGCCCTGCATGTTGTCCTGCATGTCGCCCTGGGAGTCGTGTTGCCATGACGCCGGAGGCGCTCGACGGCGGCGCGGCCGCGCAGGGGTTGCCGGTGCACGGCGGCCCGGATGCGCTGGGCGTTCCGCTGCACGATTTTTCCACCAACGCGAACGCCTGCGGGCCCTGTCCGGCCGCCCTGGCAGCCGTGCGCGGGGCCGACGCCGCACGCTATCCCGACCCGGCCTACACCGCGCTGCGCGAGGCCCTGGGTGCCTGGCACGGCGTGGCGCCCGGGCGCATCCTGCCGGCCGCGAGCGCCAGCGAATTCATCCACCGCTTCACCGCGTGGGCCGCGCGGCAGGGCGTCGCCGGGGTGGTAGTGCCTGCACACGCCTATGGCGACTATGCGCGCGCGGCGCGGGCCTGGGGCCTGCCGCTGCTGCCATGGCCGGGAGCGGAGGAGGGCCCGGAGAAGGATTCCGTAAAGGCCGTGCTGCACTGGGCCTGTGAACCCGGCAGTCCCCTCGGCACACCCGATCCCGCACTGGAGGCATGGCGCGCGCTGGCATGCCATGGCGTCGCCGCACCGGATGCCGGCCTGCGCATCGTCGATTGCGCCTATGCGCCGCTGCGGCTGGAGGCCGCTGGCGGCCCGCTGCCCGCGAATGCCTGGCAGCTCTGGACGCCCAACAAGGCCCTCGGCCTCACGGGCGTGCGCGCTGCCTATGCCATCGCCCCGGCCTGCGTGCCGCGGCACGACCTGGATGCACTGCAGGCCATCGCGCCCTCCTGGCCGATCGGCGCGCACGGCGTGGCGATGCTGTCGGCCTGGGTGGCGCTGGAGGTGCAGGACTGGCTCGCCGCGTCGCTCGGAACGCTGCGCGCATGGAAGGCGGCCCAGCGGGCGTTGTGCGAGGACATGGGCTGGGCCGTGCAGGCTGGAAGCCGTGCCAACTATTTCGTGGCGCGTCCTCCCGTGGAGGATCTGCCGCCGTGGCTGCATGCCATGCGGCTGCAGGGCGTGAAACTGCGCGACTGCGGCAGCTTCGGGCTGCCCGGCTGCGTGCGGCTCGGCGTGCTGCCGCCGGCATCGCAGCAGGCGTTGCGGGCCGCATGGCGGGGGGCGGGGCCGGCTGCCGCCGCATGAGGCCTGTGGCCGTCGGTGGCGCCTCGCTACCATTGCCGCTTTTGCCGCCATCCATGCCATCCTTCCACCCCGGTCCCGGAGCTTCGCCGTGCGTACCATCACCGTAAGCCGTTATGTCACGCCGCTGCGCGAGGGCGGCTCCATGCCGGCCGTCGTCGAGGGCGACGACCTGGGCGTCTATGTCCTCAAGTTCCGTGGCGCCGGGCAGGGCGTGCGCGCGCTCATGGCAGAGATCATCGCCGGCGGCATCGCCCGTGCGCTGGAACTGCCCGTGCCCGAGATCGTGCTGGCCCAGCTCGATCCGGCCCTCGCGCAGACCGAGCCCGATCCCGAGATCCAGGACCTGATCCGCGCGAGCGCGGGGCTGAACGTGGCGCTCGACTATCTGTCCGGTGCGGTCAACTTCGATCCGGCGGTGGACCGCGTCACGCCCGACTTCGCCTCGCGCCTTGTCTGGTTCGACGCGCTGGTGGGCAACGTGGACCGCACTGCGCGCAACACCAACCTGCTGGTGTGGCACCGCAACCCGTGGCTGATCGACCATGGCGCATCGCTCACCTTCCACCACGCCTGGAACGGCACGGTGGCGCAGCCCTCCAAACCGTTCGCGCCGATCGCCGACCACGTGCTGCTGCCCCTGGCCACGGAACTGGCGGCGGTGGATGCCGGGCTGGCGGCGCGCCTGACCCCGCAATGCCTGCAGGCAGTGCTGGCCGAGGTGCCCGACCTGTTCCTGGCGCAGGCGGCAGAGGGCCATGGAGACGGGCCGGGCTATGGCCCGCTCGCCGATCCGGCAGCGCACCGGCAGGCCTACGTCGATTATTTCCTGGCGCGGCTCGCGGGCCGGCAGGCCTGGCTGCAGGGGGCGATCGATGCACGCGGCTGATGTCTATGACTACGCCATCGTGCGCGTGGTGCCGCGCGTGGAGCGCGAGGAATTCATCAATGCCGGCGTGATCCTCTCGTGCCAGCGTTCCGGCTTCCTGCAGGCCGCGACCGCGCTCGACGAGGCGCGCCTGCTCGCGCTCGACCCGCAGGCCGACCTGGACACGGTGCGGCGCCACCTGGGCGCCATCGTGGCCATCTGCGCGGGCGATCCGGGCTGCGGTCCGATCGCGGCGCTGCCCTACCGGGCGCGCTTCCACTGGCTCACCGCCCGGCGCAGCGCCATCATCCAGACCTCGCCGGTGCACACCGGGCGCTGCACGGACGCAGCGGCGGCGCTGGAGCACATCATGGACCGCATGGTCCGGCGCTGAAGAGCCCGGCGCGCGTTCGCTGCGCGGGCCCGCTGCCGGGCCCGTTGCCGGACTGCCGGCGGGATGCCCTCCGACAGGCATACGGCGCCGAAGGCGCACGGACGCGGGGGCGGGCCGCGCGAAGAATGGACGTTTGCTTTCCACGCAGACCCCACGAAAGGAACGTCCCATGGCATCCCCCTCTTCGCAGTCCAACTCCTCCACTCCGTCCCGGCGCTTCGCCGGCAAGGTCGTCATCGTCACCGGGGCGGGCTCCGGCATCGGCGCCGCCACCGCGCGCCGCTTCTCGCAGGAGGGCGCGATGGTCGCCATCGCCGACCTGAGCGACGACAAGCTCGCCGCCACGCGCGCCGACCTGCCGGCCGACCGCACGCTCGCGCACCCGGCCGATGTCTCGAAGTTCGAAGACGTCCAGGCGCTGGTGGACGCCACGGTCCAGCGCTTCGGCCACCTCGACGTCATGGTGAATAACGCCGGCATCGCCGTGCAGGGCAAGGTGACCGAGGCCAGTCTGGACGACTGGCAGCGCGTCCTCGCCACCAACGTCTCCGGCGTGTTCCACGGCGCGCGCGCCGCCATGCCGCACCTGCTGAAGACCCGGGGCTGCATCGTCAACACCTCGTCGGTCTCGGGCCTGGGCGGCGACTGGGACATGAGCTTCTACAACACCTCCAAGGGCGCCGTCTCCAACTTCACGCGCGCCCTCGCCCTGGACCACGGCAAGGACGGCGTGCGCGTGAATGCCGTGGCGCCCAGCCTCACCTTCACGGGCATGACGGAGGACATCAAGAGCGATCCCGAATTGCTGGCCAAGTTCGCCGAACGCATTCCCCTGGGCCGCGGTGCCGAGCCCGAGGAGATCGCCTCCGTGATCGCGTTCCTCGCGAGCCCGGACGCCGGCTTCGTCACCGGCGTGGTGCTGCCGGTGGACGGCGGCGTGTCGGCGTCGAACGGCCAGCCGCCGCAGGGCTGAGCCGCGGCCGGGCCGCGAACCCGCGTCCGGGCCCCGCTGCGCAGGGGACAATAGGCGCATTGCGCGATCCGGGCGGCCGCCCGTCCGGACGGGCGCCCACCTTCCCTGCCGCCGTGCCGTGACCCCGACCCCCGACCATCCCCGTACTGCACCCGAACCGCTCCGCCGGGCCGCGAACGCTGCGCCCCGTCCATCCTCCGGCGAAGGGGCCGGCTGCACGGCGTCGGAGGCGGCATGACTGCCCGCTGCATCATGGTCCTTGGCACCTCCAGCGGCGCCGGCAAGAGCTGGCTCGCCACCGCGCTGTGCCGCTGGTTCAGCGACCAGGGCCTGCGCGTCGCGCCGTTCAAGGCGCAGAACATGAGCAACAACGCGCGCGTGGTGGTGGCGCCGGGCGGCGGGCAGGGCGAGATCGGCAGCGCGCAGTATTTCCAGGCGCTGGCCGCGCGCGCCGAGCCCGAGGTGCGCATGAACCCGGTGCTGCTCAAGCCCGAGGCGGACACGCGCAGCCAGGTGGTCCTGATGGGGCAGGTGAGCGAAGAACTCACGCGCATGCCCTGGCGCGGGCGCAGCGTGCACGTCTGGCCGCACGTGGCCGCGGCGCTCGATGCGCTGCGGGCCGAGAACGACGTGGTGGTCATCGAAGGCGCGGGCTCGCCGGCCGAGATCAACCTGCACGCGAACGACATCGTCAACATGCGCGTGGCGCGGCATGCGGACGCGCACGCGTTGCTGGTGACCGACATCGACCGTGGCGGCGCCTTCGCCCACCTCTACGGCACCTGGGCGCTGTTGCCCGAAGACGAGCGCGCGCTGATCCAGGGCTTCGTGCTCAACAAGTTCCGCGGCGACGCCGCGCTGCTCGCGCCCGCGCCCGACATGCTGCGCGAGCGCACAGGCGTGCCCACGGTGGCCACCATTCCCATGCAGTGGCGCCACGGCCTGCCGGAAGAGGACGGCGTGTTCGACGACGCCGGCCACGTGCGCGCGGGTGCCGGTGGCACGGTGCACACCACGGTGGCGGTGGTGGCGTACCCGCGCATCAGCAACCTCGACGAGTTCCAGCCGCTCAAGGGCGTGCCGGGCCTGCGGCTCGTGTGGGCACGCAGTCCGGCCGAGGTGGCCGGAGCCGACTGGATCGTGCTGCCCGGCTCCAAGGCGACCGCGGCCGACCTGGCCTGGCTGCGCGCCCAGGGCCTGGATGCCGCCATCGCCGCCCACGCCGCGCGCGGCGGGCGTGTGCTGGGCATCTGCGGCGGCCTGCAGATGCTGGGCGAGGCGCTGATCGACACCCACGGCGTGGACGGCAATGCGCCCGGACTGGGCCTGCTGCCCCTGGTCACCGCCTTCGAGCCGGCCAAGACGGTGCGCCGCACGCGCACCGCCTTCGGCGCGCTGCAAGGCGCCTGGAGCGCGCTCTCGGGCGTGGCGGTGCAGGGCTACGAGATCCACCACGGCCGCACCGCACAGCACCCGGCCATGGCCGCGGCCGGCGACGTGGCGCATGAACCTATCCCCGGGCTGGCGTGGCAGAACGCGCGTGGCAACGTGCTGGGCCTGTACCTGCACGGCCTGTTCGAGGATGCGGACGCCCTGCGCGCGCTCTTCGGCGCGGATGTGCCGACGCTGGACGCGGTGTTCGACCGGCTGGCGCGTGGCGTGGACGAATGGTTCGACCCCGCCTGGCGTGCGGCGCGCCGCGCCTGCCGATGATGTTTGCGGCACCGTGCCCTGCCGCGGTGCGTTTCCTGGAATCCGAAAGCCCCCCATGACCACGAAGTTCCCCACCCCGGCCCGCGCCACGGAGCGCCCCCAGGATGCAGCCCTGGCCGCGCGCCTGCGCCACCGCATGGACCACAAGACCAAGCCGCTGGGCGCGCTCGGCCGCCTCGAGGCGCTGGCCGTGCGCATCGGCTGCATCCTCGGCACCGAATCGCCGGAACTGCACGCGCCGCAGATGCTGGTCTGCGCGGCGGACCATGGCATCGCCGCGCGTGGCGTCTCGGCCTATCCCAGCGAAGTCACCGCCCAGATGGTGGAGAACTTCCTGGCAGGCGGCGCGGCGGTGAGCGTGCTCGCGCGCCAGCACGGCCTGGCCCTCACGGTGGCCGACTGCGGCGTGGCGGCACCCGTCCCGCCGCGTGACGGCGCCCCGGGCATGCCGCGCCTGCTGAGCCACTGCCGGGTGGCGGCCGGCACCGCCGATGCGTCGGCAGGCCCCGCCATGACGGCGCAGCAGTGCGCGCAAGCCGTGGAGAACGGCCGCTCCATCGTCCGCGCCCTGCCGGGCAACGCGCTGCTGCTGGGCGAAATGGGCATCGGCAACACCTCGGTGGCCAGCCTGCTGCTCGCGCGCCTGTGCGGTATCGCGCTGGAGGACTGCACCGGCGCGGGCACGGGCCTGGACACCAATGGCATCGCGCGCAAGCGGGCCGTGCTGCGGCAGGCGCTGGAGGCCAACGCCGCCGCCACCGCGCCGCTCGACGCACTGGCCGCCCTGGGCGGGCTGGAGGTGGCGACCCTGGCGGGCGCCGTGCTGCAGGCCGCGGCGGAGCGCCGCGTGGTGGTGGTGGATGGCTTCATCACCAGCGCCGCGGTGCTGGTGGCCAGCCGCATCGAGTCGGCCGTGCTGGAATCCTGCGTGTTTTCGCACCGCTCCGGCGAGCCCGGGCATGCGCACCTGCTCGCCGCGCTGGGCGCCGAGCCGCTGCTGGACCTGGGCCTGCGCCTGGGAGAAGGCTCGGGCGCGGCGCTGGCATGGCCGCTGCTCGTGTCCGCCTGCGCGATCCTGCGCGAGATGGCGAGCTTCGAGCAGGCCGGCGTCTCGCGCCAGCGCGACTGATCAGGCCGTGGCGCCGGCCTCGCGGCCGGCCATCTCCTGCAGCAGCGCCACCAGCGGATCGTCCGGCAGGGGCTGGTGCGTTTCGGGCCGGCGCGGGTCCCAGCCGGGGTTGTGGCGGTTGAGCCAGGCCCCGGCGACCAGCTGGCGCGCGAATTCCCGGCGGGCTTCCTCGCCGGCTGCCTCTGCCGAAGCATGGGCTCCAGCGTCCTGCGCGGCCAGCAGCGCCTGCTCCACCTCCGCCACGGCCTGGTCGAAGTCGCGCAGCACGTAGCGCGCGAGCAGCGCCCGCGCGTCGAAGGGTTCGCCAGGGCTGTCCGGCGGCATCACGAAAGCGGGGAGGGCGGTGCGGGCCGGGGCATCCGGCGCGGTGGTGGCGTCCATGGGGCGGGGCCTTTCCTCAGAAGAAGTGGGGGAAGCTCACGAAAGTGCTGAATGCGGAGAACGGGTTGAGCCGGTGCGAGAAGTAATCCAGCGCCGCCATGGGCGACATCAGCGTGGACTGCAGCATCGACGCGCCGTAGATGAAGGAGTTGAGCGACCGTCCGCCCGAGGCCCCCACGCCGTGCGCTGGCGCCTGGTAGTGGAAGGCGCTGCTCTGCTGCGCCAGGCGACCCGCATTGAAGTGCTGGAACGCGGGGAGCGCATGGCCTGCCGCGGGGTAGGCCGCGTGGCCCCCGTGGCCCGCCCCGTAGTGCGGCGCGGCGTAGGCGGGCGGCTGGAAGGCCTGGAAGTGCATCGGGGGCGGCATGTGCGCAGGCGGCTGCAGGTGGGGGGCATGCCCGAAGCCATGTGTCGGCCCGTGCAGGGCCGCTCCGGGGTGGAAGCCCCGGCTGGCATGCCCGTGCGGCGCCATGCCGGGCAGTGCGGAGCGGGGCTGCATGCCGGCGCCGCCGTGCGCGGCCTGCATGCCGCCGCGCCCGAACAGGCCGGTGCTGCTGGACAGCACGGAACGCGGGCGCTCGGGCGCGGATTCGGGGGCGAAGGTGGGGTGGCGTGCCGCGGCAGGCGCCACGCCGGCGGAATGTCTGAACCGGACATCGTTCATGGGAAGCTCCAATCGGGTCTGCAGGAGCGGTATGCCGCCCCGCTGTACTGTTGGGCGCGATGATCGTTGCGCGGCCCCGCCCGCCGGGCGCCCGATCCGAAGCCGCGTGCCGCCCCGCGAAGCGGCGGGCCCTGGCCTGGGGCCGTACCCGCCCGTTCCCGGTGCGTGTCCCGCCACCCTGGTGCGTCGCATGCAGTTTGAGCCCCTGATTTGTATACAAAACGGTGCGCAAACCGTACGCGGTGCTGGCATGCGGTTTGCGTACTGCCAGCGCATGGACGCCTCCACCCTTGCTCCGGCACCCGCCGCCATCGAGATCGTCGCGCTGACCAAGCGCTATGCCTCCGGCCAGCCCGCGGTCGATGGCATCGACCTGCGCATCGCGAGTGGCAGCTACTGCTGCCTGCTGGGCCCCTCGGGCTGCGGCAAGAGCACCACGCTGCGCATGATCGCCGGGCACGAATCGGTCACCAGCGGCGACGTGCTGCTGGACAACCGCAACATCACCGACCTGCCCGCCGCCGCGCGCGGCACGGCCATGATGTTCCAGAGCTTCGCGCTGTTCCCGCACCTCACGGCGCTGGACAACGTGGCCTTCAGCCTCAAGATGAAGGGCGTCGGCCGTGCGGAACGCCATCGCCGCGCGCAGGACCTGCTGGAGCGCGTGGCCATGGGCCACCTGGCCCAGCGCAAGCCGGGCGAGCTTTCCGGCGGGCAGCAGCAGCGCGTGGCGCTGGCGCGCGCGCTCATCACCGAGCCGCGCGTGCTGCTGCTCGACGAGCCCCTGTCCGCGCTCGACCCCTTCCTGCGCGTGCAGATGCGCGCGGAACTGCGGCGCTGGCAGAAGGAGCTGGGCCTGACCTTCATCCACGTCACGCATTCGCAGGAAGAGGCCATGGCCCTGGCCGACACCATGGTGGTGATGAACCAGGGCCGCATCGAGCAGGCCGGCTCGCCGCACGACATCTACAACCGCCCGGCCAGCGAATTCGTCGCGCGCTTCATGGGCGGCCACAACGTGCTGGCCACCCCCGCGGGCACCGTGGGCGTGCGCACCGACCGCATCCGCATCGATCCGCCCGGCACGCCGCTGCCCGAAGGCGGAATGCACCTGGCGGCCCGCGTGACGGATGTCGAATACCAGGGCACGCATGTGCTCATCGGCCTGCGGGACGAGGTTCCGCCCGCGCTGCCGGGCACCGCCGCGCAGGCCGGCCCCGCGACCGCGACCGCCGCCTATTCGGCCATGGTGTCCGAGCAGGCCTTCGCCGCGCGCCCCTGGCAGGTGGGCGACGCAGCCCTGCTGCACTGGACCGCCGACATCGCCCACCCGCTGGCCTCCGAACCGCACTGACCGGCCGGCCCGACCGCTTTCCTCTCGCGCATTTCCTGTCCCCGTCCCCAACCAAGGAGCTGATCCATGTCCGACGTGATTTCCGATTCCCCGTCCTCCGCCGATGGCCCGGCGCTGCGCCGCCGCACGCTGCTGCAGGGCACGGCGGGCATCCTCGCCGCGGGCGTGTTCCCGGCCATCCATGCGCAGGAAAAGATCGTGCTGCGCTACCTCGGCACGGCGGTGAACCAGGACAAGGCCATCGCCGAGAAATTCAAGGCCGACACCGGCATCGAGATCCAGTACGTGGCCGTCACCACCGACGACGTCACCAAGCGCGCGGTGACCGCGCCCAACAGCTTCGACCTGATCGATACCGAATACTTCTCGCTCAAGAAGATCGTGCCCACGGGCAACCTCAAGGGCATCGACACCAAGCGCATCAAGAACGCCGACAAGATCACCACGCTGTTCACGCAGGGCACGGTCGCCGGCAAGGCCGTGGGCGACCAGGGCACGGCCCCCAAGAAGGTGATGTTCCTCGAAGGCGAGAAGAGCAAGGTCTTCGCGAAATCGCCCACGCAGTTCATGTCGCTGATCCCCACCGTGTACAACGCCGACACGCTGGGCATCCGGCCCGACCTCATCAAGCGCCCCATTTCCTCCTGGGCCGAGCTGCTGAACCCCGAGTTCAAGGGCAAGGCCGCCATCCTCAACATCCCCTCGATCGGCATCATGGATGCGGCCATGGTGGTGGAGGCCATGGGCCTCTACAAGTACCCCGACAAGGGCAACATGACGAAGAAGGAGATCGACCTCACGATCAAGACGCTGATCGAAGCCAAGAAGGCCGGCCAGTTCCGTGCGCTGTGGAAGGACTTCAACGAGAGCGTCAACCTCATGGCCTCCGGCGAGGTGGTGATCCAGTCCATGTGGAGCCCCGCCGTCACCGCCGTGCGCACCAAGGGCATCGCCTGCAACTTCCAGCCGCTCAAGGAAGGCTATCGCGCCTGGGCAGCCGGCTTCGGCGTACCCGCCACGCTCTCGGGCCGCAAGCTCGATGGCGCCTACGAGTTCATCAACTGGTTCCTCGACGGCTGGGCCGGCGCCTACCTGAACCGCCAGGGCTACTACAGCGCCGTGCTGGAAACCGCCAAGGCCAAGATGGAGCCCTACGAGTGGGCCTACTGGATGGAAGGCAAGCCCGCCGAGAAGGACATCCTGAGCCCGCAGGGCCAGGTGCTCGCCAAGGCCGGCACCGTGCGCGACGGCGGCAGCTACGAGGCCCGCATGGGTGCCATCGCCTGCTGGAACGCGGTGATGGACGAGAACAACTACATGGTCCAGAAGTGGAACGAGTTCGTCGCTGCATGAGGGCTACCCCCTGAGCGGCTGACGCCGCTTCCCCCTTCTCTCGCGCTGGCGCGCGGGAAGGGGGACGACGCCGGTGGCCGGGCGGAGCCCGTTCCACGGCGTCTGCTGGTGTGGCCTGCTCCGCGGCCTTCTGAGGGGTGAGGCTCGGCCTGTCCGGAGGGCACGCCCTGATGCCTTCGCCTGTCGATGTTCTCATTCCTTTCCAGTTCAGGGTTCTTATGAGCACTGCCGTTTCTCCTCCTCCTGCGGCCCGCATGCCGGCGAAGCAGAGCGTTGCCGCCTGGTGGCAGGCGGCGCCGCTCACGCTGGTGTTCGTGCTGTTCTTCCTGGTGCCGCTGGGGCTGGTGCTGATGGTGAGCTTCTGGGATTTCAGCGAGTACGAGCTGCTGCCCGGGTTCACCTTCAAGAACTACGTGTCCATCTTCGAGGGGTGCGGCAACCTGGGGCAGCTGTGCGTCACGCTCGGCACCTACCTGTCCACGCTCAAGTTCAGCCTGCTGGTGTGGGGCATCACGCTGGTGCTGGGGTTCGCGGTGGCGTATTTCCTGGCGTTCCACGTGCGGTCGGCGGGGCTGCAGACGCTGCTGTTCGTGCTCTGCACCATCCCGTTCTGGACGTCGAACGTGATCCGCATGATCTCCTGGGTGCCGCTGCTCGGGCGCAACGGGCTGGTGAACCAGACGCTGATGCAGATGCGCCTGATCGATTCGCCCATCGAGTGGCTGCTGTTCTCGGATTTCTCGGTGGTGCTCGCGTTCGTGCACCTCTACACCATGTTCATGATCGTGCCCATCTTCAACAGCATGATGCGCATCGACCGCAGCCTGATCGAGGCCGCGGGCGACGCGGGCGCGAGCGGCTGGCAGACGCTGTGGAACGTGGTCATTCCGCTGTCGCGCACCGGCATCGTCATCGGTTCCATCTTCGTCATCACCATCGTCATGGGCGACTTCGTCACCATCGGCGTGATGGGTGGGCAGCAGATCGCCTCGGTGGGCAAGATCATCCAGGTGCAGACCTCGTACCTGCAGTTCCCGCTCGCGGCCGCCAACGCGGTCATCCTGCTGGCGATCGTGCTGATGATCATCTGGGGCCTCACCCGCCTCGTGGACCTGCGCAAGGAACTGTGATGGCCCGTCCCCGCGAACCCCGCCCGGCCAGCTTCTGGCCGCTCGCCTGCGTCTTCGCCCTGTTCGTGCTGTTCATGTACGGGCCGATGCTGGTGATCTTCATCCTGAGCTTCCAGGGCCCCGAGGGCGGCCTCACCTTCCCGCTGCGCGGGCTGTCGCTGCACTGGTTCCGCCAGCTCGCCGAAGGCCTCGGCGTGGTGGACATCGGCGCCGCGCTGCGCCGCTCGCTGGCCCTGGGCCTGGCCGTGATGGCCTGCACCGTGGCGTTCTCGGTGCTCGCGGGCCTGGCTTTCCGCAAGCGCCTCGCGGGCGGCAACCTGCTGTTCCTCATGGTCGTGGCCAGCCTCATCATGCCGTCCATCATCGTGTCGCTCGGCATCGGGCTGGAGTTCCGCCTGATCGACACCGGCGCCAAGGCGGTGCTGGAACGGCTGGGCTGGCAGGAGGCGCTGGAGGGCTACGGCACTTCGCTGGGCCTCTTCACCTCCGCCCTCGGGGCGCACCTCACCTGGACGCTGCCCTTCGGCCTGCTCATCATGTTCGCGGTGTTCAACCGCTTCAATCCCGCCTACGAAGAGGCCGCGCGCGACCTGGGCGCCACGCCCTGGCAGACCTTCCGGCACGTGGTGCTGCCGCTCATCGCGCCCTCGGTGGTGGGCATCGGCATGTTCGGGTTCACGCTGAGCTGGGACGAGATCGCGCGCACCTCCCAGGCCATCGGCGACGTGAACACGCTGCCGCTCGAACTGCAGGGCCTCACCACCACCGTCACCACCCCCGCCATCTACGCGCTGGGCACGGTGACCACCGTGGTCTCGTTCGCGGTCATGGGCGCGGCGCTCGCGCTGGCCTGGATGCTGCGGCGGCGCGGAGGGCGCGCCCGATGAGCACCGGCCTGCCGCCGCGGCGGCGCAGCTCGGGCGGCGCGGCCCGCGCCAGGACCGCGCCCCGGCCGGCCAGGCCCTGGCCGGCCAGCGAAGAGCCCGGTACGGAGCCCGGCAGCGGTGCCGAGGGGCTGAGCGACCAGCAGATGTACGAGCGCATGGTCTCCGCCATCCTGGACCACCGCCTGCCGCCCGGCACCAAGCTCGTGGAAGACAAGCTGGCCCTGGCCTTCGGCGTCTCGCGCACCCGCGTGCGGCCGGTGCTCGTGCGCCTGGCCGGCGAGCAGGTGGTCACGCTCACGCCGCGGCGCGGCGCCTCCATCGCCCGCCCCACGGTGGACGAGGCCCGCGAGGTGTTCGAGGCCCGCCGCCTCATCGAGCCGCGCCTCGTCGCGCTCTTCGTGCAGCGCGCCACGCCCGCCGACGTGGCGCGACTCGTGGACACCGTGGCGCAGGAAGAGGCGGCCCGCCAGGGCGGCGACATGCGCCGCGCCATCCGCCTCTCGGGCGACTTCCACCTGCACATCGCGCAGGCCGCCGGGCACGCCACCCTGGGCCGCATCCTCAGCGAACTCGTGTCCCGCACCTCGCTCATCCTCATGGCCTACAGCCCCAGCCATGCCCAGGCGCGCGAGGAGGCCACCGCCTGCGGCTGCCGCGAGCACCGCGCGCTCATCGACGCCATCCGCCTGCGCGACGCGGCGGAGGCTGGCCGGCGCATGCTGGACCACCTCGCTCGCATCGAATCGCAACTGGCGTTCGAGCCGCCGGAGGGCGGAGTCCCGGACCTCGTGGAACTGCTCGGGGGCGGCGCATGAGCGGTGCATCCCCTGCGCCGCAGGCCCGCGCACGCACGCTGCTGGTCATCAATCCCAACACCTCCACCGCCGTCAGCGGGCTGCTGCAGCGCCACGTGCAGGCCGCTGCCGTCCCCCATGCGGCCGTGCGCACGGTGACTGCGCGCTTCGGCGCACCCTACATCGCCTGCGAGGCCAGCTACGCCGTGGCCGGCCATGCCGTGCTGGACGCCTGGGCCGAAGCGCTCGCGGCGCCGCCGCCCGCGCCCGACGCCGTGCTGATCGGCTGCTTCGGCGATCCGGGCCTGTTCGCGCTCCGGGAATGCAGCCCCGTGCCGGTCACCGGGCTGGCCGAGGCGTCGTTCCTGGCGGCCGCGCGCCATGGCCGCTTCGGCATCGTCACGGGCGGTGAACGTTGGGAAGCCATGCTGCTGCGGCTCGCGCAGGCGCTGGGCCATGCGGACCGGCTGGCCGGTGTGCGCACCGTGGCACCCTCGGGCGCGGAGCTTGCGGCCGATCCCGCCGGAGCGCAGGCCTTGCTCGCCCGGGCGTGCCAGGCCATGGCGCGCGAGCCCGGCGTGCAGGCCGTGGTGCTGGGCGGGGCAGGGCTCGCAGGCATGGCGAAGGCCGTGCAGCCCCAGGTGGACGTGCCCGTCATCGACAGCGTGGAGGCCGGCGCGTGGTGGGCCCTGCAGGCGCCGTTGCCCGCAGGGCGGGGGGCACCCGGCTGCGATGTGGCGTGGCAGGCGGTATCCCCTGCGCTGGCCCGTCTTGGGATCGTGGAGGGCGCACGGTGATAGCGCCCTTTCCGTCCCTGCGGATCTCCGGGAATCCGCGCGTCAGTTGCCTTCCAGCGGCGTGATCGTGATGCCGCCGTAGCGGATCTCGGAGCGGGTGGGCGCTCCACCGTCCGGGCCGACCGGGACGATCGTCACCGAGACGGCCGGCGCGTCCGCGAGTACGGATGCCAGGTCTTCGTCGATCAGGAAGGAATAGCGTGCGCCTCCGTGGTGCGCGTGCCCGGAGGCCGTGCCCCGTGCCTTGGCCACGCGCGAGATGAAGCCCACGAACTGCGGTGTCTCGGTGCTGGTCTCGGCCGTGGCGTTGGGCATGTTGACGAACACCTTGGCGCTGACGCTGAGATGCGCAGGGGACGAAACGCCGTCGATGTTCAGCAGGTACAGCCGTGGCGAACTGTTCGCCGCGAGCGCCTGCAGGGGGCGCCGCAGCGTGGGCGGGATGCGCACCGAGAACGTGGCCGGAGCGGAGCGCAGCACGCGTTCCTGCGGCCCGGCGAGCACCAGCGGTGCGGGGGCGGGCGCCGATCTGGCGGGTGAGGGCGGCGTGGCCGCTGCCGCCGCCATCGGCCGGCGGCGACCCAGGCGGCCCAGCGGGGGCGCCTTGGCAAGCGAGTCATAGGCATAGCCCAGCGCCTCGGAGCGGAGCACGTCCTGCACCTTGATCGAGGTCCAGACGCCGTTCTCGTCGTAGAAGTTCCAGGCATGGTTGAGCCAGGCGGCGTCGGTGGGATTGGCGTTGCCGGGCGACGTGGCAAGCCAGCTCGGCCACATCCGGTCCACGTTGGCGTGGTGGCAGAAGAAGACCGGATCCCGCGCGGCTGTGGCCAGCACCCCCATGTCGGAGCCGTAATTGGGCGCCATGCCCTGCGCGGTGCCTGTCCAGACGTGAATCTTGTTATGAGGGATGCGCTCGAGCTGGCCGGGTCCCGCGTTCGGCTGGCTCGGATCGGTTCCCCCGAACAGCGAGAACGTCGGCGCGCCCAGCACCAGGTACATCGCGCGCGGGCCCACGTATTCCAGGGGAATCCGCGCACCCGGCTTCACGTGCTCGGGATCGCGCAGCGGGTTGTAGAGTGCGCTCGACGGGTTTGCGTAGATCTGCGGGAAGGTCTGGGTGTCGGGGCTCTGCGTACTCCAGTCCCAGTAGGGCAGGCGAAGGTCGGGATCGCCCGAGGCCTTGACCAGGGCACGCTCCAGGAAAAACAGGTAGGAGCGGTGCCACGGCAGGAACCACCAGCTGTCGTGGATCTCCTCCCCCTGCATGCCGTCGGTGCCGCCTCCGCAGGCCCAGCAATGCACGTAGCTCTGCCGCAGCCAGCCGATGGGGCTGGCAGGGTCCTTCTCCGTCAGGGCCTTCAGGTTCTGCCAGCCCCGGGTAAGGCTGGCGATCTCCGTGTCGGTCAGCGCGAAGGCGCTCTTGCGCGGCCTGACGGGAATTTGGCCGCCGGCAAACGGCTTCGCCGGGCCCGTGGGCTTGGGCGGTGCGCAATCCTGTGGGTTGTCCGCGGGGATGTCGTCGGCCCGTGCCGGGCCCGCCGCGAAGAAGCTGGCCGTGAGGCCCGCGAGTTGAAGAAGCGCGTCCCTGCGGGACGTGTCTGGTCGATGCATGGTGGATTCCCTCCGGTGATTGTTGTCGATGGCTCATGGGCCTGCACGGGATCGCGAGGCGTCCCGTGCAGGCCAATGTATCCCGGAGGCCGGAATCCGGCAATGGGGCGGATGCTCGGGCCTCGCATCCTGCCCGCCACGCACGCGTCAATGATCGTGGTGCAGATAGCTCGCCTGCCGCGGCAGCCGCAGGCTCACCAGGAAAGCCACGACCATCATCACCGTCACATACCAGAAGAACGCCGACTCGTGCCCCAGCGACTTCAGGCCCAGCGCGACGTACTCCGCCGAACCGCCGAAGATCGCGTTGGCCACCGCGTAGGCCAGGCCCACGCCCAGCGCGCGCACCTCGGGCGGGAACATCTCCGCCTTCACGATGCCGCTGATCGAGGTGTAGAAGCTCACGATGGCCAGCGCCACCACGATCAGCGCGAACGCCGCCACCGGGCTGGTCACGTGCTGCAGCGTGGTGAGGAGCGGCACCGTGCCGAGCGCGCCCAGCGCGCCGAACAGCAGCATGTTGTTGCGCCGCCCGATGCGGTCCGACAGCGCGCCGAAGAGGGGCTGCATGCACATGTAGAGGAACAGCGCGCCGGTCATCACGTAGCTGGTCGTCTTGATCGGCAGGCCCACCGTGTTCACGAGGTACTTCTGCATGTAGGTCGTGAAGGTGTAGAAGATCAGCGAGCCGCCGGCCGTGTAGCCCAGCACCGTGAAGAAGGCGGCCTTGTGGTGGCGGAAGAGGCCGCCGATGCTGCCGGCGTCGTCCTTCTTCCTGTTCTCGTCGCTCTGCGTCTCGTGCAGCGTGCGGCGCAGCATCAGCGCGACCACCGCCGAGATGGCGCCGATCACGAACGGGATGCGCCAGCCCCAGGCCTTGAGCTCGGCCTCGGACAGCAGCGTCTCCAGGATCACGATCACCAGCACCGCCAGCAGCTGCCCGCCGATCAGCGTCACGTATTGGAACGACGAGAAGAAGCCGCGCTGGCCGCGCAGCGCCACCTCGCTCATGTAGGTGGCCGTGGTGCCGTACTCGCCGCCCACCGACAGGCCCTGGAACAGCCGGCATACCAGCAGCAGGAAGGGCGCCCAGGCCCCGATGGCCGCGTAGGTGGGCAGGCAGGCGATCACCAGCGAGCCCGCGCACATCATGGTGACCGAGATCAGCATCGATGTCTTGCGGCCGTAGCGGTCCGCGATGCGGCCGAACAGCCAGCCGCCGATGGGCCGCATGAGAAAGCCCGCGGCGAACACGCCCGCCGTGTTCAGCAGCTGGGCCGTGGGGTCCGACTTCGGGAAGAACGCCGGCGCGAAATACAGCGCCGCGAACGCATACACGTAGAAATCGAACCATTCCACGAGGTTGCCCGACGAGGCCGCCATGATCGAGAAGACCCGGTGGCGCTTCTCTTCGGCCGTGTAGGCGCGGGGTTCGGGGTGCGGCGCGCCGGCCGCGGAAGGGGTGTGCGTGCTCATGGAGAAATTGCCTTTCTGGCCGTGCGCGCCGCAGGGCCGGCACGCAGAGTGTGTGATG
The DNA here is from genome assembly GCF_040892545.1 of Paracidovorax avenae. Lineage (NCBI taxonomy): Bacteria > Pseudomonadati > Pseudomonadota > Betaproteobacteria > Burkholderiales > Comamonadaceae > Paracidovorax > Paracidovorax avenae. The sequence goes on from NZ_CP156079.1 coordinate 1,800,926, forward strand.
TTGTTTCTGGCCGGCAGGTATTGTGCGGGCGCTGCGGAGGGCTTGATGTCAGTCAACCGCCCATGCGTTGCGGCCCGGCCGCTGCGCACTGTGTTGCTATCGTCCGAGGAGCATGAATCCGCGTGGATGCAAGGGGTTCCGGCCTACGCCGATTCGGCATGGGCTGCCGGCGGAGGGAACCAACGGCACCGGCTACGCTCTGTCGGGCAGGCAGCCGGTGCTCCGCCACCGCGTGGCGCGGCGGCCTCTGCGCCCACCCACCCCCATCCACCGTCACCGACAAGGATCCCTTCGCATGCAGCCTGAACAGACCCGCGCCGTCATGACCCTGGCCCTGATGGCCGCCTTCGCCGACGACCACAAGGACGAGCGCGAGCGGGAGCACATCCGCGAGCTGGCCCAATCCCTGGGCGCCGCCAGCGGGGCCGACCTGATGAAGACCTACCAGGACGTGCTGCTCGGCCGGGCGCGCCTGGAAGACGCCGTCGCCGCACTCGAAACGCCCGCGCAGCGCCTGCTGGCCTTCGAGATGGCGGTGGGCGTGTGCGATGCCGACGGCGTCTGCAATGCCCAGGAAAAAGCGTTCCTGGAGCGGCTGCGCGCGGCCCTGGCCATCGCCCCGTCCGATGCCGGCGCCGTCACCGAGCAGGCCGACGCCCTGGCCGGCGCTCCCGTGCGGGCCGCGCCCGTGGAGGGAGAGGACGTGCCCCCGGCCGCATTGGCCGTCGCCGCGGCGCCCGTGGCCGCCAGCGCGGCGGTATCCGCGCAAGATGGTACGGGCACTCCCGGCCTGCGTGCGGCCTCGGTGAGCGATGCGGAGATCGACTCCATGGTGCTCAACGCCGCCATCCTGAACGGCGCGCTGGAACTGCTGCCGCAATCCCTCGCCTCCATGGCCATCATCCCGCTGCAGACGCGGCTGGTCTATCGCATCGGCAAGGTCCATGGCTACGAGCTCGACAAGGGCCACATCACCGATTTCCTGGCCACCGTGGGCGTGGGCCTCACCTCGCAGTACGTCGAGCAGTTCGGCCGCAAGCTGGTGGGCGGCCTGCTGGGCAAGGTGATGGGCGGCCTGGGCCGCGCCGTGGGCAGCGCCGCCACCGGGTCCGCGTTCTCCTTCGCCACCACCTACGCCCTCGGCAAGGTCGCGCAGCGCTACTACGCCGGTGGCCGCACCCTGGGCGCCGACGCGCTCAAGTCCGCCTTCGCCCGCACGGCCGAAGAGGCCAGGGGCCTGCAGCAGCGCTATGCGCCCCAGATCCAGGAGCGCGCTCGCGGCCTGGACGTGGGCAAGCTGCTGAAGGAACTGCGGGCCTGAGGGCGGTAGCCAGCCGGGCGCTTCAGTGTGTCCGGCGGCGCCGTGGCACTGCTCCGAACGCGAAGGCCGCGACCAGCCCGCTCAGCGCCAGCAGGCCCCATTCGGACAACGTGGGAATGGGGGCCGCGTCCGCCGACAGCACGGCAGGGCCGCCCGGATCGACGATGACGCTGTTCGGGCTCAGATCGTCGTCGCCCACGGCTCCGTCGGCGATCGTCAGCGTGATGCTCTTGCGGTCCTGCGAAAACGCCACCTGGCTGGAAGGCAACTGGTACCAGTGGTCGGCGGCGCAGGCGGCTCCGGAGCAGTTGTAGCCCTCCGGGCTCTTTCCGTATTTCATGTACACCGCGCCGGCCGGGATGGCCGAGGTGTAGTTGATGGTCACGCTCGCGGACGAGCCGGGGGTGCCGCTGGTCAGCGTGAAGTTGGCCAGGCCGTAAGGCAGGCTGGTCCGGGCGGGTGGAGGTGCCGACGGGCTGGAGAAGCCCGCGCTGGCGAGAACCCAGTTGTTGTTGTCACCAGGGGCCGGCGTGGACAAGGCCCCTTGGCTTTGCCCGGTGGCGGTATTGCTCCAGGGAGCCGTGCAGGAGGCATTGTTTCCACCCTGGGTGCCGGCGCATGTCCAGGCATACTGGTTCGCCCCGGTGGTCACGGTGGAAGCATTGCCCGCCGTGCACAGGTTGGCGGCTGGCCGGAGGCTGGCGGGGGCGTTGGCTGCGGATCCACAGGCGCCATCGACGGGAGCGGGAACCACGAGGCTGGACGGGCTCGAACACACCTCGGCCCCCGTGCCGGTACCGGTCAGGGCCACCGGCACCACGCAGAAGTACAGGTACTTTCCTTCGTCGCTGCTGCCAAGGGTGTAGTTTTGCGTGCTGGCGGCATTGGTGCCGCCGGTGATGCCGGTGTTCACGCTGTTGCGTACCCAGCGGTAGGTGGATGTGCCCTGCGCGTCCTGGTCCGCGTCGGTATAGGTGTAGGTGCCGGATAGCTGACGGCCCACTTGCGCCGTGCCTGTGAACGACACGTTGCTGGCGACCGGCGCGGCATTCGCCAGGACGGTGATCGTGAAAGCCTTGTAGCCGATGTTGCCTGCCACATCCGTCGCAGACAGGTAGACATGGTACGAGCCGGCCGAGAGGGCCGCCGCCCCCACCTTCAATGTGCTGCCGCTGATCGTGAACCGGCTATTGTCGGCATCGTTCGTTCCGTTTCCCACAGCCAGTGCAAAACTCACGCTGTAAGAGTCGGAGGCGCTCAACGTACCGATCGTCGCACTCTGCGTGGCGGCACTGACGAAGATGGTCGTGGGCGACAGCCCCACGCCGGAGGGAGCGGTGGTGTCCACGGTATAGGAGACGGGCGTCGAGGCCACCGATACATTCCCGGCGGCATCCCGCTGCCTGGCCCTCAGGGTGTGGGTGCCATCGGCCAGCGTGCTGCTGGTGATGCTCCAGCTGCCGGTGGTCGCGTTGGCAACCGCCGTGCCGAGCAGGGTGATGCCATCGGTGTCGTACAGCGACACCGTGGCACCCGGTTCGGCGCTGCCCGTGATGACCGGCGTGGCGACATTGCTGATCCCGTCGCTGGCGGAGGCGCCGCTGTCGCTGCCCGAAGTGACACCCAGCGACGTGGGAGCCGCGGGTGCCGTCGTGTCGATCTTGACCGTCAGCCCGCTGCTCAGGGGAGATGTCGCGTTCGATCCATCGGTTTGCGTGACTTTGAGCGTATGCGAACCATCCGCCAGCACGCTGCTCGTGATGCTCCAGTTGCCGCTGGAATTGGCGATCGCCGTGCCCAGCAGCGTGGTTCCATCGGTGTCGTACAGCTTGACCGTGGCATTGGCCTGGGCCGTTCCGGAGATGGTCGGCGTATTGACGGAGGTGATGCCGTCGCCTGCCTGTCCCGTATCGCTCGCGCTGTCCAACGTCGGGGCGGCAGGTGCGGAGGGCCCGGGGCGCGTGATGGAAACGATGATCGAGTGGCTCATGCTTGACGCATCGGTTCCATCCGTCCCTTGCAGCGCGTTGGTATCGTTGCCCGCCGTCGGATCGGTGTAGACGAAATCGATGATGTCTCCCGGAAGCAGGGAGGCGTTAATCGAAATCTTCACGGAATCCGCGCTGTCGCCTGCGGCGACGCCCGTCACGGAGACATCGGTTCCATTCACCTGGACATTGAATGCACTGGCAAGCGGCAAATGCGTGGTATCCAGCGCCACGCTCATGACCACGGTGAAGAATTGCTCGCCGATGTAGCCCGTGGCGCTCGAATACGAGGGTTGCGGCAGCGTGTGGGAATACCGGGCCAGCTTGTCCAGGTCGAAGGCCGGGGCCGTGGAGAGCGCCGCCGTGGAAACTTCCAGCGTCCAGTCACCGCCCAGTGCCGCGCTGCCCGTGGTGTTCGTGGAGGCAGCCACGACTGCACCGGTGGCGCGTGCCAGGGCCTCCAGGTAATCGTGTCCGATCGCGCCTTCGCCGACACTGCAGCCGTACAGCAGGATCCCACCCCCCGGCGCGAGGGCATCGCCGATCTGCGCAAGCTCTTTCCGGTATGCGTGCAGATGGCCGGCGTCCAGCTTCGAGCTTCCGAACGAAACCACGCCGCGGTCGCCATGCGAGACGATGGAAATGGACGAAAGCCCGTGGAGCCCGCGTGCGACCGCCGCCATCTGTGCGACGGCATCTTCGCCGGGCCTGAGCGTGACCACGATGGCGTCGTCGGCAGCGGCATCGGCAATCTGCTGGAAATCCGGCAAACCGCCATCGATGAAAACCAGCCGGCTGGCCTTCCCATGCGCGCCGGCCGGTTGCCCCTGCGGCAGGCCTACGCCTTGCACCCGTGCCACCGGCCCTGCCGCGTTTTCTGGAAGATTCGCCATGCCACCGGCGTACGCGCTCACGTGCATTCCCATCGATAACGCGAAGACTGTCGCCAGTGCGCGTGGCCTCTGGAGGCTGGCATTGCGCGAGGGAAGTGTCAGACTGCTTGGCATGGGGATTCCCAGAAGAAAAAAGCTATCGATATTTATGTAATCTTTGTATCCAGTTTGACTCGGCCGGGATGGTGTTTGTATTCCATTGAGTGGAAAGAAAATAAAAACTTGATGTTCTCAATTGGGAGCCGTCCGAGGGCATGGCATCAGCCCAATTCTGGCGAAGCGCGTGTTTCAACCCACGCGCCCACGCGGGGCGCGACGTGCTCATCGGCGCGACGGGCCAGTGGCTGTTCCGGTTTCAACCCACGCACCCGCGCAGGGCGCGACCCGCAGCCGCCTCAGGTTTTGCAGTGTGGTGCTCATGTTTCAACCCACGCGCCCGCGCAGGGCGCGACCATCCCGGTGATGCAGCCGTGCTCCGTGGACGGTGTTTCAACCCACGCGCCCGCGCAGGGCGCGACGGTGTCATTGCCGGCAAAACTTGGAGTTACGTTCCCGGTTTCAATCCACGCGCCCGCGCAGGGCGCGACGCGCCCTAGACTCCCTAATCCACATAGCACGCACATGTTTCAATCCACGCGCCCGCGCAGGGCGCGACTGGTATCGACCGGCCGCGCTGCTGGAGGTGTTGCGGTTTCAATCCACGCGCCCGCGCAGGGCGCGACCCGCGGCGGCATCGCCGGGCACCTCCGACCATGGGGCGTTTCAATCCACGCGCCCGCGCAGGGCGCGACTGTTGGTCGTGTCGCTGACGTGGCTGGCGTAGGTGCCGTTTCAATCCACGCGCCCGCGCAGGGCGCGACACCTTCCGGTACTATGACCCGGACCTCGGGGCTTGTTTCAATCCACGCGCCCGCGCAGGGCGCGACGCAACCGTGATTGGTCGCGCATGGGCTTTGCCGCGTTTCAATCCACGCGCCCGCGCAGGGCGCGACGTGGCGAGCGCCTGCCAGGAACCGAGCTGCAGGTGTTTCAATCCACGCGCCCGCGCAGGGCGCGACCCAATGCTTTCCAATAGGACCAATCTCCGGCCGGCGTTTCAATCCACGCGCCCGCGCAGGGCGCGACGATAGCAAGCCCGACGATGGCCCAGACGTACGCCATGTTTCAATCCACGCGCCCGCGCAGGGCGCGACTTGCGCATCGGGGACAACGCGGGCCGCCCCGGCGCGTTTCAATCCACGCGCCCGCGCAGGGCGCGACGGCACCTTTATAAACCCGCGCCACCCCATCCATTTTCCCCGCACATCCGCGAACCTGCCCCCATCGACCCGCAACATGCGCGCTCCGTCCGGCACTGAGGAAAAACGCCCTTTCCCCTCAATCACTTGCACCTGCGCGAACCCCGGGAGTACAAGCCGGTCACTCGCGGTTCGCAACGCCCGGCAAAAAGAAGGAAGGACAGAGAGGAAGCAGGGCCCGGCCTCAGGGCGCCGGCGTCTTCGGCTGGTAATCGCACCACGGCGCCACCACGCATTCCCAGCAGCGTGGCTTTCGCGCCTGGCAGACGTAGCGGCCCAGCAGGATGAGCCAGTGGTGCGAATCGACGGCATATTCGGCGGGCACGCGTTGCAGCAACTGCATTTCCACGGCCAGCGGGTTCTTGCCGGGGGCGAGGCCCGTGCGGTTGCTCACGCGGAAGATGTGCGTGTCCACCGCCATGGTGGGCTGGCCGAAGGCCACGTTCAGCACCACGTTGGCGGTCTTGCGGCCCACGCCGGGCAGTGCTTCCAGTTCCTCGCGCGTGCGCGGCACGGTGCCGCCGTGGCGCTCCACCAGGATGCGGCAGGTCTCCATCAGGTGGCGGGCCTTGCTGCGGTACAGGCCGATGGTCTTGATGTAGCCCTCCAGCCCTTCCAGCCCCAGGTCGAGGATGGCCTGCGGCGTGCCCGCCACCGGGAACAGCTTGCGCGTGGCCTTGTTCACGCCCACGTCGGTGGCCTGGGCCGACAGCAGCACGGCGGCCAGCAGTTCGAAGACGGTGGTGTACTCCAGCTCGGTGTTGGGCTGGGGGTTGGCGGCCTTCAGCGCGGCGAAGAAGGGTTCGATCTGCGCGGTTTTCATGGTGGTGTGGGGCGTCTTTGTCGATGCGGTTCGCCCGTGGATTGTCCCGCAGCGCACCGCACGCATGAAACATGCGCGGCCATTGGCGACAATGGGGGTCTTTCGCCAACACACCGTGAACACGCCATGCAATTCGCAGACCGCCTGAACAACGTCGAAACCTCTGCCATCCGGGAGCTGTTCAAGCTGCTGGGCAAGCCCGGCATCATCAGCTTCGCCGGCGGCTTTCCCGACAGCGCGATGTTCGATGTCGAGGGCATCCGCGAGGCGAGCGAGCGGGCACTGAGCGAAGAGCCCGGCACGGCACTGCAGTACGGTGCCACCGAGGGCTACAACCCGCTGCGCGAACAGCTCTCGGCCTTCATGGCCTCCAAGGGCGCGCAGGGCGTGCGGCCCGAGGACCTGATCGTCACCACCGGCAGCCAGCAGGCGCTGGACCTGCTGGGCAAGACCCTCATCAGCCCCGGCGACAAGGTGATCGTGGAAGGGCCCACCTTCCTCGCCACCATCCAGTGCTTCCGCCTCTACGGCGCCGAACTGGTGAGCGCGCCCGTGGACGGCCACGGTGTGGATGCCGACGCGCTCGAGCGGCTCATCGTGGAGCACCGGCCCAAGTTCGTCTATCTCATCCCCACCTTCGGCAACCCCAGCGGTGCGCTGCTGTCGCTGGAGCGCCGCCGCAAGATCCTCGAGCTGGCCGTGCGCCACCAGGTGCTGGTGGTCGAGGACGATCCCTACGGCGACCTGTACTTCGGCGAGGCGCCGCCGCCCAGCCTGCTGGCGCTGTCGGCCACGGTGCCCGGCAGCCGCGAACTGCTGGCCCACTGCGGCAGCCTCAGCAAGGTGCTCAGCCCCGGCCTGCGCGTGGGCTGGCTGATCGCGCCCGCCGAGCTGCTGGCCAAGGCCACCATGTGCAAGCAGTTCAGCGACGCGCACACCAGCACCTTCGCGCAGGCCACGGCCGCGCAGTACCTGCGTTCAGGCCGCATGCCGGCCACGCTGGCGAAGGTCCGCGCGGTGTACGCCGAGCGCGCGCAGGCCATGGGCGAGGCACTGCGGCGCGAACTCGGCGAGGCGATCGACTTCGTCCAGCCCCGGGGCGGCCTGTTCGTGTGGGCGCGGCTCACGGGGGCGGGCGGCGCGGTGGCCGACGGCAACGTGCTGGCCAAGCTGGCCATCGACAAGGGCGTGGCCTTCGTGCCCGGCACGCCGTTCTTCTGCGCGAACCCCGACCATGCCACGCTGCGCCTGTCGTTCGCGACGGCCGACGTGGACAGGATCCGCGAAGGCGTGGCGCGCCTCGGCCAGGCGCTGCGAGGCTGAGCCATGCCGGGCCCCGACCGCACCCCCTCCGAGCGCCTCGACGAGCTGGAGATCAAGGCCAGCTACGCCGAAGACCTGCTGGACCAGCTCAACGTCACCGTCTATCGCCAGCAGCAGCAGATCGATGCGCTGCAGCGCGCCCTGGCGGCGCTGCGCCAGCAACTGCCCGAGCCGGGTGGCACGGCGCCCGGCGGCAGCCTGCGCGACGAGATCCCGCCGCACTACTGACCCCGCACCCTGCGTGCGCCCCATTCCCTGAAAGGCCAGCCCCATGCAATACCGCCGCCTCGGCCGCAGCAACCTGCAGGTTTCCGCCCTCTGCCTGGGCACCATGATGTTCGGCGACCAGACCGGCAGCGAAGAGGCCGCGGCCATCGTGGCCGATGCGCGGGAGCGCGGCGTGAATTTCATCGACACGGCGGACGTCTATACCAAAGGCGCATCCGAATCGATGCTGGGCGACCTGCTGGCGGGCCAGCGGCACGACTGGGTGCTGGCCACCAAGCTGGGCAACCGGATGTCCGACCGCGTGAACGAGAGCCAGTATTCCCGCACCTGGATGCTGCGCGAGGTGGAATCCAGCCTGGCACGCCTGCGCACCGACCATGTGGACATCCTCTACCTGCACCGCGATTTCCTGGGCATGGACCTCGAGGAGCCGCTCTTCGCCCTCGATGCGCTGCTGCGCGCGGGCAAGATCCGCTACTGGGGCGTCTCCAATTTCCGCGCCTGGCGCATCGCCGAGCTGGTGCACGGCGCCGCGCGCATCGGCATGCCCGGGCCCGTGGTCTGCCAGCCCTACTACAACCTGCTCAACCGCATGCCGGAGGTCGAGATCCTGCCGGCCTGCGCGCACCACGGCCTGGGCGTGGTGCCCTACAGCCCCATCGCGCGCGGCGTGCTCACCGGCAAGTACCTGCCGGGCGAGGCGCCCGCGGCGGGCACGCGCGCCGGGCGGGGCGACAGGCGCATCGCGGAAACCGAATTCCGCCACGAATCGCTGGTGCTGGCGCAGGAGCTGAAGCAGCACGCCGAGGCCCGCGGCGTGACGCTGGCCCAGTTCGCCACGGCGTGGGTCCTGGCCCACCGGGCGGTCTCCGCCGTCATCGCGGGCCCGCGCACCCTGGCCCAGTGGCAGGACTACGCCCCTGCGCTCGAATACACCGTCACTCCGGAGGACGAAGCCCTGGTGGACGGCATGGTGGCGCCGGGCCATCCCTCCACGCCGGGCTACAGCGACCCGGCATACCCCTCGCCGCCGCGCGTCTAGACCCGAGCGAGGCTACCGCGGAGTCGGTCCGTTCGTCGCATGTTGCTATTGAAATCATAGTGCGCCGGCGCGGGCAGGTTACGATGGGCACATGCGAAAGACCTATGTGCTCCATATCGAAGGCAAGAACCGCGACCGGCTGCTGGACGCGGCCCGCCACGACATCCACCGCTACCTGCGCCGCGAGCGCCGCCGCGCGCTGCCCGAGGGTGCGCGCTTCTGGGACTTCGACTGCCGCTTCGGCCGCACGCAGGAGGATGCCCGCAGCGTGCAGGTGGAGGAGATCACCCGCCTGATCGACGGCGTGGCGCAGTCCGGCGACGCGCAGTTCTACGTGGAGATCGTCGCCAAGCCCGGCGAAGGCATGCCCCGCAAGCCGGCCGCGCGCCCGGCGGACTCCGGCGGCGACGGCTCGCATGCCGAGGATGGCGACGGCGCCGACGGCGGCGCGGATGGTGGAGGCGACGGCGGGGACTGACGCCACCTGCCGCGCGGCCCGCCTCAATCCGCCGTGGGTTCTCCGGTGCCGCCGGCCTGCGCGGCGGCCGCCGCGGCAGCGGCCCGCAGCTTGTCCTTCTTGCTCGGGCGCCGGCCCTTGATGCCGCCCGTGCCCGGCGGCAGCTTGCCCGGGCGCGCAGGCGCATCTTCCGCGGCGCCGGCTTCCTGCGCAGCGGGCGCGAGCGCCACCTCGAATCCCGCGACCTGCTCCACCGGCAGCGCCTGCAGTCCGTGCCGCCGGGCGAGCAGCCGCCAGTGGGGTGCGGCCTCGGGCGTGACGAAGCTCACCGCCACGCCGCTGGCGCCGGCACGCCCCGTGCGGCCGATGCGGTGCACGTAGTCGGCCGCGGCCCGGGGCAGATCGTAGTTGACGACGGCCGGCAGCCCGGCGATGTCGATGCCGCGCGCGGCCAGGTCGGTGGTCACCAGCACCTGCCAGCGTTCGTCGCGGAATTCCTGCAGCACCTGTCGGCGCGTGCCCTGGCTCAGGCCGCCATGGAAGGGCGATGCGTAGATGCCGGACTGGTAGAGCTTCTCCGCCACATGCTCGGCCGCGTACTGGGTGGCCACGAACACCAGCACCCGCGTCCAGCCGGGCTCCTGCGTGAGCAGCTGCTTCAGCAGCTGGGTGCGGCGCGGTGCCTCCACCGCGATGGCGCGCTGGGCGATGTCGGGCGCCGTGCCGGGCGCCTCGGCGATCTCGATGCGCAGCGGATCGCGCAGCAGGCCCTCGGCCAGCCGGGCCACGCCCGGCTCGAAGGTGGCGGAAAACAGCAGGTTCTGGCGCCGTGCCGGCAGCAATGCCAGCACGCGCTGCAGCTCTTCGGCGAATCCCAGGTCCAGCAGCCGGTCGGCCTCGTCCAGCACCAGCGCCTGCACCTGCGAGAGCGACAGGGCGTTGTGCTCCACGAGGTCCAGCAGCCGGCCCGGCGTGGCCACTACCGCGTCCGCGCCGCCGCGCAGTGCCATCAGCTGCGGGTTGATGGACACCCCGCCGAACGCGATCGCGATCTTGAGCCGCGGCCCGGGCAGATGGCCCGCCAGGTCGCGCAGCACCTCGCCCACCTGCGCCGCCAGCTCGCGCGTGGGCACCAGCACCAGGGCGCACGGGCGCCGCGGCCCGGGGCGGGCGCCGGCCTGCTGCGCCTGCGGCAGGAGCCGCTGCAGCAGCGGCAGGCCGAAGGCGGCCGTCTTGCCCGAGCCCGTTTGCGCGCGGCCCAGCACGTCGCGCCCGTCCAGCACGGCGGGAATGGCCTGCGCCTGGATGGGCGTGGGCGTGTCGAAGCCCAGGGCCCCGGCGGCGTGGACGAGGGCGGGCGAGAGGCCGAGGGCGGCAAAGGGCATGGCGGGCAAGGGGCAGGCGACCGCGGCACGAAGGGGGCCGCAGCGGGAACAAAGGGCGAGAGAACCGGAGCGGGCGCAAAAGCGCCCACGCAGATTGTGCGGCACCGCCGCCTGCCCGGGATAATCGCGCCATGCCCATTCATGCCGCCACCTCCGCTTCCACCCCCGCCGCCGGCCGGCACCGGAGCCTTCCATGCGCCTGAGCGACCTGGGCGGCCTCGTCTATTCCACCGAATCCGGCCGCATGTGCCCTGCGTGCCGCCAGCCGGTCGCGCAATGCGCCTGTGCCGCCGCGCGCGCGGCCGCGGTGCCGGCGGGTGACGGCATCGTGCGCGTCTCGCGCGAGACCAAGGGCCGGGGCGGCAAGGCGGTGACCGTGGTGAAGGGCGTGGCGCTGCCGGCGGCCGAACTGGCCCAGCTGGGCAAGCAGCTCAAGGCCGCCTGCGGCACGGGCGGCACCGCCAAGGACGGCGTGATCGAAGTGCAGGGCGACCATGTGGAGCGCGTGATGCAGGCGCTCCAGGCGCTCGGCCACAAGGTCCGGCGCGCGGGCGGGTGAGGGGAGGGCGGCCATGGACCCGGCACAGCTCGAGCGGCTCGTCACGGTGGTCATGCCCTTTGGCAAGCACAAGGGCACGGCGATCGCCGACCTGCCCGGCAACTACCTGAACTGGTTCGCCCGCGAGGGCTTCCCGCCCGGCGACATCGGCCGGCTGCTGGCGCTGATGCACGAGATCGACCACAACGGCCTGTCGGACCTGCTGGCACCGCTGCGTGCTGCCGCCCGCAAGGGCTGACCTGGGGGCGCGCCGGCCAGGGCCGGCCTCAGTGCCCGTGGCCGGCGGTTTCCGCGAAATCCGGCAGCCGCCCCACCAGAGCGCGGAACAGGTTGCGCGCCACGCCGTGCGCCGCCTGCTGCAGGTCGTGGGCGACGTCCGGCGCGAAGCGGCGCTCCGTGTGCTGCTTCCACAGCCCCACCCACGCCGCGAAATGCGCGGGTGTCACGCCCTGCAGGGCCCGATGGCGCTGCTGCACGTTGCCTCGGTAGCTCCGCGCGCCGAGCGCCACCGTGGCCCAGAAATCGACCATGCGCGCGAGGTGCGGCTCCCACCGGTCCGCCAGCGCCTCCTCGAAGACCGGGCCGAGCAGCGGATGGGCGCGCACGTCCGCATAGAACCCGTGGACCAGCGCGGCGATGGCGCCGTAGTCCGGCGGGGCTGGCGCGACCTGCGTGGCCGGGGAGGGGAAGGAGGAGGGTGGAAGCTGGTGCGGATCGGGCATGGCAGGAAATCCGTCGTCCTGCGCGGCGTGGCGCGGCGTGGAGCGTTGCACGGATTGTGGCAGGCCGGCGCCAGCGCTGCGCACCGGCATCCGCATCCATGTGCGCGTTCGCTCACGCCGCAGGATCGCGCCGACGCCTGCACGCGGCAGGTGCCTGCGCCCCCCCGCGTCCGCGGCTTCCCGGCGGATCGCCGTGCATTGCGTATCCTGGGTTGGGCCGGCCTGCGGACAGTCCGGCGGAAGGAACCGACATGGACCCAGTGAACCAGAACCTGCTGCCCGGCCGCCTGCTGCGCCGTCCGGGCCGGCCGATGGCGGATCCGGATTTCCCGGGCGTCCGCACCGGGGCCGCGTGCCTCGCGGAGGTGCTGGCGCGCGACGCACCGCTCTGGGTGCTGCACGAGGGCGCCATACATGCCGAAGGCCCGGCGTGGCAGGCATCGCATCGGCGCCTGCTGTTCTCCGACGTGCCCAACCGGCGCATCAATGCCTGGTATGAGGAGGACGGCCGGGTGGAATCGCTGATCGACCCGGCCTGGTTCCCGAACGGCAATGCGGTGGCGGCGGATGGCAGCGTCTATCACTGCGAGCACGGGCGCCGCTGCATCAGCCGCTCCGCCCCCGGCCTGCAGGGCGAGCCGGAGCCGGTGGTGACGCATTACGAGGGCCGGCGGCTCAATGCGCCCAACGACGTGGCGATCGCGCCCGATGGGGCGGTATGGTTCACCGACCCGGTCTTCGGCATCGTGATGCCCGCCCAGGGCGCGCTGGCCGAACCCGAACTGACGCACCGCAGCCTCTACCGCTTCGATCCCGCCAGCGGCGTGCTCGCGCGGATGGCCGATTTCGAACAGCCGAACGGCGTGGCGCTCGCGCCCGATGGCCGCACGCTGTACGTGACCGACACATCGAGGGCGCTGGGCGAGGCCCCTGGCGGTTCCCCGGGAAGCAGGCACGAAGTCGAGGCCTTCACCCTCGGCGCTGGCGGAACACTCTCCGGCCGGCGCTTCTTCTGCTCGCCCGCGCAGGGCAATCCCGACGGCCTGGCGGTGGACAGCCGCGGCTGGGTCTGGTGCAGCGCGGCGGACGGCGTGCACATCTGGTCGGCGGACCAGGAGTACCTTGGGGCGGTCCCCATCGCGGAGACGGTGTGCAATGTCTGTTTCGGCGGCAGCAGCGGGCGGCGGCTCTTTATCGCGGCATCCACGCGGCTGCTCGCGATCGACCTGCGCGAAGCTTGAAAACCGGGGCATCGCGCCCGCCGGCCTTGGGGGGCGATGGGCTATGCGCCGGCTTGCGCCGCGCCAGCGATCTGGTGGATATGCCCGTCCGGGTCGCGCAGCAGCGTGGGGGCGGAGCCCTGCCAGACGATGCGGGTCGCGGCCACATCGTGGATCGCCCAGGGCTCCACCGGCGGCGTGCCCTGCGGATGCCGATAGTGCAGCAATTCGACATGCGGCCCCGGCCCCGCGGGATGCATCGGCACCACGTCCACGCGCACACCGTCCAGGCCGTCGAGCGCGACCTGCGCCGGGCCGCGGTTCAGCGTGGCGTCGCCGCAGGCCAGGCCGTGGGCACGGTAGAAAGCGCGGGACCGCTCCACATCCGCGACCGCGATCGCGCTGTGGTCGATGCCGAGGATGCCCTGGCCCCGCCAACCCCTGCGGCCAACGTCCGGAAAGTGGATCAGCTCCAGCGGGTGGCCCTCCGGGTCGCGGAACTTGACCGCGATGACTCCGCCCGTGGAAGCGGGCAGCGTGACCGGGCCGGTGCGGCTGATCGGTGTGGCGCCGGCCGCCTGTGTGTGCTTCCAGGCGGCCTCGATGTCGTCGGTGGCCAGCGCGAAATGCTGGAAGCAACTCGACGCGGCATCCGCAGCTTCGGGGTAGGGCCGGCCGGGCCGGTCGTACTGGTCGATCCACAACCGTGCCGTGCCCAGGCGCATCGCGCGCCGCGTGCCGCCGCCCGCCAGGCCGAGGATCGCCGACTCGGCGGCGGCGATCGGCCAGGCTGCTCCTTCCTGCACGAAGCCCAGCGCGGCGTAGAAACGCGCCAGGGCCGCTCCGTCGTGGGCGACCAGACAGAAGGCGACGATGCGGTCCAGCGCCGCGCCCTGCCGCATGGCGTCGCGTGGCGCATCGCCGTCGCGGGACGGCGGGAGGGTCACACCAGCTCGCACGGCCGCCGCACTGGCGCGCGGTGCAGCTGCACCGTCATCAGGCAGCAGGGTTCGTCGCCCACGGTGCCGGAGCGGTGGCCCTTCCTGCCATCGACCTCGGCGCAGCCCTGGTCACCCCCGAACGAGAACTCGCCCGGGCCCTGCTCGATGCGGGTGCCGTCCATCGCCTCGATCCACCAGCGGCCCGAGAGCACGACGATCCATTGCGGGGCCGGGTTTTCGTGCCACTCGCCCACCCAGCCGACCGGCTGCACGGTGAAGACGACGGTCGAATCACCGCGCTCCATGGAGTTGTTCCACTGCGGATCGGCGGCGCCGACGCGGTGCAGTTCATAGTCGGTGAGCGCACAGGACTGGAAGCGGCTGACGCCGTCGGCATCGGTGTAGAGGTGCTGGTAGGGCACGGAAGGGCGGGGGCCGGGATCGGACATTCAGGGGCTCCGGTAGGGTTGGCTCGACGCGAAAGGCGCATCGAGGAAGGGCTGCAGGCCGGACCCGTCGGTGCCGACCACCAGCAGCAGGAAGCCGGCGCCCAGCGCCAGGTTCTTGAGGAAATCCCAGAACAGGCCGCGCGCCCTGCCGTCGGGGTTCGACCAGAAGTCGCCGGGCTTCCAGAACGGCTTGAACAGCACCGCGGTCGCAAAACAGTAGCCCGCGATCACGAAGGCCGCGGCCCGATCGGACACGCCGCTGACCACGCCCAGGCTGCACACCACTTCGATCGCCAGGCCGGCCAGGATCACGGCGCGCGCCAGCCAGCGCGGCTTGAACACTTCCTGCGCCTGCCCTACCGCGTGGCCGAAGCCCAGCACCTTGTCGAGCGCGCTGAAGGGCAGGAACAGCAGCACCATCACGCAGCGCACGAGGAAGGTCACGGCGATGGCGGCCGTCACAGGCGCCCCTTCAGGATGTCGGCGACGCGCAATGCGTTCGCGATGATGGTGAGCGTGGGGTTCACCGCGCCGATCGAAGGGAAGAAGCTCGCGTCGGTCACATAGAGGTTGTCCACCTCGTGGGCGCGGCAGTCGAGATCCAGCACCGAGGTCGCCGGGTCGGTGCCGAAGCGGCAGGTGCCCGCCTGGTGCGCGGTGCCGGAGAGCGGGATGTCCTTGCCGAGGTAGAGCGAGCGCTCCACCAGCACCGCGGGCCAGCCGATCGCGTCGAGCACCTGCTTGAGCTTGGCCTGCAGGCGCCTGAGCGCCTCCGCATTGGTCTCGCGCACGTCGAGGTGCACCTTGCCGTCCCGGTAGTACACGCGGTTCTCGGGGACCGGCAGGTCCTCGGCCTGCAGCCAGAAGTCCATCGAATGCCGGGCCATTTCCTCGAAGGGCATCTCGGGCAGGTGCTTCATCAGGCCGGGCAACGGTGCCTCCCCCTTGATCTGGTCCGCATGGCTGGTCGCGCACATCTGGATCAGCCCCAGCGGATGTTCCCAGTCGTCGCTGCCGAAGTAGAAGTCGCCGAGCGCGAGCGTCTTCTGGAAGACCGTTTCGTTGACCTCCTTCATCACCGCCATCACGATCGACATCTCGTGGCGCATGTAGTTGCGGCCGACCTGGTCCGAGCCATTGGCGAGGCCGTTCGGGTGGCGGTCGTTCGCCGACCGCAGCAGCAGCAGGGCGGACGACAGCGCGCCGCAGGCCACCACCACCGTGCCGGCGGTATAGCGCTCTTCCCGGCCGCCGCGCTCGACCACCACCCCCTCCACCCGCCGGCCACTGGCATCCGTCTCCAGGCGCGAGGCATAGGCACCCGTCAGCAGCGTGACATTCGGGTGGTCGCGCAGCATCGGGTCGATGCACATCACCTGCGCGTCGGCCTTGCCATTGAGCAGGCAGGGAAAGCCGTCGAAGTACGAACAGCGCATGCAGGTGCTCGTCGGCGTGGCGAAGCCGTCGTCCTTCTGGTCGAGCAGGATGCCCAGCGGCAGGTGGAAGGGATGCAGGCCGATGCCGCGCAGCTTGTCGTTCAATTGCGCGATCTTGGGCTCGTGCCGCACCGGCGGGAAAGGGTAGGGCGTGGTGCCCGGATCGAGCGGATCGTCCCCGCGCAGGCCGTGCACGTGGAACAGCGCCTCGGCCTCGTCGTACCAGGGCGCGAAGTCGGCATAGGCCAGCGGCCAGGCCGGAGAGATGCCGCCGTGGTGGCGTACTTCCCCGAAATCGCGCTCGCGCAGCCGCAGCAGCGCGGCACCGTACACTTTCGAGTTGCCGCCCACGCAATAGTGCAGTTGCGGCGCGAACCGGTGCCCGTCCCGGTCGATCCAGGATTCACGCGCCTGGTAGCGGCCTTCCACGAACACCGCCTGCGCGCTCCAGTTGGCTTCCTCGCGCCGCAGGTAGTCGCCGCGTTCCAGGATCAGGATGCGCTTGCCGGTCGGCGCCAGCCGGTGCGCGAGGCTCGCGCCGCCGGGGCCGCTGCCGATGACGATCAGGTCGTAGTGGGACATCAGGCGGGTTCTTTCATCGCACCGGAAGGGGCTGTGCCTCGTGCGCGGGCACATCGAAGGGGCCGCATTCATGGTAGCCCGGCAGTGGGGCTGGAAATGTGCGCCGTGGCCCCGTTCCTGCCATGCGGTGCGCTTTTGCGGCGGGGTCCTACAGGCCGCTCCCGGCAGTGGTGGCGCCCGCTACTTCTTCCCCGGCCTGCGCGAAGCGCCCGCGCGCCGGGGGCCGCGGCCGGCGCCCAGCCAGTCGTGCGCGGCGGCCATGACGCACTGTGTGAGCCGCTCCAGCCCTGCCTGGGCCGAACGCGGGTGGGCCCAGTAGAGCGCCACGTCCATGCCGGTACCCGGCAGCATCTCCACTAGCGTGCCGTCCGCGAGCTGCCGCTCGATCAGCACCGTGGGGTGCATGCCCCAGCCGATGCCCATCTCGCAGCTGCGCAGGAAGCCCTGGTTGGACGGCAGGAAGTGGCGGGGCGGATGGCGGCGCGAGCCCAGCCCCTGGCGCTGCAGCCACTGGTCCTGCAGGCGGTCGTTGCGGCTGTACACCATCATCGGCGCCTGCGCGATGGTGTCCTGGGTCACCCCGCCCGTGTCCGGCCCGAAATGGCGGCGCACGAAGGCCGGGCTGGCCGCCGCCACGTAGTGCATGGAGCCCAGCGGCCAGGTGTTGCAGCCCGCGATGGCACCTGCGGTGGCCGTCACCGCGGCGATCACCTCGCCCTCGCGCAGCCGCTGCGCGGTGTGTTCCTGGTCGTCGATGCGAACGTCCAGCAGTTCGTTGCCGCCCTCGGCGAAAGCCGCCATCGCATCCATGAACCAGGTGGACAGCGAATCGTCGTTCACCGCCAGCTTGACCGTGGGTGCGGGGGCGTGGGCATCGGGCACCAGCGCGGGATGGGCCCGGCGCAGCTCGTTCTCCAGCAGGGCCACCTGTTCCAGGTGCAGGCACAGCCGGCGTCCGGCCTCGGTGCCCGTGCAGGGCGTGCCGCGCTGCACCAGCACCTGTCCCGCACGCTCTTCCAGCTGCTTGACGCGCTGCGAGACGGCCGAGGGCGTGACGTGCAGGCGCCGCGCCGCACGTTCGAAACTGCCCTCGCGCACCACGGCCGCAAGGGCCTCGAGTCCGGCGTAGTCCAGCATGAAGTAATGCTTAATGATGGTTAGGATTTTTAAGTTTACATAATTTTTACACCCGCCCAGAATCGACCGCATGTGGGCACTTCTTCCTTCCTCTTCGCTGTTCTCCGGCGGGGCCGCGTCCGCCGCCTGGCTGGCCGGCTTCACGGTCTGCATGTCCCTGATCGTCTCCATCGGCGCGCAGAACGCGTACGTGCTGCGCCAGGCGGTCGCCGGGCGGCACGTGCGGGCCTGCGTGGCCCTGTGCGTGCTGGCCGACGCGGTGCTGATCGGCGCCGGCGTGGCCGGCATGGCGAAGCTGCTGGAGAGCGCCCCGGGCCTGGCGCGCGTGCTGACCCTGGGCGGCGCCGTGTTCCTGCTGGCCTACGGGCTGTTCGCATGGCACCGCGCCCTGTTCGGCGCGGGCGCCGGCCTGCGCACCGACGGCGAGCGCACCCGCCAGGGGCTGCTGGGCGTGCTGGGCACCCTGGCCGCGATCACGCTGCTCAACCCGCATGTGTACCTGGACACCGTGGTGCTCGTGGGCTCCATCGGCGCCCGTCAGGAGGGCGGCCTCAAGTGGGTCTTCGTGGCCGGCGCGGCGTCGGCCAGCCTGCTGTGGTTCCTGATGCTGGCCTTCGCCGGGCGGCAACTGCAGGGCGTGTTCGCGAGGCCGGTGGCCTGGCGCCTCCTGGATGGGCTCACGGGCGCGATCATGCTGTCCCTGTCGTTCTGGCTCTGGCAGGGGTTGGAATGAAGAATAAGCCTTTCATGAGGGCACTATGGAGTGCCCGGGGCAAGCCGCAAAGGCGCGCAGCGGCGCCGCATGCTGACGTATGGCTTCGTCCTCATGCAGTTGAAGATTGCGCTGGCGAACTTGGCATCGGCCACAGTGCGACCCCTGCCAGCAGCAGCGCAACGAGCAGGTACGGAACACCAGCGCCGAACTCGTAGAGCAGCGTCCCGACCAGCGGCCCCAGCACGATGCCCAGGCCCTGCGCCGCGCCGACCGAGCCGGCGGCGGCACCTTGCTCGTGCCCCCCGACCGCATTGGCCGCCAGTGCCGCGAAGGCGGGAAAGACGGCGCCCATGCCGGCGGCTGCCACGAAATAGCACACGGCCAGCCAGGCCGGCGTTCCGGCCATCGCCGTCGCCCCGAAACCCACGGCCGCAATCACTGCACCCGTGCGGATCAACCGCAGCGGCGGCCAGTCCAGCTTGCGCACCACCAACTGCGAGGCGATCAGGCCGATGCCCACCGCCGTGAGCGCGATGCCGGCCGCGCGCGCCGCCGCGCCCGGCGCCAGATGCAGGCGGTCGATGGCGAAGAAGCCCACCGTGATCTGCGCGATGGCCACGCAGAACATCGCGATGAAGGCCACCGCCATCGGTCGGCGCAGCCGGGCATCCGACAGGCGTAGCGTGGATGGCACCGCCGCTGCCGGGTTCTCCTGCCGAGGCAATGCCTTCCAGAGCACCAGCCAGGCGATCGCCGGCAGCAGCGCCGTCACTTGGAGCGGCAGGCTCAGGCTGTACTGTGCCAGGGCCGCAGCCAGGGCGGGCCCCGCCACCATCCCCACGGCGTTGGCCGCTCCCAGCGAGGCCATGGCGCTCGCCCGCCGGCCCGCAGGGATGAAGTCGGCGACCAGTGCCTGCCCCGTCGAGGGAATGGCTGCGTAGAACGCGCCGATGGCCCCGCGCGTGAGCAGCAGGCCGGCGAACACGAGGAGCGCCGACGGCAGGAAATGCAGCGATGCCATCAGCACCGCGCACATGGTCCAGTAGGAGAGCGCAAAGCCTCCGACCCCGGCCAGCAGGACCGCACGGCGCCCGCGGCGGTCGCTCGCCACGCCCCAGGGGCGCGAGAGCAGCATCCACAGCACACCACCGACAGTGACCGCCGCGCCCGCCTGCCAGGCTGGCAGCCGCAGCTGCCGCGCCAGGGGGCCGACGATGGCCACGAACGCCATCATGGCCATCGTGCAGGCCATGTTGGCGGCCAGCAGAGGCTTGAGGCTGAAGACCTCCTTTGCGGAACTGCATGACGGTGAATGGAAGGCGGGATCTTGGTTCATGCAAGCATATTAAATGAGAATTGTTCGCAATTGTCGTACAATCAAGTCCGTGAATGAACTTTCGAGCGCGGCGCCTTGCGGTGCGACGGCGCAGGAGCGGGGACTTCGAGATGGTGTACAGCGTGGTGATGGCGTTCGGGAGACCGGTTGCACGTGGACGTCATGACTGATGGCGCCATGGCCGCCAAGGAACTCCGCGTCGATGCGGGCTGGACGCTGCCCAACTTGTCGCCCAGCGTCTCGCTGGCCGGCGGCGTGCTGCACTTCGAGAAACCGACCGATACGACCGAGGTCGTGGAGCCGGGGTTCAAACTGGTGCTGATTCTGGAGGGCCGGCTCCGCTACAGCGTGGGCGAGCGTCAGACGACCTCTGTGCATGGGCCGGCGTTTCATATGAGCATGAGCGACGAGCCGTTCTCCCTGAGCCTCCGCTTCGACCCCGCCGCACCCGTGCGCTACGTGGCGGTGCGCATTCCTCGAGGCTCATTGGCCGAAGACTTCGGGGTCGATGCGGGATGGCTCGCACGCCGCGCTGCGGGTAGCGGGCGGTTGTTGATGGACCAGCAGGCCGATCGCGCGTTGCAGGGCTTGGGGCGGCAATTGTTGGCATGCCCGATGCAGGGAAGCGCACGCCGCATGTACCTCGCCGGCAAGGCGATGGAACTGGCTGCCACGGTGATGACGGGCATCGAGCGGGATGCCGTGGGCGTGCAAGGAGCCGCCGCACCGCTTTCGGTACGCGACGTCGAGCGGCTGCATGCCGCTCGCGACATCCTGAACCGTCGCCTGCAGCAGCCGCCCACATTGCCGGAACTGGCGCGTCTTGCCGGTACCAACGTCAACAAGCTGACCACGGGGTTTCGCCAATTGTTCGGCTGCAGCGTCTACGACTTCGTGCGCGGCCAACGCCTCGAACTGGCCTACCGCCTGATTGCCACCGGCGGGTCGAGCGCGGCCGAAGCCGCGCAGGCATGTGGCTACACGGCTTCGCACTTCACGAAGGCCTTTCAAAAGCGCTTCGGCGTGAAGCCCGGTTCCTTGCACTGAAAAACTTCCGCATTCGCCAGCAAGACTTCCGCAATCACGGGTGAGCCGGCTCCCGCACTCCTAGACTAATTGAGATCCATTCTCAATTGAAAAGGGTGCGGAAAGATGATGTGTTGCAGGAGCCTGGCGCTACATGACCGCCAGCGAAAAACGGAAGCATCCGCCGGATTCGGTCGGCCGACGTGGAAGCCGGGCGTACTGGTCGCAGCTTTGGCGGCGGTGGGCATGCACCCGGCCCTGGCGCAGCGTGTCGATCGGACACCGGATGCGGCCGGGCCGCTCGAAACCACCCTTCCCGACATCAGCGTGACGGCCGCACCCGACGTGGGTACGTCGCTCAATCGCCTCACGCCTACTTTGCGCGAGACGCCGCAGTCGATCACCGTGATCGACGCTGAACGCATGCAGGAGCAGAACCTGCACACGCTCGACGACGTGATGAAGCAGTCACCCGGCGTCACTGTGCAGCCCTACCAGCAACTGACGACGGGCTACTACGCGCGCGGCTTCAAGATCGACTCCTTCCAGCAGGATGGGGTGCCCATCCTGATGGGCAGCACGGCCAGCGCGCCGGAAGACATGGCCATGTACGAACGCGTGGAGATCTTGCGCGGTGCCGCCGGCCTGCTGTCGGGCACCGGCAACCCGTCGGCGACCGTCAACCTGGTACCCAAGCGGCCGACGCGCCGCTTCGGTGGCAACGCCTCGCTGGCGGCCGGCAGCTGGAACCGGCTGCGTGCCGAGGCCGACGTAGGCGGCCCGCTCAACGCTGCCGGCACGCTGCGCGCGCGCCTGGTGACCAGCGACGGGAACCGCCATTTCTTCTATGACGTGGCCAAGCAGCGCTCGGCCAACCTGTACGGCATCGCTGAACTCGACCTGGCGCCGTTGACCACGCTGAACCTGGGCATGCAGCGGCAGCGCATCCGCTCCGTGCCTCACATGTCCGGCGTGCCGTTCTATGCCGACGGGCGCGATATCGGGCTGCCGCGCTCGACCTACCTCGACGTGGACTGGGGGCGCTTCGACTGGGACAACACCCGCGTCTTCGCCGGGCTCGACCACCGCTGGGCCAACGGGTGGATGCTCAAAGTCAGCGCGAACCATCTCTCGGGCGACGCGTTCATGAAGTACGCGGCTGCCAATGGCGCGGTCGATCCCGTCACATTGAGCGGGCCGAGGCTCATGGGTGCCGCCTACGATTTCGACAATTCGCAAAGCAGCCTTGATGCCTATGCGACCGGACCGGTCACGCTGTGGGGGCGCCGGCATGAACTCATGGTCGGCGCCAACTATCAGAAGACCCGCACCGAGCAGTTCAGCGCGAACCTGGTGCCAGCGGTCAACACACCCGTCAACGTATTCCATTGGAACCCGCACCGCGTGGCTGAAACGGGCATCGGGCCTTTCACGTCACGCGGGCCGACGCGGACCGAGCAGTCGGGTGCCTACGGCATGGGGCGGTTCAGCCTGGCGGATCCCCTCAAGCTGATCGCAGGCGGCCGCATCAGCAACTGGCAGCAGGCCGCGCCGGGCGCGTCCTCGCGCATCCACGGGCAGTTCACGCCCTACGGCGGGCTGGTGCTCGAGTTCGACCCACTATGGTCGGCCTATGCGAGCTATGCGCGGATATTCCAGCCGCAGTCCGGGCGCAGTTGGAGCGGGGACTTGATCGACCCTGTCGAGGGCACGAACTACGAAGCTGGGGTCAAGGGAGAACTGGCCGATGGCCGGTTGAATGTGGCGCTGTCCGTGTTCCGGATCCGCCAAAAGAACCGCGCGCAGCAGGATCCGGACCATCCGTGCGTCGGGGCGCTGTGCTACTACATCGCCAGCGGCGAGGTTGTCAGCCGGGGCGTGGATGCGGAGATCGCCGGTCGCATCACGCGCGATCTGAGCCTCAGCGGCGGATACACCTACAACGCGACTGAATACGTGGTCGACGCCACGTCGGCCGGCCAGCCTTTCGCGCGCTTTGTACCGCGCCATATCCTGCGGCTGTGGGGCAACTACGCGTTACCCGTGGACGGCCGGCGCTGGACGCTGGGCGCGGGCGTACAGCTACAGAGCGACTTTTCGGTGGTGGCCGGCGGTACCACCCTGCGGCAGGGTGGCTATGGCTTGGTGAACCTGCGTCTGGGCTACCGCATGAGTCCGAAGACCACGGTCGCGCTCAACATCGACAACCTGTTCGACCGGCGCTACTACCAGAGCCTGTCGAGCGTGGCCTGGAACAACCGCTACGGTGAACCACGCAGTGCCATGGTCACGCTGCGCACCACGTTCTGAAATGCGGGCCGTCGGTGTGGGGCGCGGCAGTGCCGCCGCGGGACCGGCCATACCCATCGCCTGCCTGACTGGCGTGGCGCGGCGTGGCCCAGCCCTGTCGGGAGCCGCGCCGGTTCTGCGGGTGGATGCCTTGCCCTTTTTCCATGGGCGCTGTGCTGCTGGCACCGGGCCTGCGTTTCCATTCCCATGCGCACGATCAATCCAAGGAGCTGACATGACGTCCATTGCCGAACCTCTGATTCCCAGGTGGCCTTCCGAGCCGCAATCGCCGGACTCGCAGCTGATGCCGTTGTCTGCCGGCCAGATGTTCGTCGTGCTGCGCGGTACATGGCATCGGCTGCAGGTGGTGCAGCCAGGCCGCCTGATGTCCGTGACGCCCGGCCGGGGGAGCGAGCACCGCCGCGTCGGAGCCCCGGACGCCATCGGAGCCACACCATGAGCGCGGCCATGCACGACGGTGGCCGGACCGCCATCGGGGTGCATCGCTGGATGCTGGTGGCCGGTCTCTACGTGACACAGGGTATTCCCCTCGGGCTGGCGATGGAAGCCCTGCCCGCGCTGCTGCGCCGCCAGGGCGCGGCGCTGGACAGCCTGGCCTTCCTGCCGATGGTCGGAGTGCCCTGGGTGCTGAAGTTCCTGTGGGCTTCGCAGGTCGACAACCGCTGGTCGGCCCGCCTGGGGCGCCGCCGCAGCTGGATCCTGCCGATGCAGGCGCTGGTGCTGTTGTGCCTGATCGGTGCGGCATGGACCGGCGTGTCGGACGCAACCGCGCTGGGGGTCGTCGCATTGGCCGCAGCGGGCTCGTTCGCCAGTGCCACGCAGGACATCGCCACCGATGGCCTGACGGCCGAGAACTTCAAGGGCGCGGCGCTGGCGCGTGCCAATGCCCTGCAGGTCGGCGGAACCATGGTCGGCTTCTTCTTCGGCGGGTCCGGGTGCCTGATGCTGACCGGTGCGCTGGGCGTCCAAGGTGCACTGGCGGTGCTGGCACTGCCCGTGGCGCTGAGCTGGCTGCTGGCGCTCGCATGGGAGGAACGTGGCCCTGAAGCCATGGAGCCCGCCGCGGCGCGCCGGGTGCAGCCCGCGCGCCTGCGGCACTTCATCGCGCGGCCCGGCGCCTGGCCAATGATGGCGGCGGCTGCCTTGTCGGCCATGACCGCCGTCGCGGGCTACGGCCTGTCAAAGTTGATGCTGGTCGATGCCGGATGGGCGCTGGAAGACGTTGGGCGCCTGGGCATGGCCGGTGGCGGGATCACGGTGCTGCTGGGCTGCGGCGGTGGCGCCTGGCTAGCGGGGCGTATTGGTGCGCGCAAGCTGTTCGTGATCGGCCTCGGTGCGTCGGCATGCGCTTGCGGCCTTTGGCTCGATCTTTCGCTACGGTCTCCGGGCTTGCCGCCGCCGGGGGTATGGCTGGCGACGGCGCTGGGCTGTTTCGGTGCCGGGGCGGCATCGGTGGCGGTGATGACGCTCGCCATGGCGTTTGCTGCGCGGGGTGTGCAGGCCGGCACAGACATGACCGCGATGCAGAGCGCGCGGGACGTGGGGGAGATCGTCACCTCGTCGTCGCTGACGGGTTTGGCGGCAGTGGCTGGCTATGCAGGGAGCTTTGCGGCCGGGTTGCTGGTGGCGTTGGCAGGGCTGGTGCTGGCCTGGCGACTGCGGCGGCAGGACGATGCCTGAGTTTTCGCGAGCGGTCCTGCCGACCCGTCGCTCCCGAGACAGCCGGTACGGGCAATGCCCCGAAGGCGGTGCCCGATGGGCAGGACGGCGTCTGGAACGGCGGACGGCGCAGGCGGTCAGAACGCCGGCACGATCGCGCCCTGGTACTTGTCCTGGATGAACTTCTTCACCTCGGGCGTGTGCAGCGCCTTCACCAGCTTGGCGATCGCGGGATCGCTGGCGCGGTCGGAGCGGGCGGCGATCAGGTTGGCGTAGGGCGAATCGCTGCCTTCGATGAACAGCGCGTCCTTCGTCGGGTTCAGCTTGGCCTCGATCGCGTAGTTGGTGTTGATCAGGGCCAGGTCCACGTCCTGCAGCGCGCGGGGCAGCAGGGCGGCTTCCAGTTCGCGGAACTTGAGCTTCTTCGGGTTCCGGGCGATGTCGATCGGCGTGGCCGTGATGTTCTTCGGGTCCTTGAGCGTGATGAGGCCCTGCTTCTGCAGCAGGATCAGCGCGCGGCCCGCGTTCGACGGGTCATTGGGGATGGCGATGGTGGCGCCGTCCTTGAGCTCGCTCACGGACTTGATCTTCTTCGAATAGGCGCCGAAGGGCTCCACGTGGACCTTGCCGTCCGGCACTGCCACGATGCTGCTCTTGCGGTCCTTGTTGTAGCTGTCCAGGTAGGGCTGGTGCTGGAAGAAGTTGGCGTCGAGCTGCCTGTCTTCCACCGCGGCATTGGGCTGGATGTAATCGCTGAATTCCCGCACCTGCAGGTCCACGCCCTGGGCCTTGAGCTGCGGCTTCACGAAATTCAGGATCTCGGCGTGCGGCACGGCGGAGGCCGCCACCTTGAGGACGGTATCGGCCGCATGCGCGGAAACGGCGAGGGCGGCCAGGGCGAGGGCGGAGAGGGCTTTCTTCAGCATCGGAGCAAGGGCTTTCTTCGGTTGGTGGGGCGCCCCGGCCGCGCCGGGGCTGTCACCCATGGGCCCGGAGTCTAGGTAGTTTCCCGCAGGCCCACCACGTTTTTATTGTCATACCCATATAACGCGGCCGTTGCTTATGCGAGACTGGCGGTTTCAGCGCAGGACTTCCAGCAGCCGGTCGAGGCCGCCCTCGTTGATCGCCACCCTGGCCTGCGCGCGCACGGCGGGCTTCGCATGGAAGGCCACGGACAGGCCCGCCACGCCCATCATGGGCAGGTCGTTGGCGCCGTCGCCCACCGCGATCGCCTGCGACGGGTCGATGCCCATCAGCGAGGCCACTTCCAGCAGCGTGCGGCGCTTCTCGGCGCCGTCGCAGATGTCGCCCCAGGGCTGGTCCACCATGCGGCCCGTGAGCCGGCCATCCTCGATCTCCAGCACGTTGGCGCGGGAGAGGTCGATGCCCAGGCCCGCGCGCACCCGGTCCGAGAAGAACGTGAAGCCGCCCGACACCAGCAGCGTGGCGAGGCCGGCCGCCTTGGCGGTGTCTATGAGTTCCTTCGCGCCGGGATTGAAGCGCAGGCGCTCGCGGAAGACCTGCTCCATGTGCTCCACGCCCACGCCACGCAGCAGCGCCACGCGCTGGCGCAGGCTTTCCTTGTAGTCGGTGATCAGGCCCTGCATGGCGGCCTCGGTGATCGCGGCCACCTCGGCCTTGCGGCCCGCCGCATCGGCGATCTCGTCCACACACTCGATGTTGATGAGCGTGGAATCCATGTCGAAGGCGATCAGCTTGTAGTTCGACAGGGACAGCGGAGGCTCGATGCCCTGCAGGACGAGGCCGGGGGCGAATTCGGTGGCGTGGGACATGTGCATGCGAAGCGGTGATGGACAGACGGGGAAGGGCGAAAGTGGGGGATGTTATCGCCGACCCGCGTCCTAACGCCGCCGCAAGAGTGTCTCGCGGGGAAGCTCTCCGTAGGCGGCCCGGTACCGAAGCGCGAATAGCCCCATGTGCGAGAAGCCCCATTTCATCGCGATGACGGAGATGCTCGGCGGTTGTGCGGGATCCAGCAGATCCTGGCGTGCACCCGCCAGCCGCATCTGGCGCAGGTACTGCATAGGGCTGATCTGGCTGAAGCGCTGGAATGACCACTGCAGTGCGCGCGTGCTGACGCCTGCGACGGAAGCGATTTCTTCGATGGTGAGAGGTTGTCGGGCGTACGTCTGCATGTATTCCATCGCGCGCCGCACCTGCCGCGGTCGCACGGCGATGGAGCGCTGCTGCCCGATCCGATCGCTGTAGTTGTGCCGGGTACCTTGCAGGAGCAGGTGGATCATCGACTCCTTCAGGCTCGTGAACGCCGCTTGCGCCGAAGCCAGTGGCGCATCCCCCATGAGGCCTGCCTGCAGGGCCCGGGCCATGAGAATCAGGCTGCGGAACGTGGCGGTGTCGCGCTCGGCCCTGGGGGCGAACTGGATACGCGCCGCGACCGGCGCTTGCATCAGATCGGACAACGCAGCATGCAGGATGTCCGCAGTCACGGAAACGCCTTCTAGCCGCGAGCGTGGCTCCAAGACGCTACGCGTCACCGCCGACGAGTCCCATAGGTGCAGCGCGCCATCTGCCGGAATTTCGAGCACATGCGTGCCTCCGAAGAGCAACATCCGACCCCGGTACGCGGAGCAGATGTGATAGGCATCGCAAGTCTCGGCGGTATGCAGTTCCATACCCGATTCGGTGCGCATGCTCGATGCGGTGATGCCGCCCATGGACGCTCCCGAACTGCTCACATCCAGCTCGGTGCTCGGCGCGGCCACCATCTTGATCGGCACATAGACCGCAGACAGCTTCTGCTTCGCCTCGTCCATGTCGGTGGTCTTCAAATGAAATGTCCACGACTGGCCGTTCGACGACATACCCTTCGCATCCCCAAGTCATCCATCTGCGGTGCCTGCCCTCGACTGCGCAGGGCCCGTTCCCCGGCAATACTGCGTCACCCCTTGAAGACGCTCACCGATTCCGCCAGCCGCTGCGCCTGTGCTGCCAGCGACCCCGCGGTCACTGCGGACTCCTCCACGAGCGCGGCATTCTGCTGGGTCATGTGATCGAGTTGTGATATCGCGACGTTGACTTCATCGATACCCCTGGATTGCTCCACGGTCGAATGGTTGATCTGGCCGATCAGGTCGTTCACGCGGGCGGCCTGCGTCAATATGTCGGCCATTGCGCGGCCTGCTGCATCCACTTTCAGCGCACCGCTTCCCACCTTGTCCAGACTCGCTCCGACCAGGCTCTTGATCTCCTTGGCGGACGAGGCGCAACGCTGCGCGAGATTGCGGACTTCGCTCGCGACCACTCCGAAGCCTTTGCCCAGCTCTCCCGCGCGCGCTGCCTCCACCGCGGCATTCAGGGCCAGGATATTGGTCTGGAAGGCAATGCCGTCTATCACGCCGAGGATGCTGGAGATCTGCTGGCTGGCTGCCGAGATCTCCTGCATGACCTCCACGACTTCCCGCACGATGGCGCCTCCGCTGCTGGCGGCCTGGTTCGCTCCTTCCGCAAGTTCCGCGGCCTTGCATGCGATGGCCGCATTGTTCTTGACGGTGGAGTTCATTTCCTCCATCGCCGCCGCCGTTTCCTCCAGGTTCGACGCTGCATCTTCGGTGCGCGAGTTCAGGTCGTGGTTGCCATCGGCGATTTCGGAACTGGTGGTGAGCACACCGCCGACCTGTTCGCTGACGTCGTCGACCAGCGACCGCAGATTGAGGCCTGCCTGGTTGACGGCGCGCAGGATCATGCCGATCTCGTCGACACGGTTCAGATGCTTGTTCTCGATCGGCTGACCCGCTGCCACGCTGAGTGCCTGCCGTTGTACCAAATCCAGCGGGCGTGCGATCTGCGACTCGAGCCACAGTGACAGGGCGAGCGCGGCAGTGGCTGTCCCTGCCGCATAGGTGCCCAGGGCGTCTCCGGAGAGGCCGCAACCGGCGGCCGCTGCGCAACCCAGTGCGGCGCAGGCACAAAAGCCTGATCTGATTCTCCAGCGCACAGGCATCTTCTGGAACACCGACATCCATCCCAGCCACCCCGTGCGGATGATCAGCCCCTGGTGGAAGGCCAGTGAGCCCGCCTCTCCCCGCCTGAATTTGCGGTACAGCGATTCCGCAGCCTCGATCTCGAAGCGCGAGGGCTTGGTCCGCACCGACATGTACCCCGTCACCTGCCCTCTGCGGATCACGGGCGTGGCGTTGGCGCGCACCCAGTAGTAGTCGCCGTTCCTGCGCCGGTTCTTCACCAGGGCCGTCCACGATTTTCCGAGCTTCAAAGTGGCCCACATGTCCGCGAACGCCTGTTTCGGCATGTCGGGATGGCGGACCAGATTGTGGGGCTTCCCCATGATCTCCTCACGGTCGAA
This sequence comes from Paracidovorax avenae, assembly GCF_040892545.1. NCBI lineage: Bacteria > Pseudomonadati > Pseudomonadota > Betaproteobacteria > Burkholderiales > Comamonadaceae > Paracidovorax > Paracidovorax avenae. The sequence continues at coordinate 1,830,118 of NZ_CP156079.1, forward strand.
GCCGCTGACGGCGATGAAGGCCGCGTTGGCGTATGTGACGTGGCTCTGCGTGTCCGTCGTAGACATCAGGGTCGCATCGGCAGGAAAGTCAAATTCTTGCTGCGTGGTGAAGACGTCTTGTCGCATAGCTCTTGCTCCTCCGGGCCTTCCGCCGCACAAAGGCATCGGCGTGTTGTCGTGCGTCACGTAATCGGTAACGGCTTGGAACAACTATGACGGAAGATCTGATCGCGCTACGGGCGTCTTCATCAATTGAGCGCAATCACCATCCAGTCGGCGCAAGACATTTCACCGAAAGCCGGTTTGAATCAACTTCATACTCTTTTCCTTGACCGACGGGGTGGCTTTTAAAAGTGAAAACTTCGGAGAAACAGTGAAAGTCAAGGCTGCAGGTACAGCCGGTCCGACCAGGTTGCCAGCCACTCGGGCCGGAAGGCCACGAACACCGCGCACAGCATGCCCGTGACCACCGCGTCGCCCCAGGCCATGAGCCAGCGGGCGACCATGGCCAGGCCCGGGTCCACGCCCGGCAGGCCATGGCCGCTCCAGAGCGCAAGGCCGCTGGCCGCGAACATGCACAGGGCCGTGCCGAGGAAGGCGCGGCCCAGCACATAGACGAAGAGGTGCGTGCCGGCCAGCCGGCGCAGCAGCGCGCCCAGCAGCAGCGCCAGGGTGGCGGGCACCACGCCCTGCCAGGCCGCCAGGCCCAGCGCCTCGCTCCATGACAGGGCGGGCGAGAGCAGGGCCGCCATCGCCGCCACCGTGGCCAGCACCGGCACGGCCAGCGGCCAGCCCACCATCAGCACGACGAGGCAGGCGCCCGACATCTGCAGCTGCAGCGGCATGGCATGCAGCGTGGGCAGCGCCCATATCCAGGGCAGGAACACCAGCGTGGCGAGCAGCGGCGTGAGCAGGGGCGACGCCTTCCGGCCGCTGGATGCGTCCTCGGCCCCCTCCGGTGCGCGGAAGGCGGGCCGGGCCGCCAGCAGGCGCCACGGCCGCGTGGCAGCCGCGGCGGCGAGGGCGATCAGGACGATGGCGGCTTCGAGGGGCATGGGGCATCCGTGGGCGGCTCCGGCAACGGCGCTTCCGGCGCCCCTGCGGTCCGCGGCGGACATGCCCCGCGCAGGTGGCGTCAGGCCGGAGCGCCCTGCGCGGCACCCAGCGGCTGGCCCAGGCTGCGCAGCACGTCGCGCACCATCTGCGCCCGGTCCTTCGCGTCCGGCAGTTCGCGCTCGATGCGCAGCTTTTCGTTGCCCGCGAGCTTGATGTGCCTATTCTTCTGGATCAGGTGGATGATCTGCATCGGGTCCACCGGCGGCTGGGGCCGGAACGTGATGTTCGTCACGCCCGGTGCCGCATCCACCTTGATGACCCCGTAGGGCTGGGACAGCACGCGCAGCCGGTGCACGTCGATCAGCGTCTGCGCCTGCGGCGGCAGCTTGCCGAAGCGGTCCACGATCTCTTCGAGCAGGGCGTCGATCTGGTCCGCCGTCTTCGCGGTGGCGAGCTTCTTGTAGAACGACAGCCGCAGGTGCACGTCGCCGCAGTAGTCGTCGGGCAGCAGGGCCGGCGCATGCAGGTTGATGTCCGTGGTGACCGACAGGGGGCTCAGCAGGTCGGGCTCCTTGCCGGCCTTGAGCGACTTCACGGCCTCGCTCAGCATCTCGTTGTAGAGTTGGAAACCCACCTCCAGCATGTTGCCGCTCTGGTTCTCGCCCAGCACCTCGCCCGCGCCGCGGATCTCCAGGTCGTGCATGGCGAGGTAGAAGCCCGAGCCCAGCTCCTCCATCTGCTGGATCGCGTCCAGCCGCTGGGCCGCCTGCTTGGTCAGGCCGTCCACGTCCGGCACCATCAGGTAGGCGTAGGCCTGGTGGTGGCTGCGGCCCACGCGGCCGCGCAACTGGTGCAATTGCGCCAGGCCGAACTTGTCGGCGCGGCTCATGATGATGGTGTTGGCCGTGGGCACGTCGATGCCGGTCTCGATGATGGTCGAGCACAGCAGGATGTTGTAGCGCTGCGCCACGAAGTCGCGCATCACCTTCTCCAGCTCGCGCTCGGGCATCTGGCCGTGCGCCACGGCGATGCGGGCCTCGGGCAATATCTCCTCGAGCTTCTGGCGCCGGTTCTCGATCGTCTCGACCTCGTTGTGCAGGAAGTAGCACTGGCCGCCGCGCTTCAGTTCGCGCAGCACCGCCTCGCGGATCACGCCCGTGCCCTCGTTGCGCACGAAGGTCTTGATCGCCAGGCGCCGCTGCGGCGCGGTGGCGATCACCGACAGGTCGCGCAGGCCTTCCAGCGCCATGCCCAGCGTGCGCGGGATGGGCGTGGCGGTGAGCGTGAGCACGTCCACCTCGGCACGCAGCTGCTTCATCTGCTCCTTGTGGCGCACCCCGAAACGGTGCTCCTCGTCGATGATGAGCAGGCCCAGGTTGTGGAACTTCGTCGATTCGGACAGCAGCTTGTGCGTGCCCACCACGATGTCCACCGTGCCGTCGCCGATGCCCTTGATGGCCGCGGTGATCTCCTTGCCCGAGCGGAAGCGCGAGACTTCCGCGATCTTCACGGGCCACTTGGAGAAACGGTCCACCAGCGTCTGGTAGTGCTGCTCGGCCAGCAGCGTGGTCGGCGCGAGGAACGCCACCTGCTTGCCGCCCGTGACCGCCACGAAGGCGGCGCGCAGGGCGACCTCGGTCTTGCCGAAGCCCACGTCGCCGCAGACCAGCCGGTCCATGGGGCGGGGCGAGATCATGTCCTGGATCACCGCGTGGATGGCGGCGTTCTGGTCGGCCGTTTCCTCGAACCCGAAATCGTTGGCGAACTGCTCGTAGTCCTGCGGGCTGTAGCGGAACGCATGGCCCTCGCGCGCCGCGCGGCGGGCGTAGATGTTGAGCAGCTCGGCGGCGGAATCGCGCACCTGCTCGGCGGCCTTGCGCTTGGCCTTCTCCCACTGGCCGCTGCCCAGCTTGTGCAGCGGCGCCTCGTCGGCGGACACGCCCGTGTAGCGGCTGATGAGCTGGAGCTGGCTCACCGGCACGTACAGCACGGCCTTGTCGGCGTATTCGAGGTGCAGGAACTCCTGCATCGCGGGCGTGCCATCGGGGTTCTTCTGGCCCACGTCCATGTGGATCAGCCCGCGGTAGCGGCCGATGCCGTGCGCGCTGTGCACCACCGGGTCGCCCAGCGTGAGTTCCGAGAGGTCCTTGATCAGCGCCTCGACGTCGCTCACCTGCTCCTGCTTCTTGCGCCGGCGCGTGGTGGCGCCGGCCGCGAACAGCTCGGTCTCGGTGACGAAGTCGATGCCTTCCAGGGTCCAGGCGAAGCCCGTGGCCAGCGCGGCGGTGGCGATGCCGACCTTCTCGTCGGCCTGGCCCTGGAACTCGGCCAGCGAATCGAAGGCGGGCGGGTTCAGCTGCGAGGCGCGCAGGAAGTCCAGCAGGCTCTCGCGCCGGCCGTCGCTCTCGGCCAGCAGCAGCACCCGGTGCTGCGTGTTGCGGATGTGCGCATGCAGGCGCGCCAGCGGATCCTCGGCGCCGCGCACCACGGCCAGGTCGCCCAGCTTCTGGAAGTTCGGGTTGTCGGCCACGTCCTCCACGCCCGGCCGCAGCGCGAGCTGCGCATGCGCGTTGGCGCGGGTGTAGAACTGCTCGATGCCCAGGAACAGCGATTCGGGCGGCAGTGCGGGCCGGTCGGGGTCGCCCTGCACCAGGCGGAAGCGCTCCTTCGTGTCCTGCCAGAAACGCTGGAAGGCCGGCTCCAGGTCGCCGTGCAATACCACCGTGGCGTCCTCTCCAAGATAGTCGAACACGGTGGCCGTCTCGTCGAAGAAGAGCGGCAGGTAGTACTCGATGCCGGCGGTGGCCACGCCGTTGCCCATGTCCTTGTAGATGCGGCTTTTCGTGGGGTCGCCCTCCAGCAGCTCGCGCCAGCGGCTGCGGAACTTGGCCCGGGCCGCGTCGTCCATGGGGAACTCGCGGCCGGGCAGCAGGCGCACTTCCGGCACCGGGTAGAGGCTGCGCTGCGTGTCCGGATCGAAGGTGCGGATGGAGTCGATCTCGTCGTCGAACAGGTCCACCCGGTAGGGCACGGGCGAGCCCATGGGGAAAAGGTCGATCAGGCCGCCGCGCACCGCGTATTCGCCGGGGCTCACCACCTGCGAGACGTGGCTGTAGCCGGCCAGCGTGAGCTGGGCGCGGAACTTCGCCTCGTCCAGCTTCTGCTTCACCTTGAAGTGGAAGGTGTAGGCCGCCAGGAACGAGGGCGGCGCGACCCGGTAGAGCGCCGTGGTGGCGGGCACCAGCACCACGTCGGCGCCGGTGTCCTTGTCCTTCTGGCTGATGCGCCAGAGCGTGGCCAGGCGTTCGCTGATGAGGTCCTGGTGGGGCGAGAAGGTGTCGTAGGGCAGCGTTTCCCAGTCGGGGAACAGCGCGCAGCGCAGTTCCGGCGCGAAGAACGCCATCTCGTCGATCAGGCGCTGCGCGTCGGTGGCGTCGGCCGTGACGATGGCGATGGTGCGCCGGGCGGCCTTCTCGCGCTCCGCGACGCGCGCGAGCAGCAGGGCGTCCGCGCTGCCCACGGGGCGCGGCATGGTGAAACGTTTGCCGGGGATGAGTTTGGGGAGGTCCATGGGGAAGCGGGGACTGGCTGGGCGCACCGGAGCGCCGCGGGCCGTGCGCGGTGCGGCGCGGCCATGCAGGCATTCTAGGGCGGCGGCCATTCCGGCGGGGCGCCCGGGGCATGCCGGCCGGCCAGGGTGCGCCGCGCTCCTACAATGGCCGCCCCATGAGCGATCTGCTGCCGCCCCGACCGACCCTTTCGCCTCCGGCCACGCCGGGCCGTTTCTGGGCCCTGCTGCCCTGTGCTGGCACGGGTGCCCGCGCCGTGGCGCCGGGCGCCGCGGCCGGCGTGCCCAAGCAGTACCAGGCCGTGGCCGGGCTGCCGCTGGTGCTGCACACCCTGGCGGCATTCGCGGGCGTGCAGCGCCTGCTGGGCACGCTGGTGGCCGTGGCGCCCGGCGACGCATTCTTCGACGCCCATCCTTCGGACCTGCATTTCGCCGTCGCCTGCGGCGGCGCCACGCGCGCCGACACCGTGCTCGGAGGCCTGCGCGCGCTGCGCGAGCGCGGCGCGGAGGAGGGCGACTGGGTACTGGTGCACGACGCGGCGCGCTGCCTGGTGACCACGGCGCAGATCGACGCGCTCATCGATGCCTGCGAGCACGACAGCGTGGGCGGCCTGCTGGCCCACAAGCTGGCCGACACGCTCAAGACGGCCAGCGAGGGCCCGGGCGGCGTGCGCGTCGCCTCCACGGTGGACCGCAGCGACAAATGGCTCGCCCAGACCCCGCAGATGTTCCGCCTGGGCACCCTCGAATCCGCGCTCGTGCGGTACGGCGCGCAGGCCACCGACGAGGCCAGCGCCATGGAGGCCATGGGCCTGCACCCGCGCCTCGTGCCGGGCGGCGCGCAGAACTTCAAGGTCACCTATCCGGACGACTTCGCGCTGGCCGAGGCCGTGCTGGCGCAGCGCCTGCTGCCGGCCACCCTGGAACGCTTCGGCGGGCCGCTCGCGCAGGGCGCGCCGCTGCCGGGCAAGACTTTCTTCTGACAGACACACAAGGCGGAACTGCCCATGACGCTTCCCCCATTCCGCATCGGCGAGGGCTGGGACATCCATGCCCTGGTGCCGGGCCGCCGCCTGGTGATCGGCGGCGTGGACATCCCCCACACCATGGGCCTGCTCGGGCATTCCGATGCCGACGTGCTGCTGCACGCCGTGACCGACGCGCTGCTGGGCGCCGCGGGGCTCGGCGACATCGGCAGCCATTTCCCGGACACGGACGAGCGCTTCAAGGGCGCCGATTCCATGGTCCTGCTGGTGGAGGCCGCACGGCGCGTGCGCGAGCGCGGCCACGAGATCGGCAACATCGACAGCACCGTGATCGCGCAGGCCCCGCGCCTCGCGCCGCACATCCCCGCCATGCGCGAAGGCATCGCCCGGTCGCTGGGCCTGCAGCCCGACCAGGTGAACGTGAAGGCCAAGACCGCCGAGCGCATGGGCCCCGTGGGGCAGGGCCTGGCCATGGAGGCGCGCGCGGCCGTGCTGCTGTTCAGGCCTTCGCCGGCTTGACGGGCTTGCCGCCCTTGGCGGCATCGGGTGGCAGCTGGCGCTTGATCTGCGGGCGCTGCAGCCGCTGCTTGGGGTCCTTGCCGGCCGGCAGTTGCGAGGCGCGCTGCAACTGGATGTGCGCCACCAGGCCGCCGGAGCCGGAATTGGCCAGCGCGAAGATGCCGCCCATGCGCTGCACGGTCTTGTCCACGATGGCGAGGCCCAGGCCCGCGCCCGCGGCCGCCGTGCGCGCGGAGTTGCCGCGGAAGAAGGGCTTGGTCAGGTTGCTTAGCTGGTCGGGCGGCACGCCCGGGCCGTGGTCGCGCACCTTCACCAGCACCCATTTCTCGCGCCCCTTGGCGGCGATCTCCACCGAAGCCGTGCCGCTCTCGGGCGTCTTGCCGTAGCGGCGGGCGTTCTCCAGCAGGTTGGAGATCACGCGCGCCAGCTCCACCTCGTCGGCCAGCACGATCAGATCTTCCGGCACGCTCATGGAGATCTGCAGTTCGCGGTGGTCCTGCACCGCATACACGCAGGAAGACACCACGCCGTGCAGGTTCACCGGCGTGAGCGTGACGTGGTCCGGCCGCGCATAGTCCAGGAACTTGTCGATGGTGGCGTCGAGCTGCACGATGTCGGCCACCATGTGCTCGCGGGCCACGTCGTCGATCACGCTCATCTCGGTTTCCAGCCGCAGGCGCGCCAGCGGCGTGCGCAGGTCGTGCGAGATGCCGGCCAGCATCACCGCCCGGTCCTGTTCGAGCTTCGCGAGCTTCTGCGCCATGCGGTTGAAGCCGATGTTCACCTCGCGGATCTCGCTGGTCACCACCTCCTCGTCGAGCTGGCTGGCCGCGAAATCGCCGTCGCGCACGCGGTTGGCGGCGTAGGAGAGCTGCTTGAGCGGCCGGTTGATGAGCCGCGCGATCGCCGCCGCGCCCGCCAGCGACAGGGCACCCGCGGTAATGAGCCAGATCAGCCAGGTCTTGCCGCCCGCCGTGCTCAGGCGCGAGCGGTCCATCAGCAGCCAGTTGGGATCGCCGTTGATGGTGAAGCCCACCCACAGGCCGCTCTCGCCGTTCACGTTGCCGGCCACGATCGTGCCCGGGCCGAGGCGCTCGGTGAGCTCTTCGGTCAGGCGCACGCCCAGGGCGGTGTCGTCCACGAGGTCGAAGCGGTCGCTGGGCTCGCGGGGCAGGATGCGCACGCCCTCCTGGTCCGCCATGGTCTTGATGAGCGAGACGCGGGCGATGGCGTCCGCATGCACCAGCGCGGCACGGCTCAGGTTCACGAGGGAGGCGATCTGCTGCGCGGTCTGCAGGGTGCGGGGCTCGAATTCGAGCGCGCGCAGCGTCTGCAGCCAGGCCAGGATGCTGCCCACCAGCAGCAGCGCGAGCAGGAAAAAAGTGCGCCAGAAAAGGTTCAGGCCGACGCGCGTGCGCTGGGACGCGCGCCGGTTCGGCGTCGTCTCCAGGGGCGCGGGGCTGGTGGCGTCCGCGGACGCATCATGGGAGGCGCTCATGTCAGGTCAGGAGAAGAGCCGGGCCGCTGCAGGCCGTGGAAGGGCCGCGGGCACCGGGCTGCACGTGGTGCCGGCCCGGTGCCCGCGCGCGGGGTTGTCGGCCGTGGATCAGCTCGCTCCATCCGGCACGAACACGTAGCCCACGCCCCAGACGGTCTGGATGTAGCGGGGGGCGGCGGCATCCACCTCGACCAGCTTGCGCAGGCGCGAGACCTGCACGTCCAGGCTGCGGTCGAAGGGCTCGAATTCGCGGCCGCGGGCCAGCAGGGCCAGTTTTTCGCGCGACAGCGGCTGGCGCGGGTGGCGCACCAGGGCCTTGAGCATGGCGAATTCGCCGGTGGTGAGGGGCAGCTCCTCCCCGTTCTTCTGCAGGGCGCGCGTGCCCAGGTCGAAGGTGAAGGGGCCGAAGGTCACGACCTCGTTGTCGCCCGAGGGGGCGCCCGGGGCCTCCTGCGGCGGGCGGCGGCGCAGCACGGCGTGGATGCGCGCCAGCAGTTCGCGGGGGTTGAAGGGCTTGCCCAGGTAGTCGTCGGCACCCACCTCCAGACCGACGATGCGGTCCACGTCCTCGCCCTTGGCGGTGAGCATGATGATCGGGGTGCGGTCGTTGGCCGCGCGCAGGCGGCGGCAGATGGAGAGCCCGTCCTCGCCGGGCATCATGAGATCCAGAACGATCAGTTCGACCGTCTCGCGCAGCAGGATGCGGTTGAGCGCCTTGCCGTCTTCCGCCACCATGACTTCGAAGCCTTCCTGGGTCAGATAGCGGCGCAGCAAATCACGGATGCGCGCGTCGTCGTCCACCACGAGGATCTTGTCGGTACGGTTGGTTGTAGAGGCCATGAGTTTCCTGGGTCCTATTTGTAACAGAGCCGATTCTGACCACCTTGCCGCCCGAAGTTCGCGTTTTTCCGGCAGGTCTGACCAAGTGTTACAAATTTTGCGGCGGCTATCAGCAGGGTTGTCCGGGCGACATCTCCAGGGGCCACCGCGTGCGTTACCGTGGACGGCCTGCCCGCATGCGCATGTCCGGCATGCAGGTTTTCACACGATTTTTTCCATACAGGGAGTCCCTTCATGAAATTCCTCGCCCCCCTGGCCGCCGCCTGCGCCATCGCTGCCGTGTCGGGCACGGCGTTTGCCCAGAACGTGGCCGCGCCGGCGCCCCAGAACGTGCTGCAGCTCGCCGCGAGCGGCTCGGTGGATGTCCAGCAGGATCTTCTGGTGCTGACCCTGGCTGCCACGCGCGAGGGCGCGGATGCCGCCACCGTGCAGACGCAACTGCGGCAGGCGCTGGATGCCGGCCTGGCCGAAGCCAAGCGCGCTGCGCAGCCCGAACAGATGGAGGTGCGCACCGGCCAGTTCGGCCTGTACCCGCGCTACGGCAAGGACGGCAAGATCACCGCCTGGCAGGGGCGTGCCGAACTGGTGCTGCAGGGGCGCGATTTCTCGCGCATCACCACCACCGCCGGCCGCATCCAGTCCATGCCCATCAGCCAGATCGCATTCGACCTGTCCAAGGAAGCCCGGGCGCGTGTCCAGGCGGAGGCCCAGACCCGGGCCATCGAGGAGTTCAAGAACCGTGCGGGCGAACTGGCCAAGGGCTTCGGCTTCTCGGGCTACTCGCTGCGTGAGGTCTCGGTCAACAGCGACGAGATGTCGCCCGGGCCGCGCCCGCCCCGCATGATGGCCATGCAGGCCAAGTCGTCCATGATGTCCGCCGACGAGTCCGTGCCGGTCGAGGCCGGCAAGACCCAGGTGGTGGTCCACGTCTCCGGGTCGGTGCAACTGCGCTGACCCGCGCTGACCGGCGCGCCCGTGCCCAGTGGCCGGGAGCGCACCGGGGGAGGGCGGTCGCGGGTTACTGCGCCGCCCAGCCCCCGTCCATGTTCCAGGCCACGCCGCGCACATTGTTGGCGGCCGGCGAGCAGAAGAACACCGCCAGTTCGCCCAGTTCCTCGGGCGTGGTGAACTGCATCGAGGGCTCCTTCTCGCCCAGCAGCTGGCGCGTGGCTTCCTCGTTCGAGAGGCCGTGTTCGGCGGCCCTGGCGTCCACCTGCTTCTGCACCAGCGGCGTGAGCACCCAGCCCGGGCAGATGGCATTGCAGGTCACGCCCGTGGTGGCGTTCTCCAGCGCCGTCACCTTCGTGAGGCCCACGATGCCGTGCTTGGCGGCCACGTAGGCCGACTTCTGCGCCGATCCCACCAGGCCGTGCACCGAGGCCACGTTGACGATGCGCCCCCAGTTCGCGGCCTGCATGGCCGGCAGCGCGAGGCGCGTGGTGTGGAAGGCACTGCTCAGGTTGATGGCCAGGATCGCGTCCCACTTTTTCACCGGGAAATCCTCCACGCGAGCGACGTGCTGGATGCCCGCGTTGTTCACGAGGATGTCCACGCGGCCGAACTGGGCGGCGGCGTACTTCATCATGTCCTCGATCTCCGGCACGCTGCCCATGTCCGCGCCGTGGTAGGCCACCTGCGCTCCCGCGGCATGCCCGGCCGCCAGCACCTCCGACCTGGGGCCGTCCACGTCGCCGAAGCCGTTCAGGACGATGTTCGCCCCTTCGCGCGCCAGGGCCTTGGCGATGCCCAGTCCGATGCCGCTGGTGGAACCCGTCACGAGCGCAGTCTTGCCAGTGAGAAGCATGCCGGTCTCTCCGAATGAATTAGGATGAACGAAGGGCCATTATCGAGCGGCCCAGAGACGATTGCCCCCCATGACAGAGCCTACGCTGAACTACGTACATTGCCCCGGTGCCGCGGCATCCCCCGGGGATGCATCCAGGGAGGGCGAGGGCGGGCACCGCATGGCGTACTGGGAGTGGAACGGCACGGGCGACCCCGCGCACCCCCACGTGGTCGTCTGCGTGCACGGCCTCACGCGGCAGGGCCGCGACTTCGACGTGCTGGCCCGCCGCCTCGCGCGGCATGCCCGCATCGTCTGCCCGGACGTGGCCGGGCGCGGACGCAGCGACTGGCTGGCCGATGCCTCGCATTACCAGATCCCCGTCTATGCGGCCGACATGCTCGCGCTGCTCGGCCACCTGCATGCCCGTGCGCCCGTGCGCGTGCTCGACTGGGTCGGCACCAGCATGGGCGGGCTCATCGGCATGGCCCTGTGCGGGCAGCCGGAGCTGCCGCTGCCCGCGCCGGTGCGCCGGCTGGTGCTCAACGACGTCGGCCCCGCCCTGGAATGGGCGGCGCTGCAGCGCATCGGCCAGTACGTGGGCCGCGTGGTGGCGTTCCCCAGCGTGGCGGCCGCGGTCGAGGGGCTGCGTGTCGTGTCAACGGGCTTCGGCCCGCATACCGCAGAGGAGTGGCAGGCGCTGTCCGAACCCCTGCTGCGCCCGCAGCCGGACGGCTCCGTGCGCCTGCACTACGACCCGGCCATCGCCGAGAACTTCCGGCACCTCACGCCCGAGTCCGCGCGTGCCGGCGATGCCCAGCTGTGGCAGCTCTATGACGCGATCCGGGCGCAAACGCTGGTGCTGCGGGGGGCGGAATCCGACCTGCTGCTGCCCGGCACGGCGCAGGCCATGGCGCAGCGCGGTCCGCGCGCGCGGGTGGTCGAATGGGCCGGCGTGGGCCATGCGCCCACCCTCGTGGTTGCCGCCCAGGTCGATGTGGTCGAGCAGTTCCTGTTCGGCACGCCCGCCGCGGACAGCCAGGGCGCGCAGGAGGCCCGCCCATGAGAAGTGTCGCCGCGCCCCAGCAACCGCATGCCCTGGCCGGCCAGGAGGCCGTGCCCCAGCTCATCGCCGCGACCTCGCTGTCGCTGCCCGAGCAGGCCGGCGCCCTGGCGCGCGCCCGGGCGTTCGCCGAGCCGCTGCTCTCCGCCGAAACCCTGGAGACGGGCGAGAACACCTTCGCCCACGCGGAGGCCGTGGCAGCCATCCTCAAGGCCATCGGCGGTTCCGAGGCCATGCAGGCCGCCAGCTACCTCGTGCATGCCTGCTCGCACCTGAACAAGCCCGAGGAGGTCATCGCCAAGGCCTTCGGCCAGAACTTCGCCACGCTCGCCGTCGAAACCACCAAGCTCATGCGCGTGCAGGAGCAGGCGCGCGCGGCCCAGCTCGCCGGCCATGCGGTGGACGACCCCGTCACCCACACCGAGAACGTCCGCAAGATGCTGCTGGCCTTCTCGCGCGACCTGCGCGTGGTCATGCTGCGCCTGGCCTCGCGGCTGCAAACGCTGCGCTTCTACGCGGCCACCAAGCGGCCCGTGTCGCCCGCCATCGCCCGCGAGGCGCTGCAGGTCTTCGCGCCGCTCGCCAACCGCCTGGGCATCTGGCAGATGAAATGGGAGCTGGAGGACCTGTCCTTCCGTTTCCTGGAGCCCGACACCTACAAGCAGATCGCCCGCCTGCTCGACGAGAAGCGCGCCGAGCGCGAGGTGTACATGGAGCAACTGCGCGGCCGGCTCGAATCCGAACTGCGCGCGCGCAGCATCAGCGCCACCGTGCAGGGCCGGCCCAAGCACATCTACAGCATCGTCAAGAAGATGCGCGGCAAGTCGCTCGACTTCGACCAGGTGTTCGACATCCGCGCGCTGCGCGTGGTCGTGCCCACGGTGAAGGACTGCTATGCCGCGCTGTCGTGGGTGCATTCGCACTTCAAGCCGATCGACGCGGAGTTCGACGACTACATCGCCCGCCCCAAGCCCAACGGCTACCAGTCGCTGCACACCGTGGTGCGCGACGAGGCGGGCAAGGCCATCGAGATCCAGATCCGCACCCAGGCCATGCACGACCACGCCGAGCACGGCGTGGCCGCGCACTGGGCCTACAAGGAGGCCGGCACCAAGGGGTATGGCGGCGTGTCCGCCAGCAGCGAATACGACGCCAAGATCGCCGTGCTGCGGCAGCTGCTGGCCTGGGAGCGCGACATGGCCGGCGCGGTGCAGCACCGCGGCCTGTTCGAGGACCGCATCTACGTGCTGACGCCCAGTGCCGAGGTGGTGGAACTGCCCCAGGGCGCGACTCCGGTGGATTTCGCCTACGCGGTGCACACCAGCGTGGGGCACCGCTGCCGCGGCGCACGCGTGGACGGATCCATGGTCCCGCTCAACACGCCGCTGCACAACGGCCAGACGGTGGAAATCACCACGGTGAAGGAGGGCCGGCCCTCGCGCGACTGGCTCAATCCCGAACTGGGCTACCTCACCAGCCACCGCGCCCGCGCCAAGGTGCGCGCGTGGTTCAATGCCCAGGCCACGCACGAGACCGTGGCCCGCGGCCGAGAGGCCGTGGAAAAGCTGCTGCAGCGCGAAGGCAAGACCGCGATCCGGCTGGAAGACCTGGCCGTGCAGCTGGGCTTCAAGACCGCCGATGCGCTCTTCGAAGTGGTGGGCAAGGACGAGTTCTCCCTGCGCACCATCGAGACCCTGCTGCGCCCGCCCGAGCCCGTGCTGCAGCCCGACGACTACCTGCTGCTCAAGAAGGCGCGCACGAACGAGAGCGCGCCCAAGGGCGGCGTGCTGGTGGTGGGCATCGACTCCCTCATGACCCAGCTGGCCAAGTGCTGCCGCCCCGCGCCGCCGGACCCGATCCGCGGCTTCGTCACGCGCGGCAAGGGCGTGAGCGTGCACCGCGCGGACTGCAGCAACTTCCGCGAGATGGCGGCCCGCAGCGCCGAGCGCGTGATCGACGTCGAATGGGGCAGCGCGGGCGGATCCGGCGGCGGGGCCCAGGGAGGCGGGCAGGGCGGCCACCCTGCCGCCCTCTACCCCGTGGACGTGGCCGTCGAGGCCGCCGACCGCCAGGGCCTGCTGCGCGACATCTCCGAAGTCTTCGCGCGCGAGAAGACCAACGTCATCGGCGTGCAGACCCAGTCGGTGAAGGGCACGGCGTGGATGACGTTCACCGTGGAGGTGTCGGACTCCGGACGGCTGAACAAGGTGCTGTCGATCGTCGCCGCGGTGCAGGGCGTGCGCTCCGCGCGGCGGCGGTGAGGTGAGTGAAGCGAGAGTTCGCCACTTTGTCCGGCGGCCGGTTTTTTGCTGCTATACTCTCGCTTCTCGAATACACACAGGCGCGTAGCTCAGCTGGTTAGAGCACCACCTTGACATGGTGGGGGTCGTTGGTTCGAGTCCAATCGCGCCTACCAATTTTTCCTCCTGAAGTGGACCAGACTTCAGAATCTCGGGGAACTGTTGGGGAACCCTTCAGGTTCCAGTCCCGATCAAGCCGCCTCCTTCAGGCGGCTTTTTCATTTACGCCTGCATCTGCCCCATCTTCGCCTGAACCGCTCAGGCCTTCAGCGATTGCCTGCGGCGCGGGCCTTTCCTTTGCGAATCAGCTTCTCGGCATAGGCCCCTTTATCGGCCCTGGCGAGCAAGTCGACCAGGCTGATGCCGCCGGGAGAGACTTCGTAGCCAAGGGAAACCCCGACCCTCACAGTCGCGGAGCTCAACTGGATGGGCTCGCACAGGGCGTGTTGCAGGCGGGTGCAGACGGAGCGGGCGGCATCAGCATCCGACACGCCCGTGAGAACCACGGCAAACTCGTCACCACCGACTCGTGCGACCAGGTCGTCATCCCGGCATTCGCGCAGCATGCGCTTCGCCGTCACTGTCAGAACTTCGTCGCCGGCCTGATGTCCATGGGTGTCGTTGACGGGCTTGAAGTCGTCCAGGTCAAACGCGATGACCGTCAGAGGTGAGTCCAGGAGTTTCGCGAACCGTTCTTCCAGCGCCCGGCGGTTCAGCAAGCCCGTCAGCGGGTCGCAGTCTGCCTCCTCCCTCAGCGTTTGGATCCGTGTGGTGCTGCGGCGGAAAAGGGCGGTGGCATAGGTAGCGCTCCAGACCAGAAAAACGATGAGCGCTGCGCCGCTGATGCACGCCCCCATGATCAACCGCTTGTACTCGCGTGCCCTCTCCTGTGTCCGGGCCTGCAGGAGGAGGCGCTCCACGCCCTCCATCTCCGCCAGCTGTTGCCGCAGGAGTCTGGCCGAGTCCTGGGAAATTCGGGGCGCCAGGCTGGCGAGCAAAGCCGCAGGGCCATCGCGCTCTGCAATGACTGCAGTGCTGTTCATCCACCCCACCATCTCTGCCGTTTCCGCGCGCAACGCCAAAGCCCGGTCACTTTGCCCGGGGTTGTCTTGAACGAGCCCTTCTAGAAGTTCCGCAGTGCGGGCGGCGGTGCTGGCTGCTGCCCGGGCTCGCTCCAGATGAGGAGGGCCTGGAGAAATTGCATAGTCACGCAGTGCCAGACTGCCCCGGAGCAATTCGGTTCGTACCCTGTTTATTTGGTCCAGGACCTCATGGGTGTGTTCGACCCAGTCGCTCGCTTCGTTGAATCTGGTGGCTGTCCAGACCAGCACGGCTGCTGCCGTCACCCCCAGAGCCAGTGCCATCATCTGCACTACCACGAGCATTCGTGCGATGGGCCGAAGCAGTCGAGCGGCAGGTGGGGAATTCGTGGGTGATTGCATGGCGGCCAATGGGGCGCGCAATTGTAGTCAAGCTCTGCTGTTGCACACCAATTAACGGGGGAAGCTGATGTTGCCCCCGTATTCCCGGCCCCGCCCTATTCGCAATAAAGCGCCCGGTCAGCCCCCTGCGGCCTGCTGCCGCCTGAACTCCCGAGGCGAGCGCATTTTCAGCGACGAGTGCGGATGCACCTCGTTGAAGTGCTCGAAGGCTGCCGGCAACTGTGCCAGCACCGTCCGCGCGTCACGCAGGTCCATGCGGTCCACGTAGTCGCTCTTGAAGGTGTTCACGAAGCTCTCGGCGATGCCGTTACTCTGCGGGCTGCACACGGGCGTGTTGATGGGCTTGAGGCCCAGTGCGTGCTCAAGACCGGCACGCTGGTGGATGCCACGCTGATTGCCGCGCCCAGTTCGACCAGGAACGCCCTGGGCGAGCGCGACCCGGAGATGCGCGGCAACCAGCGGCACTTCTGGATGAAGGCGCACATCGGCGTGGATGCCGAGTCGGGCCTGGTGCATACGGTCATCGGCACGGCGGCCAACGTCAACGACGTCACCCAGGCGCACGACTGCTGCACGGGCAGGAGCAGGATACCTTTGGCGACGCGGGCTACCAAGGCGTGGACAAGCGGTCCGAAACCCGGGCCTGAAGGTGAGATGGCACATTGCCCTGCGCCCGGGCAAACGTGCGGTGCTGGACCGGAACCGGCCACTGGCCCGAGCCATCGACCGACTCGAACAGATCAAGGCAGCATCCAGGCGAAGGTGGAGCACCCGTTCCGGGTGATCAAGCAGCAGTTCGGTCACGCCGAGGTGCGTTACCGGGGCCTGGCCAAGAACACGGCGCGGATGCAGGTGATGTTTGCGCTGGGCAATGTGTGGATGGCACGCCGGCAGTTGCTGGCGATGCCGGCATGAGTGTGCCTGGAATGCGCCCAAGGGCCGCTGCACGGACCAACTCTGCCTGCTGGATGGGCATTTCGCGGGGGAAATCAGTCCGATCTCGCACATCACGAAAAATCACCCCGATTCATTCGGCCACAGGGCGCAGAGAGGGGGTTTTGCAGACCTTCCCTAGGCCACTACCATGGCACAAATGAACATCAAATCATTCTCCGGCCTGTCATCTATCGTGCATCTTCATGGAGAGTGCATCACGGAATGGACAGGCTTGGAGATGGCCCTTGACGGAGGGCGTGCGGTGGTGACGGATGACACGGTGACTTCCGGTTTTTTCGGTGAGTCGCCTGCGGTCTGGGCCCATCCCGATGTTCCGTTCTGGCAGTTCTCCAGCATCCACATCAAGCTCCCCTCCGGTCTGTATTTGCAGTTGTTCGCGGAAGATATGGATGACCGTCCAAATGGCTTGCTGATGGCAAAAATGGATGGGATGCCCGAGCCCGTTCCAGAGGCGCCAGCGGGGATCTTTCGAAGTCGTGCCCTGGAGTGCCTTCCGGTTGGACAGGTGGCGCTATCGGTGCTTCGCGAGGGGCCCGGTGGAGTTGTCTGGGATGCCTCGTTGGAGATTTCCGGCCAAGTCGTTCGGCTGCTGGCCGGAGAGGTATACCGCCGGCAGGGAGGAACGTTCGACATCGTGACACCGAATGAGTCCGTCCTCCTTCA
This sequence comes from Paracidovorax avenae, assembly GCF_040892545.1. Classification (NCBI taxonomy): domain Bacteria; kingdom Pseudomonadati; phylum Pseudomonadota; class Betaproteobacteria; order Burkholderiales; family Comamonadaceae; genus Paracidovorax; species Paracidovorax avenae. The sequence goes on from NZ_CP156079.1 coordinate 1,846,793, forward strand.
ATTGAACGGTGCGTGCCCCCATAGCGCGGGCTGATCGTGACGGCCGGCTGGTAAGCAGAAGAGCCGCAGACACACTCCGAGTTTTCCGCAAAAGCCGTCCGGCATGGGCGTTTTTTTGCGCCGCGCCCTGCACCGGACATACGCCGGCAGGGTAGAACCGGGCCCGGCACCAGGAAGCGGCCTCATGTCGCGGCTGCCATTCCATGACCCCCGAGCCTCCAGAGTCCGGCTCGTCGCTCGCCCATGCCCAGCGCAATGGGCCTGCCCACATCGGCAGGCCAGGACTTGCTCTGCTGTTTCTCCGTAAGTCCGGCCATATGATTGATAATGCAAATGGTTACTATTTTTCATACGTACACTGGATTCGCCTGCACGGTTGCCGCAAGCCAGGCTGCCGGGAAGCCGTCACCCTCCGTTCCATCGATCCGTGGTCACACGCCATTACCGAGAGTTGCTGAGCTTCCTGGCCCGTGCGGTCAGGGATCGCGACACTGCGCGTGATCTGGTGCAGGAAAGCTATGCACGGGTGCTGGCCGTGCAGCATTCGGGGAAGGCCATCGGCGACGCGCGCGCGCTGTTGTACCGGACGGCACGCAACCTGGTGATCGACCGGCACCGCCGGGCCGAGGTGCGGGCCGGCAAGTCTGCATCCCCCGGTGCCGAGAGTGAGGCCGATCCGATGGCTGTTCTGGAGGGTATTGCGGCTCCCGTTGCCTGTGAGCCTGAGGTTGCAGCCGCATCCGCGGAAACGGTCCAGGCGCTGCTCGCCGCGATCGGTGCGCTGCCGCTGCGCTGCCGGGAGGCCTTCATCCTGCACAAGTTCGACGGGCTCTCGCAGGCCGAGGTCGCCATCCGGATGGACATCTCGGTGAAGATGGTGGAGCGGCACGTACAGCGCGCGATGGAGGCGTGCCGCCTGTGCCTGCGCCGGATGGACGGTGCGGCCGAGGATGCACCCGAATGACCCGCTGCCCGTGTTTTCGAAGCGAGGAGGTAGGGTTTGGGTGGGCTCGCGCGTCTTCATCCATGAACAACGGCATCTTTCCATGAGCCATCCGTCGTCCGCCGACTCCGCATTGAGCGACCTCGAACGCCAGGCGCTCGAATGGTTCGTGCGTCTGGAGGGTGGCCTTCCCGCCGCCGAGCAGTGCGCGTTCGAAGCCTGGCTGGCCGCCGACCCGGCGCATGGTCGCGCCCTGGGGCGCTGGAAAGGCGACTGGAGCCTGCTGGATGGGCTTCCGCAGGAGGGCGTGGACGCGTTGCGTCGCGACCTTGCCGCTGACCAGGCGGCCGAAAGGCGGGCTGTCCAGTCTGCGTCGTCGCCTCGCCGTCCCTGGTGGCGCAGGCTGGGCGAACTGCTGCCGCAAGCTGCGCTGGCGGGCGGCGTGGCTGCGGCAGGCTGCGGCTATCTGGCCTGGGACCATTGGCAGCGCCAGCCGGTCTATTCCCAGAGCTTTGCCACCTTGCGCGGCCAGCAGCGCCTGGTGGACCTTCCCGACGGAAGCCGCCTGCGGCTCGATACGGCCACCCGTGCCGAGGCGGTGCTCTACCGGCATCGCCGGGAAGTCCGGTTGCCGGAAGGTCAGGCGGTGTTCAGCGTCAAGGGCGACCCATCCCGTCCCTTCGATGTATTGGCCGGACCGCTGCGCATCACGGTGGTCGGCACCCGTTTCTCCGTGCGCTTCACGCCGGGTGTGTCCGGCCAGGGCGGTGTCCGGGTGGCCGTGGAGGAAGGGCATGTGCGCGTGGCGTCCCTGGTGCGTGGCCGCAAGGGTGCCAGCCTGCCGCCGGCAGACGAGGCGCCCGGTGCCGTGGAACTGGTCGCGGGTCAGCAGGTCGCGAGCGATGCCGCTGGCGAACTCGGCCAGGTGACTGCCATCTCCACCGCCGGCATGGCGCCCTGGCGCGACAACCGTGTCAGCTTCGACGATACGCCGCTGGGCGAGGCGCTGGCGGAATTCGAACGCTATGGGGACACCCGGCTGACAGTGGGCGATCCGGCGGTGGCGGCATTGCGCCTGACCGGAACCTTCGATCCGCACCGGCTCGACAGCTTCATCCGGGCACTGCCGCAGGTCTTGCCGGTGCGCCTGCAGGAGCAGGACGGCACGACCGAGATTCTTCCGCGGAAGTGAAAGCGGGGCAGGGCGCAGGGAGGAGGTTGGGGTAGAGCGGGCTCATGCGTCTACATGAGAAGGATTCTTATTCTTAGACCTTCCCGGAGAACATGCGCATGCACCGTACCTGCCCCAGGCCCGCCCCCCTCGCTCTTGCTGTCGCCCTCGCCATCGGCGCCACTGGAGCCTTGTCACAGCCCTCCGCCAGCGCCGCGGCTGCGCGGGCCGTGCCCATCCGCATCGCCGCTCAGCCGCTGGCGGAGGCGCTCAACGAGCTGGCCCGGCAGACACGGATGGAGTTGATGGTACGGCCTGCCCTGGTGGCCGGCAGGACCGCGCCCGCCGTATCGGGAAACATGACGCCACGGCAGGCCCTGGACCGGCTGCTCGCGGGTACCGGACTGGCTGCGGTACTGGATGGCGCAGGCATCGTCATCAAGCCGGCCGGACCCGCTGACGCCATGTCCACCACGCTCCCGGCCGTGACGGTGTCGGCCACGTCGGATCCCGAGACATCCACCGGTCCCGTCGCAGGCTATGTGGCCCGGCGCAGCGCGGCGGGTACCAAGACCGATACGCCGATCATCGAGACGCCGCAGTCGGTGTCGGTCGTGACGGCCGACCGTATCCAGGCCATCGGCGCGACCACCGTGCGCGATGCGCTGGGCTACACGCCAGGCATCACCATCTCGCCCTACGGCGCGGACTCGCGCTACGACTGGCTCAACATCCGTGGCTTCGATGCCTACAGCCCGGGCTTCTACCAGGACGGCCTGCCCCTGCGCAACGCCAACACCTTCGCCGTCTGGAAGATCGAACCCTATGGCGCAGAGCGCATCGACGTGCTGCGCGGCCCGGCCTCGGTGCTCTACGGCCAGGCGAGTCCCGGCGGCGTCGTGGATGTGGTCAGCAAGTTGCCCACGCCCATGCCGGTCCGCGAGCTGCAAGTGCAATACGGCAGCCATGGCCACAAGCAGGTCGCCGGGGACTTCTCGGGCGCGCTGGATGCGGAGGGGACGGTGCTCTACCGCGTGCTCGGCGTGGTGCGCGATGCCGGGTTGCCCGCGGGAGGCGAGCGCAACGACCGCACCTACTTCGCGCCATCCATCCAATGGAAAATCTCGGGCGACACATCGTTCACCGCGTATGCGCAGCTCATGCGCAACCGTTCGGGGGTCTATACCCGCACGCGCCCCATGGTGGGCTCGCTGGTGCCGACGGTCATCGGCAGCTACATCCCCAGCGAACTGTTCGTGGGCAACAGCCACTTCGACCGGTTCGACCAGGACCAGGAACTGGCCGGCTACCGGTTCGAGCACCGTTTCAACGGCGCTCTCACCTTCCGCCAGAACCTGCGCGCGGGCCACATGAAGCTGGACTACTCGGGCCTGCAGTCGCCGATGTTCATCACGGTGGACCGCGGGGACCCATTGAACCCGGCCAACTACCAGACGCTGAGCCGGACGCTTTTCGGCAGCCGGGAATGGGCAAACACCTTAAGCGTGGACAACCAGCTGCAGGCCGACATGCGCTCCGGCGCATGGCAGCACAGCCTGCTGTTCGGCCTCGACTACCAGCGCAGCCGCTTCGAGTCGAGCACCTTCAGCGGGGGCAGCGCGCCGCCACTCGACATCAACGCGCCTTTGTATCCGAATGGACCATTCGAGGTGCCCGATCCCTACGCGATCGATTCCTCCCGCCTGAGGCAGATCGGCCTCTACATGCAGGACCAGATCAAATGGGCCGACCGCTGGCAGTTCACGCTGGGCGGACGTTATGACCGGGCGCGAACGGACTATGTGGACCGGCTCGGTGGCGGGGCGGCCACCAGCGTCTCGAACGGCAAGTTCACCGGCCGCGCCGGGATGGTGTATCTGGCTCCCAATGGCCTGGCGCCCTACGTCAGCTATACCGAGTCCTTCAGTCCCGTCACTGCCGTCAACCCGGTGACCCAGCGGCCTTTCGAACCCGAATCCGGACGCCAGTACGAGGCGGGCCTGCGCTACCAGCCCGCCGGCACGCGCGACATGTACAGCATCGCGGTCTTCGACCTGCGCCGCCGCAATTACGTGACGTTGGACCCGAACTTCGTTCCCTACCAGACGGGCGAGATATCCACGCGCGGAATCGAGTGGGAGGTCAGCATGCAGCCGATGCCGCGCATGAATTTCACGGCCGCTTACAGCTACACGCCGCGGGCCATCGTCACTGCCAGCGCCAACCCCGAGCAGATCGGCAGGCAAGCCCTGGCCGTGCCCCGCCACCAGCTGGCGGTGTGGGCGGATTACCGCTTCGTCGGCGGCATCAAGGTGGGCGCGGGCGCGCGCTACACGGGCTCGACCCGCGGCAACGGGGGCATCACGCCGGCCAAGGTCCCGGCGTACCTGTTGCTGGACGCCATGGTCGGCTACGATTTCCAGCAGTGGAGCCTGGCGCTCAATGTGCGCAACCTGGCTGACAAGACCTACCTGTCTAACTGCGACGGCGCTGCCCAGTCCTGCTTCTACGGAGACCAGCGCGGGCTGATCGCGACCGCAACCTATCGCTGGTGAGTCGTGCCGGCCATGCCCGGGGTGATGCCCTGGGCTCATCGGTATCGATGCACGAGGGCACTCGTGATGTGTTCCCGTGCATTGGCAAGAGCGATCTATGCTGGCTCGACAGCAAGTTCCATCGGCCGGAAGTCGCCAAAGGCTAAGCCCACCATAGCCAGATCCCATCGCCAAGTCAGCATCCATTCAGGTGCGCGGTTTCCCAATAGGTACATCACCTCCCGGCCCCGCGCCATGAACCTCGACAACCTCCGCATCGGCCTCAAGCTGGCCATCGCCTTTGCCCTCACCACCGCGTTGACCCTCGCCATGGGCCTGGCCGCCTGGACGCAGATGCGCTCCATCCAGGCCGGCGCCGAGGACCTCGCCACCAACTGGCTGCCGAGCGTGCAGGCGATCGGCAACGCCCGCACCGCGGCCAACCGCGTGCGCCGCACCGAGAGCGAACTGTTCCTGCCGGAGCCGAACGAGACCACGGCGAAGCGCCGCGAGGAACTGGCGCACCGCATGGTCCAGTTCGCGGAGTCCGAGCAGGTCTATACCCCCCTCGTCACCCCGGGCGAGGAGCAGCGCCTGTTCGGCGAGTACCGCGCGGCGCGCGACGCGTATGCGAAGGTGCAGGCCCGCCTGCTGGCACTGCCGCCCGATGCGCGGGCCGAAGCGACGCGGGTGTTCTTCGGGGAGTCGGAGCAGGCTTTCGATGCCATGGCCGGCGCCCTGGGCACGCTCGCCGATTTCAACCGGAAGTCCGCGGACATCGCCGAGCAGAATGTGCGCACCGTCTATGGCCGTGCCGTGTGGACGCTGGCGGGCCTCGTGGCGGCGGCGGTGGCCATCGCGGTGGCGTTGGCCTGGTGGATCACCCGCCTGATCACCCGGCCGATCCGCGAGGCCGTGGTGATCGCGCAGGGTGTGGCCTCCGGTGACCTGACCATGTCCATCGCGCCCCAGGGCCGCGACGAGGCGGCCCAGCTCATGCAGGCGCTGGCCGGCATGCGCGACAGCCTGTCGCAGGTGGTCGGCGGGGTGCGTGCCAATGCGGAAAGCGTGGCCACGGCCAGCGCGGAGATCGAGCAGGGCAATATCGACCTGTCCTCGCGCACGGAGGAGCAGGCCTCGGCCCTGGAGCAGACCGCGGCATCGATGGAGCAGCTCGGCTCCACCGTGCGCCAGAACTCCGACAACGCCCGGCAGGCCAGCGCCCTGGCGCAGGATGCCGCATCGGCCGCGGCACGCAGCGGCGAGGCGGTGGGCACGATGGTGGGCACCATGCGCTCCATCGACGAGGCTTCGCGGCGCATTGCCGACATCATCGGCCTGATCGACGGCATCGCCTTCCAGACCAACATCCTCGCGCTGAACGCGGCGGTGGAGGCCGCCCGGGCCGGAGAGCAGGGCCGCGGCTTCGCCGTGGTGGCGGGCGAGGTGCGCAGCCTGGCCCAGCGCAGCGCCGCGGCCGCCAAGGACATCAAGGAGCTGATCGCCACCAGCACCCACCGGGTGCAGGACGGCTCGCAGCAGGCGGAGCAGGCGGGCTCCGCGGTGCAGGCAGCGATGGACCTCATCCAGAAGGTCGCGTCCATCGTCTCGGAAATCAGCATCGCCACGCGCGAGCAGAGCGATGGGGTGGCGCAGGTCGGCGAAGCCGTCACGCAGATGGACCAGGCCACCCAGCAGAACGCCGCGCTGGTGGAGGAAAGCGCGGCGGCGGCCTCCAGCCTCAAGGCGCAGGCCGACCAGCTGGTGGGCGCGGTGTCGGTGTTCCGCCTGCTGGCCTGACGCTTCGACGCGGGGCGGGGACTGGCTGTCGGAGATGTCGCAGCCACGGCTGGGGCACCTCCCCTGCACGACGTACACCGAGCCGCTGGGGAAAACGCTGCTATCGCTTTGATGCGCCGCCCTTGTGTTGCGGAATGTTTCCGTGCAGGATGCCCTCGCGCCTATCTCGGCGTGAGAGGAAACACAACATGAAGAAATCCCTGATCCTGGTCGCGGCGTTGTTGCTGTGCTCGTTCGCCATCGCCAAGGGAGGTGGTGGCCACGGCGGTGGCCATTCCGGCAGCCATTACGGCTCAGGTTCCGGCAGCAGCCACGGCTCCAGCCACTCGGTGAGTGGTTACACCCGCAAGGACGGCACGCATGTGGCGCCGAGCCACGCGACCAATCCGAACGGCACCAAACTGGACAACTGGAGCACAAAGGGCAACGTGAATCCGCATACCGGCAAAGAAGGGACGAAAGAGCCATGAAGCGCCGTTTGCTGGGTTCTGCATTGATGGCCGCGCTTCTGGGCGTCGCGGCTGGCGAGGCGGCTGCTCAAGGCCGGCGAGGCGGTTCGTCACGCGCCGGTGGCCGTGGCCGGGCTTCGTTCTCGGGCGGTGGAGGAAGCCGGGGGCCTGCCTGAGGTTCGGTGCGCTGCAGGCATCGTGCCGTCACGTGAAGCCGATCCAGCGGCCGAGAAAGATCACCAGCGTCCACAGGACCAGGGAGCCGAAGCCTGCTGCACGTGCAGCACCGGGAGGCGGCTGCGCGGTGTCCCATTCGCCGATGCGGCGATAGGCTCCCAGGTGGAAGGCTCCCATGTTGAGACCCGCCAGCAGCAGCGTACCCATCTTCCACCAGAAGACGGTGTTTCCCCAGTACGTGACCGCGTTGGAGACGAACATGAGCAGGCCGGTGGCCAGGCAGACCGCGAAGGCGGCCCAGGTGTACGGCAGCAACTCCTGGACCAGGCGAAGCGCGCTGCGGCGATGGGAGGTGAAGCCCAGCAGCCTGAGATCCACGACGGCGATCGTGCCGAACACCAGGGCGATGCCGATCACGTGCAGGGACTCCAGGGCCGGAAAGGCGGAGCCGGACTCCCTGATCATGGTCGCCAGAGGCGTTCCTTCGATGGCTTGCAGTGTCGATGGCATGTTCATGATGAAGGCCTGGAAGTTCTCGCGGATTGCGGTCTAGATCGTGTAGGCGATCCAGCGACCACAGAAGATCACGGCGCACCACCATGCGATCGACAGGCCGGCGACGAGTCTGGCGCAGAGGCCCCGGCGAAGGGGGGAAAGCGTTTCCTCGGTGCCGCGCAGCAAGGGCCGCCGCACGATGCAGGTCAGGGTGAAGATGCCGAGGACGAGGGCCATCTTCAGCCAGAACGTGGGGTTGACGAGCACGCGGCCGGGCTCGCCGATGGTCATGATCAGCCCCGTGGCGAGCAGGACGATGAGCGCGTTGCGCATCCATGGGGCGTAGCGGCGCAGGACTGCCCGCAAGGGTTCGTCCGTGGCCAGCATGCCGGCCAGGCGCAGTTCGGAGATGACGGCGGCGCCGAACAGCACCGCGATGGCCAGTATGTGGATGCTCTGCACGGTGGGCACGATCCAGGGCAGTTCCCGGATCGCCGTGCTAGGCGGGGACTCGTGGAGCCAGGCGATGAAACGATCGGATGACATGCGGTGGTCCTTGGACGGGGCTAGAAGTCGCCGGGCCTGGCGATCGGACGCAGGGCCTTCGCATCCTCCGGAAGGAGGTAGCCTTCCTGGGCCGACAGTGCCTTGGCCGCGTCGAACTGCTTTTCGTAGTTCCTGAAGCTGCCATAGCGTTTGCGAAGCTCCTGCTTCGTGTAGGGCAGCTTGGTGTCGTAGATCAGGCCGCAGCCCGTTTCCTGGTCGGTGAGGTAGGCCGCGCTGGGCACATGAATCCAGGGCGGGCGCACGCCACCCCGCATGTTGCCCGTCGCATCGCGCGCAGCGCCCTTGCCATCGCGCACGATCCGTGGCGCTCTGGGCATGGGCGTGCCTTCGCGTACCCATCGGTCCATGCCGTCCAGCAGGGCCGAGGCGAGCATTTCCACGGGTTCGTCGTACAGCGTGCGGCAACGGGGATCGCCTGCCTTGCCGACATCGGCCGCGAGTTGCTCGGTATGTTCCGTTCCGAGATCGGCCAGGCGCAGGTGCGGCATGCCGGTCACTTCGTAATAGCGAACCCGGGGGCTGTCCGTGTCGGGCGGGAGGTCGATGCCTTCGATCGCATCGTGCATCATTTCGGATTGCGTGTAGACGGTGACGAAGGGAACGTCCTGCGGCATCCTGCGCGGCATCCGGATGGCCTCGCCGCCTGCCTCGCCGTAGGCCATGCGGCCTGTCATGTAGGCGTCGAACAGGGGGCGGCCATCGGGCATGCGCCATTGCTGGTGGCGGCCCTGGTCGAGGTAGTCCATCCAGACCTGTGCCGTGACGGCCCAGCTGTTGACGTACACGCGCCGGACATCGAGCCCCGCGACGGGGCCCTGCGCTGCCGGTGTTTTCAGCAGCATCGCCAACTGCGCGGCAATGCCCTGGGATTGGGGAACAAACGGGTCGGGGCCGCTGCCGCGGGTGAAGCGCTCCGGGTCGTAATAGGTTCCCAGCGGGGCGTAGCGGGCATAGTCGTACCGGCGCATGAACTCGAAGTTCACAATGCGTCCGTACTGGCGGATCGCCGCTGCCTCCGCTGCCGGCGTGTCCGCAATGAACTTGGGATCGGACTTCGGCCTGTTGATGTTCAGCGTGTATCCGACGTAGGCGTAGCCGCGGCGCAGCAGGTAGTCGCGGGACAGGATCCATCCGGCGCCGCGCTCGCCGAACCAGCTGAATGGCTCGAGCACCACGGTGCCGTTGAAGCGCGCCGGATCGGCCGGCTTGCGCACGAGGATGCGCGTGGTGTAGGGGGCCTGGAGCAGGGTTTCGCCGGAGGCTGTGATCGCGGGGGCGATGCCTTGCAGGTAGTACTCCTCCTCGACGTAGCCGTGCTGCCCCAGGTCGATGTATTCCGTTCCCGGCCGGTGCGCGGATGACAGGGGGGCTTTGCCGGACGGCGGTACGGCCGTGGCCGTGGGCATGCGGGGCACTTCCGCGAAGGCGCAGGCCATGAAGGCCAGCGACAGCGTGGCGCTCCGCAGTGCCATCCGCGTGGCGTCCCGGGGTGACAGGATGTCCATCGGGAAGGATCTCCTCGCAGAAGATTGGGGTGTGGCGTTCTTCGGCATGGCTTCAGTCACGGCGGAGAGCCGCCCGGCCGTCGCTGTCGATCACGATCTGGTTGTTCTCGCAGACGTATTCCAGAATCCGGTAGTCCGACCGCTTGTATTCGAAGGTGAAGCGGTACGGGGTGTTGAGCACTTCGGGGTTGTCGATCGCGACCTGTACCTCCAGGCGGTCCGGTGCGGTCAGGCGGAACCGTTCGGTGATCTCCATGTCCTTGCCGTGCGGTACGCCATAGAAGTCCACGTCGGTCCTGATGCCGCGCGTGCGAACGACGAGCGTTTCGCCGTCCCAGCGCCCGCGCGAGTGGCCCTGGTACATGGGCTCCAGTTCGGTGTCCGGCGGCATCGGCTCGTTCAGGATGATCCGGCGCACCTGCTGGAGGTACTCGCCCAGGACGACCACTTGCTTTTCGTCGTGGATGATCTCGATGGGGAAGAGCGCCGCCATCATGACCGGCATGCCCTCCGGCAGGCACCTGGCGCTGGTCGTTGCCAGCGGCTTTCCTGCCTCGTTCGCAGCGGCTTGCCGTTTCTTCAGGTCTGCGTACTGGCTGGCATAGGGCTCCTTCATGTCCATCGGCCCGCCCGGCATCACCGGGTCGTCCGGGTTCTTGCCGAACCAGTCGTCGGGAGTCCTTTCCCAGGTGCCATCGATGTCGGGGCGCGGCGGCGCAGCGTGGCCCGCGCCCGGCGTCGCCGCGACGTATGCGCCGATGGCGCTCGCCAGGATGAGCACGGCGATCACTGCCGTGCCGAAGCGTCGTGTCGGTTTCATCGCATCGTTCCCACGGGGCGCCGTCGTTCATCCGCCGCCCGTGAGCACTGCGCCGCCCACCTTGATCTCGACGAGCAATCCTCCGGGTTCCCCGTTTTTCAGGGGGTGGAAGGACACCTCGGCGCTGTCGCCGACCTTCATCGAGTCGGCTTTCCAGCCCATCCGCCGGAGGGCATTCACGCTGCCTGTCTCGATCTTGAATTGCTTTGCCAAAGGCGCTGGCGTATCGATGTAGATCGTCACGTGGGGATTGGCCCAGGCGAACCGGCCCACGACGCCCTTGATCGTGATCGTCTTCGATTCGTCGAAGAGTGCGAACGAATGGTGCGCGAAGGCCAGCGTCGGCAAGGCGCTGCAGGCCGTGGCCAGCAGAAGGCATCTTCTGCGCGGCGGGGGTGGGGATGATGGGTTCATGGTCGGTGTCTCTGTCCTTCTCGGTCCAGAGGATAGGAATACGCGTCCGAAAGCCTTAGCCCAAAACGGCAAGCGTTCGAATTCCAGGGAACTCCCTAGGGGGAGCCGGCCGGCAGGGCGCCGATGCCGCGCCTTTGCTGATTTGGGTTACCGCTCTTTCCGCACGCGGCGGAACACTCGCGCGTCACGCAACCAAGGAAACTTCCATGCGCTCGGTCCGCTACGCACCCCTGCTTTCCCTGGCCGCGATCTGTATGGCGGAAGCGCCGTCGGCCCGGGCCTTCGAACTCTACAAAGATGGAGAAACCTATCTGAACGCGGACCTGGTGGCCGGTTATGGATTGTTCGGTGCGCAGCGCAACTACGTCGGCCGTGCCGGCGTTTTTCGATGGCAGGAGGGCTTCGCGAAGTATGGCGTAAGCGGAGCGACGGACCGGACCGGTGCCGGCTCGCTCTACGGATCCTTCAAGCTGCTCAGCTCGGCCTCTTGGGGAGACGGGGACCCCGGAGGGTTCACTACGGGGCGTGAACGCCGCACCGCCGTGGAGGAGGCCTACCTGGGATGGAAGTCGGGAGATCTGTTTCCCCGCCTGGGGATGGATGGGATCGAATTCTCGGCCGGCCGCCAGGTCGTGAAGATGGGTTCCGGCTTCCTCATCACGGACGACGGCGTCAATCCGGGCCGGGGCCTGGACAACGGTCGCTATGACCGTGGCGGTGCCTACTATCTGGGGAGGCGATTGTCATTCGCCCGCACCGCGGTACTGCGGCTGGGGGGCTCGGAGGGCCTGCACGGAAGCGCCGCATGGCTCAAGTCGGACACCCGGCTGCAGGCCAACACCGAAGTGGCCGCCGGCACGATCGACTACACGGGCGCGGCGGGCACCGTCGGACTGACCTATGTCCATGGCCTGGATGTAGACCAGCGATATGCCATCGTTCCTTCCCGGCTCGAGCGCAAGGGCATGAAGATCTACAGCCTCCGGGCCGAAGGCAATGCCGGTGTCAAGGATGCCGACTTCGCGATCGAGTATGCCCACCAGAAGAAGCACTCGCGCACGGACAGCGCCTGGTATGCCGAGGCCTCCTACACCTTCTCGGCAGTGCCCTGGCAGCCGTCGCTGAGCTTCCGGCACACCCGTTACTCGAAGGAGTTCGACTCCCTGTTCCAGGGGGGCTTCCGCTACCGGTACCAGGGGGAGGTCGCGTCGAACTATGCGTTCTCCTACAACTTCAACATGCGGATCAACGATGTGGCGTTGTCGGTTCGTCCGGGGGAGACGCTCACGGCCACGCTGATGTTCTTCGACTACAGGACGCTGGCCGATCGCAACGTCCTGAATGTGGACGCGCGGGAGCTGGCCCTCTATGTGGACTGGGCCGTCACGGACCACTGGACGCTCTCTCCCATCATCGGTGTCTACAAGCCTCGCAGGTACGACGGAAATGGCGGCAACCAGAGCGGCAGTGCATCGGCGAACCCCTATGTCAAGCTGATGCTGATGGCGACGTTCTGAAGGAGGTGAAATGGACGCACCGCACCGAGCCGGCGAGGAGGGCAGCCTGGCGTCGCATGGCCAGAGGATTCTGCAAAGCGGTGTGCTGGGAAAATCCCCGCAGATCATTCGCCTGTTCGAGTTTCTCCTCGAACGGTCGTTGACGGCCACGGCGCCGAAGGAGATCGAGATCGCGCAGGTCGTGTTCGGCAGATCCAACGACATGGACCTGGCGGCCGATGCGACCGTGAGAGTCCATGTCCACCGCCTTCGAAAGAAGCTGGACGCCCTGCCTGCGGACGAGCGCGGCGAACGTCTCGCGCTGCCGCGTGGCGAGTACCGCCTTGTCGTGGTGCCTTCCGCTGCCGCAGCCCCGGGGGACCCGGAAGACCGCGGAAAATCCCCGGCCCCGGCGCGCCGTGACTTGCACCGGTGGCTGCATGCTTCCGGTGCTGCGCTCTTCCTCGTGTTCAACGCCGTGTGCTGGATCGGCATCGCGGGGAAATCGACCCGCGATCCGCGCACCGACAGCATTCTCTGGAGCGGCCTGGCGCAGGGCACGGCGCCCGTGCTGGTCGTCTCGGGCAGCTTCTATGTGTTTGGCGAGCGGCAGGCCGGTGCTTCCATCGTCCGCGTGGTCGCGGATCCCGATATCGCGTCCGCCGAGGATCTTCATCGATACCAGCAGCATGCGGACGGAGCGGGGCAGAAGGTTTTCGACATGAACACCTACCACCTGCCGATCGGGCTCGCATCGGCCCTGGTTTCGGTCGCCCCCATCGTGGCGGCGACGAAGTCCGGCAATACGGCGCTGGTCAGGGGGGTGACGACCGCACGCTTTACCAACGAGATGCTGGGAAGTCACGACATCGTCTATGTGGGATTGCTCGGCGACCTGAGGGACCTGCAGGAGCCATTCCTCGATATCTCCGGTTTCTCGCTGTCTGGCGGCAGCGATGCGGTCGTGGACAGAAAAAGCGGTGAGCGATTCCAGTCCGATTGGGCCGAGCCCTCCACGGAGAGGATCATGCGCCGCGACTATGCCTACCTCGCCCGCTTCCCCGGGCCTTCGGGAAACCACATCGTGGTGGTCGCCGGCATCAGCGACCCCGCGCTGGTCGAAGCCGCGAAGCTCGCATCCGACCCTGCTGAACTGGACCGCCTGAAGGGCCAGCTGGGCAGCAGCGAGGCCTTCGAGGCGCTGTACGAAGTGCGCACATTCGGTCCATCGAATGTTTCGGGCACACGGCTGATCGCCCGCCCGCTCGATGTCGATCGGATGTGGCACACGAGAAAGGTACCGGCCTCCAAGGCGGGGCCCTGACCGTTACGGGCCCCTGAAGAGGCCCCCGCGCCAGCCCTTCGGCGAGGCCGGGAGTCTGCCGGGCAGGTCAGAGATTGGAGCTCTTGCCGTCGCGCAGATGCTTATACAACGTGATGAAGGGATCGATATAGAACCCCCTCAGGGTCTTGTGCGGATTGGCGTTTCCGTACTCTTCGTCGTTGCATCCCCAGCGCCAGACCTCGTTCTTCTTCGGCAGGTAAAGGGTTCCGAACATCCAGTCCCAGAGCGTCAGTATCACGGCATTGTTCTTGTCCCAATGGTGGGGCTCCATGCTGTGGTGCAGGTTGTGCATGACCGGCGCCAGGATGATCCTGTTCATCCACCCGTACGACACCGGTATGTGGACGTGGGAAAACACGTCGATGACGAAAAAGGCGATGTAAGCCGCCGTGCCGACTGCGGCCGCAGTGCCTGGAAGTATCGTGGTCCCCGTCGCATGAAGCACCAGGCCGGTGAACGCCCCTCCCACGACGGCTGGAATGATGTTGAGCCCGAAGAACTCGACCGGATGCTGGCGGAAGAGTGTCCATGGCGTCAGTGTCTCAGCGGTATGGTGCGGCTTGTGGAGATGCCAGAGGAGAGGGTTCGTATGGCACCAGCGGTGTACCCAGTACCCCACGAAATCAACGCTGAGGAAATACGCCAGGAACTGGACGGAAACCAGCAGCCAGCTCGATTCGATGAGCGTGCTACGGGTGCCGAATTCGGTGTTGAACCAGACTGCCACATGGTCCGCGATGGCGATCCCGCTGATGGCCATGACCCCTACGAGAGGAAATCCCACCAGGAGCAGGAGAATCCCATTCCAGATGTCCACGCGGGACGAGGCGTGTGCATATTGATCCTTGGGAAAGACCGCATTGAACAGCGATCGCAGGGTCAATGGTTTCTGCCATTTCTGCGAAATGATGAAAATCATCCCGATGACGGTGATGAAAAGGGGAAGGCCCAGGGTCCATAATCCCAGTATTTCCAGGGTCGGTTCGTAGAATGCGATTATCGATTCCCAGATGTCGTGCATGGACATGGAAAGCACCTCACCAAGTGACTGCGCGTTGCGCTGAGTTGATATTGGAGGCCCGGAAGGCCCCGAATTGTCTCCGTCCGTGGAGCATGCATTTCTCCAAAGGAGTTGTGGCTGCTTGCTTCAACGGACTGCGGTGATGATGCGGTGCCGCGCCTTGCGGCACAAGTTGCAGAACGGTTAATTAACGGTACGGGATACGTTCTTGCCCGAGGGAATCGGATGTGGTGGCGCGCGGACTCGTGAATGGTCGTTGCCACGCGGATTCATGGGGCATGTGAATGTGTTCGGACGGTAATTCGTGGCGTTCGATGAGTTTTCCCGGTGCACGAACGTTGCTTCGGGCAAGCCTGCGGCCCCGCGGTTTCGCGAAAGGAAACGGCAGATGGATGCGGCTCAGGCTTCGCTGATTTCCAGCACCGGCTGGCAATCGATCCGGGTCCTGACCGAGTTCGCCAGGAAGCACGACGCGTGGGCCTGGTGGTGCAGGGCCTCCAGCTGCTCCGCGGTGGGCGCGTGCATCGCGTCGAAGCGCGTCACCGGCCGCAACTGCACATGGGTCACGGCGATCTGGCCGGCCTCGTTCTTCGCCATGGTGCCGGTGGCCGCGTCGGTGTAGCTGTCGAGGCGAAAGCCCGCGCGGCTGGCGAAATCCATGAACCACAGCATGTGGCAGCTGGAGAGCGAGGCGATGTAGGCCTCTTCGGGATCGACCGCGGCCGCGTCGGAATAGGGCAGCGGCACCACGTGGGGCGAGGACGAGGCCGCCACGGTGGCTCCGCCGTCGAACTGCCATGTATGGGCGCGGTGGTAGCGCCTGTCCAGGAAATCGTCCGTGCCGCGCTGCCAGGCGACGGTGGCGGTGTGTGCTGCCATGGGGCCTTTCTCTATCTCTCTGCAGGGGTGCAATGGTCCGCCAGTGTAGGGCGAACCATGGCCGCAGGCGCCCCGGGGCAGGCTTCAGAACAGCTTCACCAGCGCCGGCACGCTCAACACCGCCGTGTAGTAGCCCATGAACTGCACACCGGTGTTGAAGCCGAAGTTGCGCGACAGCAGGCCGCCCAGCAGGCCCATGGTCAGGATCACGAGCAGTCCCAGCAACTGGCCTTCCCAGACGCTGATGACGATGATCAGCCCGACGAAGGTGGCGATGATCGCCTCGTGGCTCACGCGGCGCGAGACGAACAGGGCGGCGCGGCGCGCGAAGTTCATGGCGAACGGGTAGGACACCACGGCCGCGAGCAGCACGGCCAGCATGCCGTAGCCCAGGAACTCCCAGTGGTTCAGCAGGTTGTGCAGGTTGTGCGTCTGGCCGGTGGCGGCATCGACGGTGAAGCGCGGCGGTGCGTTGAACAGCGGCGCCGCCGGGCCGGCGGCGACGGGGCTGAGCGGCAGGCCGAAGGCGATGAGCGGGATCAGCGCCTCGGCGATGTAGGTGGCCTCGGTCACGCCGTTGCGCGCACTCAGCACCGTGGTCAGGCGGTGGTAGGCGTGCCTGATGCGCGAACCCACCAGTTCGCCGAGCACCACGGTCATCGCCACCGGGCTGAACACGAAGGTGGCGCTGGAGATGGTGGCGGTGAGCAGCGTCCAGCGGGTCTGCACGCGGTCCATCACCTGGAACGGGTTGGGGAAGTAGCCCGACCAGCCCTTCACGTCCGGTGCGAGGTTGAACTGGCGCACCTGGTCCCGCAGCATGCGCTGGCGGCCGGCCGGCGCGATCACCGTGAACAGGTCGGCGATCAGCGGCCCGATGGCGATGCCCAGGAAGTAGCTGATGCTGAGCTTGACCTCGTATTTGGCGGTGAGCGCCTGCAGCGCGATGATCACCACCACGAAAGGCACCAGCAGCGCCACCGAGGCCCAGCGGCCGGCCGAGAAGTAGGCGATGAGCAGCGCGGCGGCCAGGAAGATCCATGGCGCGGTCTTGGTGATGGTGGCGCCGAACGGCGCCAGCATGACGGCGAACAGCACGGCCAGCGGCACGGCCACGAAGGCCGCGACGATCGCGCCCGAGACCATCTTGCGCAGGGCGATGTGCGGCACGCCGAGCTTGCGCAGCATGTTGGCGTCCTGCAGCAGCGGCGTGGCCAGGGTGTCGCCCGGTATGCCCAGCAGGGCGGTGGGCACGGCGTGCGTCATGTGCTTGGCCACGGCGCCGGCCAGGAAGAAGGTGAAGACGCCGGCGGGCGGCACGCCCAGCAGCACCACCAGCAGCGTGAGCGGTGCGAGCGTGGTGGTTTCGTCGGTGCCGGAAACCAGCCCGATGGCGGCGAACACCACGGCGCCGGCCAGCCCCATGGCGGCAGCGACGGCGATGTCGTTGAGGAGTTGCGGGTCCATGTCGTGCTCCCCTTGACTCAGCGCGGCGCGCGGCCGGCGGCCGCGTTCTGCTCGAACAGGTCGTAGAGCTTCAGCTCCTTGAGCTCCTGCACCACCACGGGCGGCAGGTCGGCCACGGTGCCCAGCCCGCCGGGCTGCGCGGCCAGTTCCTCCAGCACCTCGCGGCGCCAGGCCGGATCGGTGGGGGTGTCCAGTTCGGTCACCTCGCGCTTCGGGGGGAAGGCACGCGCGCAGATCACGCCGGCCGCCACGCAGCCGGCCAGGCCCGCGAGCATGGCATAGGCATGCGCGAGCTGTTTGGATTCGACGACGGTGGCGAGCCAGCGGCTGGCCAGGAAGAGGCCGGCCACGCTGATGCCGATGCCGATCGCGATGGACCAGGCCAGGTGCCGCAGGTCGACGGTGTCGCCCCACACTTCGGCCAGCCGCCAGCCGGCGGGGTCTTGGGTTGTCATGTTTGTCTCCTTGTTATGGGTCGGTGGCGGGGGTGGGTGCCTCGCCCCGGCGGCCCCGCCGCCGCCGGGACGCTGCCGGGTTCAAGCCTCTGCGCGCAGTTCCTTCAGCACTTCCAGCGCGCGGTCGGTGCGCACGTCGTGTTCGGCGGCCAGGCGCCGGGCCACGGTTTCCACCTCGTCGCCCGTGGCGCCGGCCACCAGCGCGATGTTGCGGGCGTGCAGTGCCATGTGGCCGCGCTGGATGCCTTCGGTGGCCAGGGCGCGCAGGGCGCCCAGGTTCTGTGCCAGGCCCACGGCCGCCGCGATCTCGCCCAGTTCCTGCGCGCTTTTCACGTCCATGATCTTCAGCGCGAGGCGTGCCAGCGGATGGGTCCTGGTGGCGCCGCCCACCAGGCCCACGGGCATGGGCAGCTCGATGGTGCCGACCAGCGCGCCGGTGGTGTCCTTCTCCCAGCGCGTGAGCGAGGTGTAGAGGCCGCTGCGGCTGGCGTAGGCATGGGCGCCGGCTTCCACCGCGCGCCAGTCGTTGCCGGTGGCGACGATGACGGGGTCGATGCCGTTCATGATGCCCTTGTTGTGCGTGGCGGCGCGGTAGGGGTCGATGGCGGCGAAGGTGTAGGCGTCCAGCACGCCTTCGATGATCTCCTCGCCGCTGCGCTCCTTCGTGGCGAGCGTCGCGGCCGTGAGCCGCACGCGGGCGCGCGCGAGCCGCAGGTCGGCCAGGTTGGACAGGATGCGCAGGCGCACCGAGCCGCCGGTGATTTCCTCCACCAGCGGCGCCACGGATTCGGCCATGGTGTTGACGGTGTTGGCACCCATGGCGTCGCGCACGTCCACGACCAAGTGCACGACGATCATCGCGCCGCGCGGCGAATCGGGGAACACGTGCACCTCGATGTCCTTGCAGCCGCCGCCCAGCTGGATCAGCACCTGGTCGCGGCCGTTGGCGCGCTCGATGATGCGATCGCGTGCCTGCAGCACGGCGATGCGGGCTCCGTAGGGATCGGCGATGCCCACGGCCTGCACCTGGGCGCGCATCAGCGGCAGCGTGCTGGAGGTCTGGAAGCCCCCGTCCTCGCGCGCCAGCTTGGCCATGTACGAGGCGGCGGCCACGATGGAGGGCTCTTCCACCGCCATCGGCACCAGCACGTCGCGGCCGTTGATGCGGAAGTTGCCGGCCACGCCCATGGGCAGCTCGAAGGTGCCGAACACGTTCTCTATCATGCCGTCGGCAAGCGGCAGGGGCAGGGCGCCGGGCCCGGCGAGCAGGGCGCGTTCCCCGGCGTCCAGGCCGCAGGCATCGATGAGAAAGTCCCGGCGCTGTGCGGGCGAGAGGGAGCGGAACTGGGGCAGTCGCGAATCGGCAACCATGGAAGACATCTCCTGGAGTCAAGAATCTGGTCGCCGGACTGTAGGCAGACTGTACCCTTCGAGAAAGGTACAGTTTGCGCAAACAGTACCATCGCACTGCAACATGAATGGAGGCCGCCATGGCCCGGACACCGGGGCGCCGCGCGCCCATCGCGGAACAGCTCGCGGACCTGATCGGACAGCAGATCGACGACGGCGTGTACCGTCCCGGCGACAGGCTGCCCTCGCTGCGCGAGCTGGCGCAGTTGCACCGCTATGCCAAGAACACCGTCATCGCGGCCTTCGACCTGCTGGTATCGCGCGGCGTGGTGGAGCCGCGGCGGGGCTCGGGGTTTTTCGTGCTGGGACCCGTGCGGCCGGCGCAGCGGGCCGAGGAGGATGCGGGCCTGGGCCGGGCCATGGACATCGTCTGGCTGATGCGCGAGCAGCTCAAGACCGAGCCCGGCGCCGTGGCCGTGGGCGATGGCTTTCCCCCGGTCGAATGGCTGGCCGACATGCGGCTGGACCGCTACCACCAGAAGGTGGTGCGCACGGGGCTGGGTTCGCTGTTCCGCTACGGCAGCCGCTACGGCTATGCGCCGCTGCGCGACAGCCTGGTGCGCAAGCTGGGTGACTTCGGGCTGCATGCCGCGCCGGGGCAATTGGTGCTGACGCACGGCGCCAACGAGGCCATGGACCTGGTGATCCGCTACTTCGTGCCGCCCGGCGCCACGGTGCTGGTGGACGAGCCCGGCTACTACCCGCTGTTCGGCAAGCTCCAGCTGGCGGGCGCGCGCGTGCTCGGCGTGCCGCGTCTGGCCGACGGGCCCGACGTGGCGGCGCTGGAGGCGCTGCTGCAGCAGGAGCGGCCGCGCCTGTTTTTCACGCAGTCACTGGCGCACAACCCCACGGGCTCGGACATCAGCGCCGCCAAGGCCTACAAGGTGCTGCAGCTGGCCGAGCGCCACAACCTGCTGATCGTGGAGGACGATCCGCTGGCGGACTTCAAGCCCACGTCGGCCGTGCGCCTGTCCACCCTCGACCAGCTGGAGCGCACCATCTACATCGGCAGCTTCTCCAAGTCGTTCTCGGCCGCGCTGCGCGTGGGTTTCATCGCCTGCAACGATGCGCTGGCCAGCGACCTGGCCGACCTGAAGGCGCTGATCCACGTGAGCGGATCGGAGTACTGCGAGCGCATGGTGGACGTGATGCTGCGCGAGGGGCACTACGAGCGGCACCTGGTGCGCCTGCGCCAGAAGCTGGGCCAGGCCACGGCGCAGGCCCTGGCCTGGCTGGATGCGCAGGGCTGCGAGGTGTTCGCGCGCAGCGCGCAGAGCCTCTACCTGTGGGTGGCCTTCCCGGGCGTGGCGGATTCGCTGGCATGGGCGGCGCAGTTGCTGGAGCGCCATGTGAGCATGGCCCCGGGAAGGGTCTTCCAGGTGGACCCTTCCCTGGTGTCGCGCTGGTCGCGCTGCAACGTGAGCGCCGTGCTGGACGGGCGGTTCCAGCGGGCGGTGGAGGACGCCCGCCGGGCCGCAGGCGGCAGCTAGCCGCCGAACCACCGGGCCGGCACGGTGACCAGCGCCGGGAACAGAACCATGGCGAACATGATGGCGAATTCCGCCACCATGAATGGCAGCACGCCCCGGGTCACTTCATCCATCCTCATCTTGCCGACCCCTGCCACGACGTTGAGCACGACGCCCACCGGCGGCGTGATGAGGCCGATGGAATTGTTGATGATGAACATCACGCCGAAATACACGGGGTCGATGCCTGCCGCGTTCACCACGGGCATGAGCACCGGGGTGAGGATGAGGATGGTCGGCGTCATGTCCATCGCCGTGCCCACCGCCATCACCAGCAGCATGATGGCCATCATCAGGAGCATCGGGCTGCCCATGAACGGCTGCAGCAGGCTGACCACCTTCGAGGGCAGGTCCGCCACGGTGATGAGCCAGGCGCTGACCATGGCCGCCGCGATCAGGAACATGACCACTGCGCTGGTCTTGGCCGCATTCACGAAGACCCGGTAGAGCGCCGGGAACGAGAGCTCGCGGTAGATGGCCGTGGCGACGAACAGCGCATAGACCGCCGCGACGACGGCGGCTTCGGTCGGGGTGAATACGCCCATCCGCAGGCCGACCAGGATGATGACGGGGAGCATCAGCGCCCAGCCGGCGGCACGTGCCGCCGCCCAGGTTTCCCGGGCCGATTTCCGCGGCGGGGGCCGAACCTTCTCGTGGCGGACCAGCCAGGCCCAGGTGACCCACAGCGCTCCACCGATCAGCAGCCCCGGGACGATGGCGGCCAGGAACAGCTTGGAAATGGACACGTTGGCGGCGACGCCGAAGATGACCAGCCCGATGCTCGGCGGAATCACCGGGCCGATGATGCCGGTGGCCGCGATCAGGCCCGACGAACGGGCCTCGTCGTGCCCGGCCGACGTCATCATGGGCAGCAGCAGCGCCGTCAGCGCCGCCGCGTCGGCGACCGCGGAGCCCGACAGCGCCGACAGCAGGCACCCGGCCATGATGGTGACGTAGCCGAGACCTCCCCGGATGTGGCCCACCAGCGCCAGCGCCAGGTCCACGATGCGGCGCGAGAGGCCGCCGGCGTTCATGATCTCTCCGGCGAGCATGAAGAAGGGCACGGCCAGGAGCGGGAAGCTGTCGGCCCCCCCGATGAGGTTCTGCGCCAGGATCTGCGAGTCGAACAGGTCGAGCTGCCACATCAGCGCCAGGCCGCTGGCCAGCAGCGCGAAGGCGATCGGCATCCCGATGGCCATGGCCAGCAGCAGGGAGCCCAGGAAGATGGCGATGGTCATTGCGGGGTCCTCCCCGCCGGCGTGTCGGCTCCGGCGCGGGCGCCGTCCATGACCTCCGCCAGCGCCGCGGCTTCCTCGGATTCCTGCACGGCGACCAGCTGGTCCTCGTCCAGCCGTCCTGCGAGGAGCTTCAGCAGGTTGGCGGCCAGCAGCAGCGCGGCCCCGGCCCCGAACGCCAGGCTCGCGAAGTACACGATCGCCATCGACGCGCCGGTGACCGGCGCCGACACGTCCCAGTTGATCCGGATCTGGGCGATGCTGCCCTCGCAGAGCAGCCACAGGATGTACAGCATCAGCAGATGCCCCAGCCCGAGGCATATCTTCTTACCGGCGGGGGGAAGGCGCGAGACGAGGGCATCGACGCCCAGGTGCGCCCGCTCCTTGAGTGCCACGAGGGCGCCGAGGAAGGTGATCCAGATGAAGAGCCACCGGGACACCTCTTCCGAAACCATGATTCCGGAGTTGAACCCGTAGCGCAGCAGCACGTTGCCGAACACCAGCGCCACCATCACGGCCAGGCAGAAGGCGATGAACGCTTCCGTCACCTTGCAGGCAGTATCGATCCACCGACTCATGTTGAAGCCATTTCTCGAAGACGGGCGGCCATGTCGCGCCGCCCGCGGCCCTCAGGAGGCCGAGGATTTGACGATGTCATGCAGGCCCCGCAGCGCCGCCAGGTACGAGTGCGGGCCGAGCCCCTGCACCGTCCCCTTCACGGCCGGCGAGATGATGGAGTGGGCGCGCCACGGCTCCCGGGCCGCGATGTTCGACATGTGGACCTCGATGACCGGAAACGGCATGGCCTTGATCGCATCGTGGAGCGGAACGCCGTGCTGCGTCAGGCCTGCCGGGTTCACCAGCGCCCCCTGCGCCGCATCGATGTGCTCGTGCAGGAAGTCGATGAGTTCGCCTTCGTGGTTCGACTGGATGGTCTCCAGCCCGATCCCGAGCTCTCCCGCGAGGGCCAGGAGGCGGTCGTTGATTTCCTGGAGCGTGGTCGTCCCGTAGATGTGCGGTTCCCGGCGGCCGAACAGGTTCAGGTTGGGGCCATGGAGTACGAGTATCTTCATGGGCGATCCCTTCACTTGCGGATGCGACGGAGTTCGTCGTTGTAGAGCTTCACGATGGCCGGGTCGTACTGCGCGGCGAACCTGTCCACGACCGGCTTGACGGCATCGCGCATCCGGGCCTGTTCCTGCGCGCCGACTTCGTTGAACTGGACGCCCTTGGCCTTCAGCTCATCGACCGCCTTCCGGGCCGCGGCGCGGCTGTTCTGGCGCTGTGCGTCGCGCGCTTCGTCGGCGGCCTCCTGCATCCACTTCTGCTCGTCCGGGGTGAGCTGGTCCCAGAACTTCTTGCTCACCAGGATGATGTTGGCGGCATAGACGTGGTTTGTCGCGCTGACGTACTTCTGCACCTCGTAGAACTTGTTGGAAAGAATGACGGAGAAGGGGTTCTCCTGGCCGTCCACCGCCTTCGATTCCAGGGCGCCGTAGAGCTCCGCGAAGGGCATGGGGACGGGATTGGCCCCCAGCGCCTTGAAGGACTCCAGGAACACGGGGTTCGGAATGACGCGGATCTTGAGCCCCTGGAGATCCTCGGGCCGGTTGACCGCGTGCTTGCTGTTCGTCACGTTGCGAAAGCCCAGGTCCCAGAATCCGAGCGCCACCAGCCCCTTGCCCGGCAGCTGCGCCATCAGCGCCTTGCCCAGGGGGCCGTCCAGCAGCGCATCGGCCTGCTCGAAGTCGCTCACCGAGAACGGGAAATCGATCAGCCCGAATTCCTTGACGATGCCTGCCAGCGAGGTGGTGGCAGGGGAATACATCTGCTGCACGCCGCCCTGCAATGCGGATTGCTGCTGGGACTCGTTGCCCAGCTGGTTCGCCGGGAATTCCAGCACCTTCATCTTTCCGCCGCTTTTGGTGGCCAGGGCCTCGGTGAAACGCTTCACGCCGAAGCTCACGGGGTGGTCCGTGTTGTTCAGGTGGCCGAACCGGATCGTGCGCTCTTTCTGCGCAAAGCTCGGTGTGACGACGGCTGCGCACAGAAGGGCAGCCAGGATGGTGCGGAAGTGCTTCATGCAAGTCTCCAGTATGTTCTTCGGGTCGGGAGCATCGTAAGAAAAGTGGAAAAACTTTCCACTATGGAAATCCCTTGATGCCCGCCATGCGTCGCGCGGCAGCGGCCTGCCGCCCAAGGCTCAATACACCACGATTTTTCCGGTGGGCCGCGGGCTGTGGCAGTCGTTGTAGAAATACTCGCCGGGCTTGTCGAACCGGTACTGCGCGGACTGCCCGGGCGCGAGCCTGAGGTTGAACAGGCCCTCGAAGAACTGGGTCGCGCAATGCGTGTTCGCGTTCGTGGCCGGGTTCGTGAAGGTCACCGTCGTGTTGACGGGCACCCGCATCCAGGTCGGCGTCATGGCGTTCACGGCCGTCGATTCCGTGTCTCCCGGGGCGTTGGCCGCGGTCTGTACGCGGCCGAGGAAAACCGTGTGGGGCGTCGGCAGGGCGCTTCCCTCGACGGCGCTGCCCGAGACCGGCCGGCGCACGACCGGCGGCGTCGGCGTCGGTGCCGGAGCTACCGTGCCGCCGACCTTGAAGGCCCACAGGAAATCGCCGCGCGGTGCGTCGCTGTAGGGAATCGACGTGCCGCCCGCGTACACGGCGACGTATTGCTCGCCGTCGATCTCGTAGGTCACGGGGCTTGCGCTGATCGAGGCGCCGGTCTGGAAGCGCCAGAGTTCGTTGCCGTTGTCGGCGTCCAGCGCCAGCAGGTTCCCGTCGGGCTGGCCGATGAACAGCAGGTTGGTCGCGGTGGACAGGATGCCGTTGCCGTGCGCGAGGGAATAGGGCATCGGCTTCTTCCAGCGGACCAGGTTGGTGGAAGGGTCCACGGCCACCACCGCTCCCGTCACGTACACGCCGGGCGGCCGCAGGCCGTTGCTCGCTTCGGTGAGGGAGTGCGCAGCGCCGACGTAGCCCATGCCGGTGTAGACCAGGCCGGTCTTCGGGCTGAACGACTGGTGGTTCCAGTTCGCGCCGCCGCCGTGGCCCGGCATCGACAGCACCGGCACGTCCCAGTGCGGATCGAAGATGCAGCCCCGCGCGTAGTTCGGCACCGCCCGGTTGGGATCGCCCGGGATCGCCGTGCCCAGCGGCTGGTCGACGACGCAGGTTTCCGTCCACGGGCCCTGCCGCGGAAACGGCTGGGTCGGCCATGTCGCCTGCCGGGCATCCTGCTTCACGGGCAGTTCGTCGATGCCCAGGGGCGCGCTGCCGTCCTTGCGGTCCAGGATGTAGTACATGCCCGTCTTGCTGCCGTAGATGACGACCTTGCGCTCCTGCCCGCCGATCCTGACGTCGGCCAGCACCGGGGACATCACGTTGTCCATGTCCCAGATGTCGTGGTGGACCGACTGGAAGTGCCACTTGTACTTGCCCGTGGTCAGGTCCAGCGCGACGATGGAGTTGGCGAACAGGTTGAGGCCCGGCCGCTTCGACCCGTCCTGCGACGATCCACCGCGGACGTTGCCGAAGGTCCAGTACACGAGGTTCAGCTCGGGGTCCACGGCCGGATGGATCCACGGGGTCGCGCCCGTGCGGTATTGCTCCTCGGCGCCGCCCCAGGTGTCGTAGCCGACTTCGCCGGGACCGGGCACGCCCCAGAAGACGCTGATGACCTCGCCGGTGGCCGCGTCCGCCGAGAACGCCGCGCCGCGATTGCCATCGTTCGTGCCGATGTGCAGGCGGCCGTTGTGGTACACGATGGCCACCTTCTGCACGGCGCCCAGGTAGCCGGCATCCGTGGCGGCCGCCGGGTACTGCTTGATCCAGGCGACCTCGCCGGTGTCCTTTTTGAGTGCCACCAGGCGGTTGCCGGCCGCCACCGTGTAGACGAGGCCCAGGTCTTTCGCGACGGCCGCTCCGCGCCGGGTGATGACGCCGTAGGGCGTGGTCCACTTCCATTTCGTGGCCCCGGTCCTGCCATCGACGGCGATCACGTTGCCCAGCGCCGACTCGATGTAGAGCACGCCATCGACGACGACCGTGGTGCTCTGGTTGGTGCCGGTGGCGAGGCCGCCTTCGATGCGGTTCAGCCAGGCGCCGCCCAGGCTGCCGACCGACTTCCTGTCGATCCTGGCCAGTTCCGAATAGTTCTGGTTGCCGAGGTTGCCCCCGACCTTGGGGAAATCCTTGTCGCCGGGCGTGCAGCAGGCCTTCAGGTCCGCGGCCGTGGGGTTCGGCGTCAGCGGCGGGGCCGGCGGCCCGGAGCCGTTGTCGCCTCCGCAGCCGTGGAGCAGGGCGCCGGTCGCCAGGGCGATGGCCGAAAGGCCCAGTGTCATTCGACGGTTCGAAATCATGAGTGTCTCCAATCCAGGGGGATGAGGGGCGGCGCTTACTCTTGGGTGCAGAAGGGGGTCAGGCCCATGGTGGACTTCACGCCCTGCACGACGAGGGTCTGGAACTCCCTGGAGCCCGGGCCGGTCATCTCGGCTGCGAAGGAGTGGGCGTTGTGGCCCAGCGTGGTCAGCCAGGCGCGGCCGCCGTCGTAGTACTGGCACCAGGCGACGGGATGGAAGTCCTTGTGGCCGGGGTGGGGCGCCCCGGAGATCGGGTTGAGCGTGGAGGTATCCACCTTCACCAGGAACTTCACGCGGGTGGGGAAGGGCGCGAGGTTGTACCACTCGTCCTCGAAGCCGATGCGCGCCGGCAGGCCCTGGGTGGACGGGTCCGCGGCCGTGATCTCGATGGTGCCGGTGCGGTTGGGGCCGTGGTTGTAGAAGTTGGCGTTGCCGAGCAAGCCTTCGTAGTAGGGCCAGTTGTATTCACCCCCGAAGGCGTTGTGCAGGCCGACGAAGCCGCCGCCCCGGCGCATGTAGTTGCGCAGCGCGGTGCGGGCAGCGTCGCCGCCCGTCGTCACCGCGCCGTTCCACAGCATGTCGCGGTTCGTGCTCGCGAAGATGACGGTCTTGTAGTTGTTGATGCGGCTGGCCAGGACGGTGACATCCTCGGTCCAGTCCACCGCGATGCCCGCGGCCTCGAGCATCCGCTTCAGGCCGGCCTGCATCAGGTTGTCGGCATTCATCGCCGGATTGAGGCCGGAGGCCATCGGCGTGCCCAGGTTCGCATGCCTCGGACCCGCGGTCCGCGAATAGATCAGGACCCGGTCCGGGGTCCCCGCGAAGGCGTTCCAGTCCGCGTAGCACTTGGGGTTGGTGCCGCGGCATACGTTGTAGTAGGGGTCGAACATGTCCTCCTCGGCCACCGGCTCCTGCGCCACGAGGGGGTCGTCGCTTCCACCGCCGCAACCGGCGACGCCAGCCGTGAGCGCGGCGATGAACAGGCATGACAAGGGAAATGAGCGTGCTCGCAAGATTTGTCTCCTCGAAGGGTTGAAGAACAGGCCCCTGGCGGCGGGGGCATGTCGGGCGCGGTCCACGGGCTGCGCGGCAACCCGGGCCGCTTGACGCAGGTCAGGACAGGCCGGAGCGCATGATGCGCTCGGTGGAAAACATTTCCATCATGGAAATCCCTTCCATTAACAAAATGCGAAGGGCTAGAATTTCGAGGCCAACCGCAACAACGGGAGACAACGATGAGTGGAGTGCTGGAACGGGGATTTCAGGTCGTGGAGCGCCTTGCAGCGCATCCGGAGGGCTGCCAGCTGTCCGCCCTGGCGAGTGAACTCGCCATTCCTTTGAGCGCCACCCACCGGCTGCTCACCGAGCTCACCCGGCTCGGCTATGTCCGGCAGTCGGCGGGCGACGGGCAGTACGTGCTGACCATCAAGCTGGCCGCGATGGGCCTGTCCTACCTGAGCAATTCCGGCATCGTCGATATCGCCCAGCCCCTGCTCGACGAGATGGCCGCGAAGGCCGGAGACCTTGTCCGCCTGGCCGTCGTGGACGGCGAGGACCTGATATTCGTGGCGAAGGCCCAGGGAGCCACCCGCGGGCTGCGTTATGACCCGGACATGGGGCTGTCCGTGCCTTTGTCCTGCAGCGCGGCCGGCCATGCGTGGCTGTCGTGCATGACGGACGACGAGGCCCTGTCGATGCTCGCCAGGAAAGGGCTGGCCAGTGCGCAGGACCACGGGCCCAACGCGCCCAGGACCATCAAGGACGCGATGAAGTTCGTGAAGCAGGCGCGCCAGCGTGGCTACAGCATGATTTCCGACATGTTCTCACCCGGGATGTCCGCCATGGCCGCGCCCATCCGCGATGCCTCCGGCGTGGCCATCGGCGTGGTGACGGTGGCGGGGCCGCTGGTCCGGCTGACCCCGGAGCGCATGGAGCAGCTGAGCCCGCATCTCCTGCAGACTGCGGACCTGGTCGCGAGGGCGAGCAGCGCCTCGCAGCTTTTCCGCAAGGCTGCCTGACCGCTCAGCAACGTGCCCTGGCCTGGCGGCCGCGGGGGCGCGGCGTGTGCCCTTTGCCGGGTGCCGTTGCCTGGCTGCCGCAGGCCTCTTCGGGGTCTGCGCGGCGAAGCGCCCGGGCGCCCTGGGTCCGGCGCTTGCGGGGCGCGGGCGCCGCGAGCGCGGCCATCTGCCTGCGCTGGGCGATGGCGGCGGCGCGCTGGTCTTCCCATCGCATGCCTGCCGGCACGGTCTCTGTCCGGTCCACCCAGGCGCCATGTTCATGGCAGTGCCGTGGCGTCCAGAACCTGCCGCCGGCCCGCGCGCGGCAGAGATAGACGGTAGTGGTGGTGGCCGCTCCCCGCGCAGGGCCGGAAGCGATGACCTGCGGGGCGGTGTCCACCACGCGGCCCCCTTCGCAGGCCTGCGGGCCGTAGGCGTTGCCGCAGCGATAGACCGGCTGGGCGAGGCCCGGCGCGGCCAGGCAGGCCAGCGCGGCGGCAAAAATGGCGTGGCGCATGGCGCGCGCCGCGCGGGCCGGCGGCGCTGGTCGATATGCTGGCATGGTCCCTCCCTGGATGGGCCCGGTGCACGGGCCTCTTCGAATGGCGGGACGATGATAGGCCGGGGACGGCCGCCGCACCGTTTCAGTCTGTGAGGCCGTCCGGGCGGGTCTCTTTCCGGTCCGGCTCGGCTGCCCCGCCGTGCGAGGGCGGGCGGGGCGTTGTCTCGGTGCTGCGGCGGTCGTCCGTTTCCACGAAGGTGGGGCTGGGGCGGCCAGGGTCCTTGCGGGGCTTGCCGTCGGGGGAGTCGAGCTGGGTCACCATGGTCTGCCTCCCGGTCAGCTGCGGGCTTCGCGTTCCGTGCCGGCGCCCTGCTGGAGCGTCTTCAGGATCTGTTCGTTGAACTGCGGAATGTCGTCGGGCTTGCGGCTGCTGATCCAGCGGCCCTCGACCTGGACGGGCCGGTCCACCCATTGCGCGCCTGCATTGCGCAGGTCGGTGGCGAGGCTCGGCCAGCTGGTCAGCGTCTTGCCCTGGACCAGGCCCGCGTCGATCAGCAGCCAGGCGCCATGGCAGATCACCGCCACGGGCTTGCCGGCGCGGTCGATCGCCTGCACGAAGGCCCGGGCCTTCTCGTCGGTGCGCAGCGCGTCGGCGTTCACGACGCCGCCGGGCAGCACGACGGCGTCGAACGCATCGGGCGATGCCTGGTCCAGCGTCTGGTCCACGTCGAAGCGGTCGGCCTTGTCCACGTGGTTGAAGCCCTGGACCTGGCCCGGCTTCGGGGCCACGATCTGCGCGTCGTACCCGGCGCTTTTCAGCGCGTCGCGAGGCCCGGCCAGTTCGGCCTGTTCGAATCCGTCGGTGACGAGCAGGGCGATGCGGCGGCCCGCGGTGGATGGGTTGGATGAAGATGCCATGGGGGAAGCTCCTGTGAAGGGAAAGCTTCCAATCTAGGCACCGGGCGGGCAGGCGCCTGTCGGTCGATGGCGACGATGCCCGTGGGTCTTCGCGGGCCGGCCGTTCCCGCTACCGCTTGCGGCAGGCCGCGCGGACGAGCTTGTCGGCAGGCTCGCCCGGCATGCCCGCGAAAGCCACGGGGGCCTCGTGTTCCTTGAAGTCGAGCCGGGCGGTGACCGGGCCCCGCCACAGCGGTTCCTGGTAGTACTGCAGGGACAGGTACCACCCCTTGCGCCGCACGCAGTCGAACACGGCCATGCCCTGGTACGACCGGTAGGGCACGTTGCGGTAGTTGATGCGCATGCCGCTGCGCGACACGCGCAGATCCACGGCGACCTGGTCCTGCCAGTGCTGGGCGGTCGGGTTGATCTGCACCAGATCGCCGTCGGGCACTTCGGGAAAACCGTGGATGGTGAGCCACTCCCCGGCGTGGCTGGCGACCTCCGGGTATCCCGCGGCGCTCGCCGCCGGCGACGGCTGCGCCGGCGCGGGCTGCGCGGATCCTGCGCTGGCGGGCAGCGCGGCGGCGAACAGGGCCATGCACAGGGGTGGGAGCAAGGGGCCTCCGGAAATGAGTGCCGGTGGAAGGAAGAGCTCACCCATCTTAAGGCATGGATGGGGTAGATGCCGCACAGCGGAATGCCGGTGGATGTGATCCCGCCGCCGCGTCAGGGTATTCCTTTGCGGCCCGGTAGCGCCCCGCTCCCTAGAATCGGGTGCACAGCGATAACGAAAAGTTCTGGGGCCATTCCTGGTTCCAGGTGCGCAAGGAGCCTGCCGTGTCCGAGTCCCCGTCCGAATCCCCATCGCCCCGCGGTCCGCAGCGGGTCATCAAGAAGTATCCGAACCGCCGGCTCTACGACACCTCCACCTCCACCTACATCACGCTGGCGGAGGTCAAGCAGCTCGTCATCGACGGCGAGGAAGTGGCCGTGCGGGACGCCAAGACCGGCGAGGACCTGACCCGCAGCATCCTGCTGCAGATCATCCTGGAAGAGGAGGCCGGCGGCGCACCCATGTTCACCGAGACCGTGCTGGCCAACATCATCCGCTTCTACGGCCACGCCATGCAGGGCTTCATGGGCGCCTACCTGGAGAAGAACGTGCAGATGTTCTCGGACTTCCAGGCGCGCATGGCGGAGCAGTCGCACGGCTTCACGCCGGAGATGTGGACCCAGTTCATGAACCCGCAGTCGCCGCTCTACCAGGGCATGATGGGCCAGTACCGCGACCAGTCGCAGGCCATGTTCACGCAGATGCAGGAGCAGATGCAGAAGCAGACGGAGCAGATGCTGAGCGCCTTCGGGCTGAAGCGCTGAAACGCCGCCGGAAGGCCCGGCCACGGGAGCCGTCCGGCACGGTGCCGCGGCTGCGGGGAGCGCCTGCCGGCCGCGCTGCGCGGTGACGCGGAAAGCCAACAGTGCCGGTCGTCTGGAACAATGCCCCGGGCACGATGTTGAAGACAGCCATGAACACACCGATCGGATTCATCGGCCTGGGCGTGATGGGAACGCCCATGGCCCTCAACCTGGCGCGCAGCGGCCTGCCGCTCGTCGTCTGGAGCCGCTCCAGCACCCACTACGACACGCTGCGCGCCGCCGGCGCCGAGGTGGCAGAAGACCTGGACGCGCTGTTTGCCCGGTGCGAGACCGTCGTGCTGATGCTGGCCCACGAAGCGGCCATCGACGAAGTCCTCGGCCGGCGAACCGCCTTGTTCGAGCGGCGGGTGGCGGGCCGGCGGATCGTGAACATGAGCACGACCTCGCCCGGGTACTCGCGTTCGCTGGCCGACGAGATCGGCGCGGGCGGCGGGCAGTACGTGGAGGCGCCGGTTTCGGGGTCGCGCAAGCCCGCCGAGGCCGGCCAGCTCGTCGTCATGCTGGCGGGCCCGCCGGAGGCGGTCGAGTCGGTGCGCCACCTGGTCCGGCCGATGTCCCGCGACAGCCTGGTGTGCGGCGACGTACCCGGTGCGCTGACGATGAAGCTCGCGGTGAACCTGTTTCTCATCACCATGGTCACCGGCCTGGCGGAGGCCACGCACTTCGCCGAGCGCCACGGCATCGATCTGGCCCGGTTCGCACAGGCCTTGAATTCCGGTCCGATGGCCAGCGATGTCTCGCGGATCAAGATCGGCAAGCTGGTGGAGCAGGACTTCTCGGTGCAGGCCTCCATCACCGACGTGCTGAAGAACAGCCGCCTGGTGGCGGAGGCGGCGCGCAGCGCGGGAATCGTCTCGCCGCTGCTGGACGCATGCCATGCGCTCTATGGCGAAACCGAGGCACTGGGCCACGGCGGGCTGGACATGGCGGCGGTGATCCATGCGATCGCGCAGCGCACCGCCCAGGCCACCGGCCAGACGCCCACCCCTCCCTGAAGTCCGCCTCCCTGGAGCACCCGTGTCCGCAGACCACCGATTCGAAGAACAGGCCCAGGCGCTGGGCTTTCCCCTGTCCGCGCCGATCAAGATCGGCGGCGACTACACCCCCGCGCTGCGCGACGGCGACCTCATCTACGTCAGCGGCCAGATTCCGCGCGTGGGCGACGACATCGCCGTCGTCGGTGCGGCCGGCTCGGACGTTTCGCTGGACCGGGCCCGTTTCGGCGCGCAGATCAGCACCTTGCGCGCGCTGGCGCTGGCCAGGCAACTTTGCGGGTCGCTGGAGTCCATCGTCGGCGTTCCCCGCGTGAGCGTGTTCATCCGCTCGGCCCCGGATTTCACGCAGCACAGCGAAGTGGCCGATGCGGCTTCGCAGCTCCTGGGAACCGTCCTGGGTCCGCATGCCACCCACACCCGCACGTCCGTGGGCGTCGCCCAGCTGCCCAAGGGGGCGACCGTGGAGCTGGATTTCATCTTCAGGGTCGATTCCCGGTCCGGCCGGTGACCGCCGGGCGCGCCGGGATGGCAGGACCTGTCTGGGACTATCCGACGGCGGCGCTTGCCGCAGCCGACCCACCGCAGGTGGGCCGTGGCTGCGGGCCGGTCCATCACGTCCATGCCCTGTGGGCTAGCGTTGCTCCAATGCCAGCTCGATCAGGCGCGATACCAGTTCGGCGTAGCCCACGCCTGCTGCGCGCCAGAGTTCCGGGTACATGGATGTCCTGGTGAAACCCGGCATGGTGTTCACCTCGTTCAGGAAGAGCTCGCCGGTGCTGTCGAGGTAGAAGAAATCAACGCGTGCCAGTCCCGCGCAATCCAGTGCGGAAAACGCCTGGATGGCCAGGGCCTGCGCACGGCTGGCGATGGCAGGCGGTACGCTGGCCGGGATATGCATCGCCGCCTTGCCCGCCGTGTATTTGGTCGCGTAGTCGTAGAACTCGCTGTCGAACGTGAGCTCCCCGACCGGGCTCGCCCGGGGATCATCGTTGCCGAGGATGCCGACCTCGATCTCGCGGGGCTTGCCGGGCGTCGCGGCTTCCACGACCACGCGGCGGTCCAGCTCGAACGCGACGCGCAGCGCTTCCAGCGTCTCGGGTTCGTTGCGTGCCTTGGAAATGCCCACGCTCGACCCGAGATTGGCAGGCTTCACGAAGACGGGGAATCCGAGCGTTGCGAGCCGGCCCAGCACGGCCTCGGGCCCGCTCGCAAACTCGGCCCGCGTGACCAGTCGGTAGGCGACCTGCGGGATCCCGTGCGAGGCGAGCACCGCCTTGGCCATGACCTTGTCCATGCACACGGCGCTTCCGAGAACGCTGGAGCCCACGCAGGGGATGCCCGCGAGTTTCAGCATGCCCTGCACCGTGCCGTCTTCACCATTCGGGCCATGCAGTATGGGGAACACGACGTCGAACCCCTCGGCGGACTGCGCCTGGTGCAGGACGAGATCGCCCCCGGACGCCGCGCTGCCGTGCTCCAGGGCCTGAAGCGAGTCGGCGGCAGGCAGCCACCGGCCCTCGCGGGAAATGACGATGCTGGTCACGTCGAAGCGGTCCCGGGGCAGCGCCTGCAACACGCTGCGCGCGCTGTGGATGGATACTTCATGTTCGCCGGATTGCCCGCCGGCGAGAACGAGGACACGGGTTTTTCTCATCGGGCAAATTCTAGGTGCGCGCCAGCTTGCGGCGCCGCCGGTCCCGCCAGAGCCAGAGGCCGCTGGCCAGCACGATGATGGTGATGCCATCCAGCAGCTCCCACAGCAGCTTGAGCGGCAGGCCGCCGTAGTCGCCGAAGTGCAGCGGGCGCGACAGCTCCAGCGCGCGCAGGTACCACGGCATGCGGACGATGGCGATGAACTGCCCGGTGCTCGCATCCACCAGCACGGGCTGCAGCATGCGCGAGGTGAGCGGCGTATCGCCCGCGGCCCAGAGCAGGTAGTGCTGCGCACTGCCGTACTGGCTGCCGGGCATGAGCATGGTGCCCACGCGGGTCCCGGGCAGGGCCTGTTCTGCGATGCGGATGGCGGCGCCGAGCGAGGTCCACTGGCCGGGGGGCGGCGGTCCGCCCTGCGCATGGGCGCCCATCTGCAGTGCGAGTGGCCGTACCTGTGTGGCCGTCCATTCGGCGAACAGCGGTTTGGCGAACTGGTTGAAGGCGCCGGTCACGCCCACCAGCAGCGCCCAGGCCAGCAGCGCGATGCCGAGCAGGTTGTGCAGGTCCAGCCAGACGATGCGCTGGCTGCGCTCGCGGCGCACGGTGCCGAATCGGCGGTTCTTCATGAACGGTGCGTACAGCAGCAGCCCGGAGACATTGGCCAGGATGAACAGCAGCGCCATGGCGCCCATGAAGATGCCGCCGGCGAGGCCCGCGAACAGGTCGGTGTGCAGCCTGCGCGTGGCCTGCATGAACATGCCTATGCCGAAGGCGCTTTCGCCGGCAGCATTCGCCTGGCCGATGGGCTCGCCGGTGTGGGCGTCATAGCGCAGCTTGTGCACGCTGCCCGCCGGGGCTTGCGGCGACGGCTTCATGCCGATGAGCACGACGGGTGCCTCGCCATCGCGCACCACATACTCGGGCCATTCTCCCGGATGGCGGCGCAGCGCATCGGCCACGATGGCGTCGATGTCCGCGAGGCCCTGCCCGGCCGCCTCCTGCGGCACGGGGTGGAGCCAATCGTCGATCTCGTCCGAGAAGACGAGCGGAAAGCCGGTGATGCACACCAGTAGCATGGCCACCGTGCAGGCCAGGCTGGAGACCTTGTGGACCCAGGCCCAGCGCTGCAGCGCGGTGGAGGTCATCGGCGCCATGTGTTCACCCCTCCGGTCCCGCCGGCTCAGTAGCTGGCACGCAGCGTGACCATGACGTTGCGCGGATCACCCCATACGCTGTAGAAGCGCGAAGGAACGCGGGCGTAGTAGGCCTTGTCGAAGAGGTTGTTCACGTTCATGGTGGCGCTCAGGTGCTGGTTGATGCGGTAGCCCACCTGCGCATCGAACACCGCGTAGCCGCGCTGTGGATCGGCGTCGCGGCTGGTCGTGCTTTGCGCGCGCAGGCCCGCGCCGAGGAACCAGCCACGCAGGGCCTGGTCCTGGAATTCGTAGCGCGTCCACAGCTTCAAGCTGTTGCGCGGTTCCTCGGCCGAGTAGATGGCGCCCTGCTGTGCGGGGTCATCGACGTAGCGGGTGAGCAGGCGCGTGTAACCGGCATGGATGTCCCAGCCCGGGCGGATGCGGCCGGCCACTTCCATTTCCCAGCCGCGGCTGCGCACCTTGCCGCGCGCCACGTAGAAGGTGGGGTGGTCGGGATCGGCCACGGCGCGGTTCTCGTCCTGGATCTGGAAGGCGGCTACCGAGGCGTTCAGCCGCCCGTTCAGGAACACGCCCTTGGCACCTACCTCGTACTGCCTGCCCTCGCGCGGCTTGAGCGCGGCGTTGCCCACGGCCAGCTGCGTTTGCGGCGCGAAGATTTCGGTATAGCTGCCATATACGGAGATGTCCGGCTGCACGGCATAGACCAGGCCGGCCTGGGGCGTGAACCGGGTGCCCACGCCCGGGTCCTTCTGCCAGCCGGCCACGGTGGGCAGGATGTTCTGCGAACGGCTTTCATAGCGGCTGAGGCGCCCGCCCAGCGTCAGGATGAGTGGATCGGCGAGGTGCGTGCGCCACTGGCCGTAGATGCCGGACTGCTCGCTGCGGCTGCGGGAGCCGAACCTGAACGGGATGGGTTGTTCCGGTACCTGGATGCTGCGCAGGTCCACATCGGGAATCTGCACATTGCCGCTGAGCGAGGTCTGGCTGCGCCAGGCCTGGTTGAAGCCCAGCACCACTTCGTGGTCCATGCCCGCCAGATCGAACCGGCCCGAGATGTGGGCATCGAGGCCGCGCCAGCGCGTGTCGCCGTCCTGCGCCTGGAGGGTGTAGCGGGAGTGGTAGTCGAAGCCCGGGCCGGGGTTCACGTAGCCATAGCGTGAATCGCCGTCCACGCTGCGGTCGAGGTACACCACCCGGGCCTGCCATTGGCTGTTGAAGCGGTGGCCGAGTTCGGCAAAGTATTCCGTGGTGGTGTTGTCGGCCCCGCTCCAGTCGGTGCCGTAGAAGGTGGAACGCGGCAGGCGCACGAACGAGCCGTCGGCGTGGACGCCCACGCCGTAGTCGATGCCGCGGTCGCGCTTTTTCTGCGCAGTGGCGGAGAGGGTGAGCAGCGTGTCCCGGGTGAGGTCGGCTTCGATCACGCCATAGCCCATGAAGCTGCGGTCGCGGCCCTGGTCCAGGAAGGAGCCGTAGCTCTGGCCGGCGAGCACGGCGCGCCCGCGCACGCTGCCGCTGTCATTGAGCGCACGCGAAATATCCAGCTCCGAGCGGCCGCGGCCCCAGGAGCCTGCCGACAGCGTGCCGCCGATGGCGGGCTCCGCCGTGGGACGCTTGCGCACCATGTTCACCGTGCCGGCAGGGCTGCCGGCGCCCTGCAGCACGCCGGCAGGGCCGCGCAGCACTTCGATGCGGTCGTACATGGCCAGGTCGAACTGGCTCAGGTACTGCAGGCCGTTGTTGGCGGGAATGCCGTCGTACTGCACATCCGACTGGTACCCGCGCGACTGGAAATAGGCCGTGCCGTCACCGTAGGGAAACGCCGTCACGCCCACCACCTGGCGCAGCGCGTCTTCCACGGTGACGAGGTTCTGGTCTTCGATCTGCTGGCGTGTGACCACGGAGACCGATGCCGGCACCTCCTTCCACGGCACGGGAATCTTGCTGCCCACGGTCACCTGGCGCGGTGCGTAGCTGCCTGAGCCTTCCGTGGTGGCGCCCGGCTCGGCGGTCTCTTTCACGACGATGGTTCCCAGGGCGGGAGCCGCGTCGCCCTGCGCCGGTGCAGGCTGGGCCATGCGCTGCAGCTGCCATGCACCGCTGGCGCCGCGCACGGCCCGGAGGCCGGTATTGCGCAGCAGCGAGGCCAGGCCTTGCCCGGCACTGAAGCGCCCTTGCAGGCCCGGGGTGTCCATGCCCTGCACCAGGGCAGGGTCGAAGCTGAGCGTCAGCCCGGCCTGGCGGCCCAAGGCATAGAGCGCGGCGTCGAGCGGGCCGGCGGGCAGGTCGAATGCATGCTCCGCGTCCTGCGCGGTGTTCTGTGCGGTGTCCTGCGTGGCTGTGGCCGCCGTCTGCGCCGCGGCGTTCAGGCTGGCCAGCGTGCACAGCGCCGCGGCCAGTGCGATGGGGTGGAGGGCCTGCTGCAGGCGGGCGGGGGCGCGGGCCGAGGCCTTGCGCAGTGATGTGTGCATGGGAAACGTTGCTCCAGGGATTGGCGATGCGCACTGGAAAATCGGCGCTTCATTGCCTTGTCGAAGCAACGCCCGAAAGGGGCCATGCCCATGCAGGGTTTCAGGTGTCTTGCGATTTCGCGGTCAGCGTGACCCAGTACCGGGTGCGTTCGCGGACCGCGATGGGAAGGGATTCGGACAGTGCCCGCAGCGTGCGGTCCGTGTCGTCGAGCTGGAACACGCCAGAGATGCGCAGGTTTGCCACCTCCGGCGCGCAGCCCAGGACGCCGCGCCGGTAGCGGGCGATTTCTGCCGTCAGGTCGGCCAGCCGCATGTCGCGCGCCACCACCACGCCGTCGCGCCAGGCAGCGGCGCTGTCGTCCGCCGCCCGTGGACTGCCCGCACCGCGCGCATCGAAGTCGGCCTGCATGCCGGCGGACAATTCCACCGCCCCGCCAGCATCTGCGTCGGCGGGCCGGATGCGCACGGCATGCTGCAGGACGGCGACGCGCCAGCGTGCGTCCTGCAGCTCCCTCACCAGAAAGCGTGTGCCCAGTGCGCGGACGCGGCCTGCATTCACCACGACTTCCAGCGGCGGCTGGGGCCGGTCGGAATGCGCTGTCTCCACCAGGATTTCACCGGCGACCAGTTCCAGCGCGCGTTCGGCGGCGGTGAAGCGCACGTTCACGGCGCTGCCCGTGTTGAGCCAGATGCGGCTGCCGTCCGCCAGGGTTTCGGTGCGGCGCTCGCCCACGGCGGTTCGGAAATCGGCCGCCCATTCGCGGCCGGCGGTACGCCACATCCACCAGGCGACGGGCGTGGCCAGGGCCATGGTGAGAACGCCGCGCACCGCCTGGCGCCGTGCACGTCCCGCAGCGCCCAGCGTCCGGAGGCCCACGTCCTGGGGCACCTGCCCGAAGAG
Organism: Paracidovorax avenae; assembly: GCF_040892545.1. Taxonomy (NCBI): domain Bacteria; kingdom Pseudomonadati; phylum Pseudomonadota; class Betaproteobacteria; order Burkholderiales; family Comamonadaceae; genus Paracidovorax; species Paracidovorax avenae. The sequence continues at coordinate 1,884,881 of NZ_CP156079.1, forward strand.
CATGCGCAGCTCCTGCGCGGCCTGCCAGGCACGCTCGTGGTCGGGACTGCGGTCGCGCCAGAGCTGCAGGGCGCGCAGACGGTCCTCATCCAGCTCGCCCTCGTGCTGCAGCACCATCCAGTGTGCGGCCTCCCGGGCGAGCTGCGACTTGCCTGCGTCCGGGTTCACAGCATCGCCGCGATGCAGTGCGCGAACCCTGACTGCATGTCGCGCTTGACGGTGCGCACGGAGATGCCCATGCGCTGCGCGATCTCGCCGTAGGTCAGGTGTTCCAGCTGCGAGAGCAGGAACACCTCGCGCGCACGCGGCCCCAGTGCGTCCAGCATCCGGTCGATGCGCTGCAGCGCCTGCAGCACCATGTGGTGCTCTTCGGGCGAGCGGGCCAGGGGCTCGGGCTGGTGCGCCAGCGCTTCCAGGTAGGCGCGCTCCAGTGTCTGCCGGCGGAAATGGTCCACCAGCAATCCATGCGCCACCGTGCGCAGGTAGGCCCGGGGCTCGCGCAACCCTTCGGCCGCCACGGTGCCTGGGCGCGTGCGCAGGAGCGCCATGAACGCATCCTGTGCGAGATCCGCCGCATGCTGCACATCCCCCAGCTTGCGCTGCAGCAGGGACTGCAGCCACCCGTGGTGGTCGCGGTAGATCTGTTCCACGCCGGGGTGGTCGGCAGCCTGGGAGGAGGGGAGTGCGATGGGCATGGAGGGGTCACCATGGCATGGCGCATGCATGGATGCGAATCGTTCTCATCATAATCGATGGCTAGACGGGGAACTGCTCGATGGTTTCGCGCACCCGCAGCAGAACGGGCCGCAGCTCCTCCAGATCGACCGAGCTGAGTCCCAGCCGCAGTGCATGGGGCGCGTGCCGGGTGGTTGCATACGCTTCGGCCTTCGACACGGCGATGCCCTTCGCGGCCAGGGCGGTGGCGATCCGGTCCATCCGCAGGTCTTCGGGCAGGGACAGCCACAGGAACAGGGATGCCGGATGGCTGGCCAGCTCCATGCCGGCAAAGACGTTCCGGGCGATCGCCTGCCTGCGCCGTGCTTCGCGGCGCAGCCGTTGTTCCTGGCGTGCGACGGTGCCGTCGGCGATCCAGCGCGAGGCCATCGCCGTGACGATGCTCGGCAGGCTCCAGAACGTGGCGCGCACCACGGCCTTGATGCGGCTCGCGCACGACTCGGGAGCGACGATGTAGCCGAACCGCAAACCGCTGGCGAGGCTCTTGGACAGGCTGGAAACATGCACCGTGCGCTCCGGCGCCAGCACGGCGAATGCCGGTGGCGCCTTGCCGCCCGCCAGCCAGGCATACGCGGCGTCCTCGAACAGCCAGCAATCGTGGCGCCGGGCGATGTCCACGATGCGCAGCCGCTGCTCGCCCGTCAGCACCCAGCCGAGCGGGTTGTGGAGCGTGGGCATGGTGTGTATGGCGCGGATACGGCCCGTGGCGCACAGGGCGTCGAGCTCGTCCAGGTCCGGGCCCTGGGCCAGGCTGCGCACCGGTTTCAGCACCAGTCGCTGCACCTCGGCCAGCATCTTGAAGCCGGGATAGGTCAGTGCATCGACGGCGACCTCGTCGTGTGGCTCGAGCAATGCGCGTGCCGCGACATCCAGCCCCTGCTGCGCGCCGTTGACCAGGAAGAGGCGGCTTTCGTCCACCGGGATGCCGCGTTCCTTCGACAGGTACTCGGCGACGATCCGCCGCTCCTGGCGCCGTCCGCCGGGCGGCTGCTGGCGCAGCAGTGCCGACAGGTCGCCCCCGCCCGCCAGTTCACGCAGCATCCCGCGCAGCAGATCCGCCTGGCCCGGCCAGGTCGGGTGGTTGAACGACAGATCGACCGCCGTGGCGCTCAGCCGCGCTTCGTCGCCGCTGTCCCACTCGCGCTGCAGGGGGCGGTCCCGCACGAAGGTGCCGCGCCCGGTCTCGCCGATCACCAGCCCCATGGCGCGGAGCTGCGCATACACCTTGCTGGCCGAGGCGATGGCGATGCCGTGCCGCGCCGCAAGCTGCCGGTGCGTGGGCAGGGCCGCGCCGGCCGGCAGCCGGCCCTCCCGGATATCGACCGCCAGTTGCTCGGTCAGGTGCGCGACGCGGGAGGTCATGGGTGTGACTAGGACAATTTTTTGATTGTTCCAGTCTACGCGAACACACTGCAGACACCACCGGCTTTCTTCGGAAGGAAGAGCCACAGGAACACATATGACCACCACCACCTCCCGGCTCCCCGTGCTGGAATATCTGCAGCGCCAACTCGATGGCTCCCTGGCCGCAGGAGATGCCACGCACATGCGCTATCCGACGGCGATTTCCCGCTTGCTGGATTTCCGTATCGTCGCCATCGGCGAGGGCGCCGCCACGATCGAACTGATGGCGGATCCGGCGCTGCACGGCAACCAGCAGGGTACCGTGCATGGCGGGCTGCTCTGCGAACTGGCCGATGCCGCCATCGGCACGGCGCATTCCACGCTGATGGCGGAGGGCGAGAGCTTCACCAGCATCGACCTGAAGGCCACCTTCCTGCGGCCCGTCTGGCAATCGCGGCTGCTGGCCCGTGCCGGTATCGAGCACCAGGGGCGCACCATCAGCCACTACCGATGCGATATCGAGCGCGACGACGGCAAGTGTGTAGCCAGTATGTCCAGCGCCGTGATGACGCTTCGCGGAACCCATGCACAAGGCCGATAGCCATGACCACCGACACCTCTTCCCGGATGGCGCGGGCAACCCTCTTCCGGGACCTGCATGGCGCAAACGGCGGATTCATCATTCCCAATCCCTGGGATGCCGGCGCCGCGAAGCTGCTCGAACAATGGGGCTTCAAGGCGCTGGCGACGACCAGCGCGGGGTTCTCGTTCTCGCGTGGCCGCCCCGACAACTCGGTGCCGCGCGGCCCGCTGCTGGAGCACCTCGCGCAGATCGCGGCGGCGACCACCCTGCCGGTGAGCGCGGACCTGGAAAACGGCTTCGGCGATTCACCCGAAGAAGTGGCGGCCACCATCCGCATGGCCGCCGCCACGGGCGTGGTGGGCGGATCCATCGAGGACACCACGGGCAAGCCCTGGAATCCCCTCTACGACCGGGCGCTGTCGATGGACCGCATCCGCGCCGCCGCGGAGGCCGCACGTTCGCTGCCGTTTCCTTTCACGCTGACGGCGCGGGCGGAGAGCTTCTTCATCGGGCAGCGCGACCTGGCCGACACGATCGGCCGCCTGCAGTCCTACCAGGAGGCCGGCGCGGATGTCCTCTACGCGCCGGGGTTGACCCGTGCGGAGGACATCGCCACGGTGCTGCGTGAAGTGGACCGCCCCTTGAATGTGCTGATCGGCTTTTCCGGCATGTCGCTGGGGGCCAGGGACCTGATCGGCATGGGCGTCAAGCGCGTGAGCGTGGGCGGCTCCCTCGCGCGTTCCGCCTGGGGCGCGTTCCTGCGGGCGGCGACCGAACTGCGCGACCACGGTACGGCGGGCTATGCCGAGGACGCGGTGGGCGCAAGCCAGTTGAATCAGCTTCTGGGGTGAGCCGCATCGACCGCCGATCAGGTAACTTCTCTCCTTTTTTCCGGAAACCAAGAAGATGTGCAGTCGCATCCTCCAGGTCGCTTCGGCGGCAGTGGCCTTCCTTTTTTCCGCGCCTTTCGCGGCCGCCCATGAGCTGTGCACGCTGATCGCGGATGCCGATTCCGGCAAGCTCATTCTGCAGCGCGGCCCTGCCTGCTCCGAGCGCGTGACACCTGCCTCGACTTTCAAGATCGCCATCAGCCTCATGGGCTACGACACAGGTGTGCTGAAGGATGCCGTAGAGCCTGCCTTGCCGTACCAGGCGGGATATCCGGATTGGGGTGGCGAACCCTGGCGGCGGGACATCACGCCGGCAACGTGGATCAGGGAATCCGTTTTCTGGTACTCGCAGCAGGTCGTGAAGCGAATAGGACAGGAGCGGTTCGCGCAATATGTGAGGGCCTTTGAGTATGGCAACGCCGATGTCTCTGCCGTGCCGGTCAACGAGCCGGGGCAGAACGGCGTCTGGGTGATGAGTTCCCTGCGCATCTCCCCCGAGGAACAGCTTGCGTTCATGCGCAAGATCGTGCGCCGCCAGTTGCCGGTGAGTGCGCATGCCTTCGACATGACCGCACTCATCTCGGACTACGGCGTCCCGGTCGATGGCTGGACCGTGCATGGCAAGACGGGGACCGGATCGCCGGGCAGCGACAACCGCTATGACGCGAGCCGCGCTTATGGCTGGTACGTCGGCTGGGCTACCAAGGGTGCGCGAAGGCTGGCGTTCGCACGCCTGATCCAGGATGAGCAAGCCCTCAAGCCCAACGCGGGCCTGCGTGCGCGCGACGAGCTGCTTCGGCTCCTGCCAACCGTTGCCGACCGTTGAGACGGGCATCGCCATGACCGCATTGCGTCGCGCACTCGCCGCGCTTCTCGTTGTCTTCGGCTCGTCCTGCGTCCAGGCGCAGACCTTGGCACTGACGTTCGACGATGGCCTCGACCCTGCGAAAGAGCCTGCAGCCGCGTCGTGGAACCGGCAGATCCTGGAGACACTCCACGATGCAGGCATCACGTCCATGGTGTTTCCGACACTCGTGCGCACCGGCCGGGCCCGGGGACTGGACCTCATCCGGGACTGGACGCATGCAGGCCACGCGGTAGGCAACCACACGTCCCGGCACCGCAGCCTGGGATCGCCCCAAGTGCCGCTCGCGGACTTCATCGGCGATGTCAAGGAGGCCGACGCCGTGCTGAGCCGCCTCCCTGGCTGGACGAAGATGCTGCGCTTTCCGTATCTGAAGGAAGGCAACACGCTTGCCAAGCGGGACGGCATGCGCCTGTGGATGCAGGCCGCAGGCTACCGGGCGGCGCCGGTGTCGATAGACGCGAGCGATTGGTACTACAACCAGGTCTTCGCTGCCTGGCTGGACGAAGGAAATACCGAGAAGGCCGACCGCGTGAAGGCCGCGTACATCGGGCATCTGCTGGACCGCGCGGCCTACTACGACGGCCTGGCCCGGCAGGTCCTCGGCCGCAGCCCCGCACATGTGATGCTGCTGCACACGAACAGGATCAACGCCGCCGCCCTCGAAGAAGTGATCGCGGCATTCCGGGGGCGAGGATGGTCTTTCACCGCCGCCAGGACAGCCTTCGATGACCCGATCTACACTGTGCAGATCGACACCTTGCCGGCGGGCGAGAGCATTGTCTGGGCCAGCGCCAAGGCGGCGCGGGTTCCGGGCCTGCGCTATCCCGCCGAGGACTCGGTCTATGAGGAACCCGGGCTGCTGGCGCTGGGACTGGTGCCGGCGCGCATGCTCCAGTAGTGCATCGGAAAGGTGTTTGACATGTCCCAGGTCCATTTGGTCGAAGGCCCGGTCGGCGCTGGAAAATCCACTTTCAGTGCAGTTCTGGCAGCAAGTCGCAACGGCGTCCACATTCCGCTGGATGCGTGGTTCGTCGCGCTCTACAGCCCCGACCGCCCGGAGGGGGACTTTGTGCCTTGGTATGTCCAGCGCAAGGATCGATTGCTGCGCCTGATATGGAGCCACAGCCGCAAGATACTGGCGTCCGGCCGGGAGGTCGTACTTGAGCTGGGCCTGATTCAACGGTGGCAACGCAATGAGTTCTGCCGAATGATCGCGAACGAGGGGTTTTCGCCTCGCATCCATGTCCTTGATGCCCCTCTCGAAATTCGCAGACAGCGGGTTCGACACAGGAATGAAGAGAAAGGCTCGACGTTTTCGATGGTCGTGCCGGACCATGTGTTTGACATGGCGAGCCGCCTGTGGGAGCCGCCGGACGAACTGGAGTGCGAGGAGTTCGAGGTCCTCTTCGTGGAGGCGTGTCAGCCACCATGAGGTTTCGGCTCCGGTATCACCAGCGGGCCACACCCTTCCTCGGTGACGAACATCACGAGCAGTTCGGCGGGTTCCGCCGCGCTGGGATTCTCCGCGAACAGGTGCAGCGCCATGGCGGGCTCGAACCAGGTCTTCCCGGCGGCATAGGTCTGCGCGGGCGTTCCTGCCATTTGCGACCGGACGGCGCCCTTCACCACGAAGGCGGTGACCGGGCCGGGGTGCCGGTGGGCAGGTGTGTAGGCATGGGGCGGAAAGTCGACCAGCATCGTCGTCACCGATGTGCCCGGCATGTCGGCCAGCGGCTCGCAGGACAGGATCCTGGTCGTCGTCGCTGGCCGGGCACTGTCTCCCGCGCTGCGGGCCGGCGTGCTGAACATTCCCGTTGTTCCGCCGCAGATGTCGGCGAGCCAGGCGGGTATCCCGGCACCGGCCGGTGCCGGGTGGGCGGCATGCCAGACACCGGCGGCCGCCATCCATACGCCAGCGGCCCACGATGAGCGCGGAAGCGCTCTGAGCGATCTCCGTAACGAACGCGTGTTCACAAGCCATCTCCTCTGTGTGCTCACGGCGCGACGGGAGTGCCCTGGGGCTGCCAGCCGAGCTCCCGTTGCGCCTTGCCGGTATCCACGGTGCCGTTGGCTTCGACGATGTTGAAGACCCCCGGCTTCTCTGCGCGCATCGCCAGGAGCACGGCGGCGGCGGCGCCGTCCACATGGAGGGGCAGCTTCCTGTCGCCCCGGGTCGCATCGCCCGTGCCCGGCCCGTAGAGCTGTCCGTATCGCAGGACCATGCCCACCAGGCCAGGGGCCTCGAGCACCGCCTTCTCCAGTGCGGCGACGCCGCCGACACTGATCGCGCGCAGGCCTTGCGCATGGATGTCGAGCGGTGACTCTTCCGCGTACGGTTCAGGCCCGGGCGCGTAGGCCCAGGCAATGCTCTGTGCGATGAGCAGCCGGGCACCTGACGCCCGGGCCGCCGCCACGACGTTGGCCGTGCCTTCCGCGCGGATGCGGGCGTTGCGCCGCACGCCTTCTTCCATCTGGCTGGGATCGAGGCCCCGCGGGAGGTCGGTCAGCTGGTGGATGACGATGTCGGGTTGCGCTGCGCGCATGGCCGCAGTCAGGGCATCGGCATCGAACACGTCCGCGACGACCGGAACGGCCCCTGCCGAGAGCAGGGCCGGCACCTTGGCCGCCGACCGCGTCGACCCGTGGACGCGGTGCCCGAGCGCGACGAGCCGTGGCAGGAGGCGGGAGCCGATGGCGCCGGTCGCGCCGGCAAGGAAGATGGCAGGGGGCTTGGGGTGGAGGTCCTTCATGGCCGCTTCTCGTGTGTTCAGGTATCGAGTGGCCGATTTTTCAGGCAGCGGGCATCCGCCGCCAGCGACAGTTTTCAGCGGAATGCATGGGCCATGTGGCATGGCCACCGGGGAGGGCAGGGGGTCAGCCGGGGCGCGTTCCCGGTGTTCCGCGGGGGCGCGGGGGGAACCAGGCCGCCTCGAGTTCGCGCACGACCTGTTCCGCATGTTCCCGCGATGCGAGATTCGCGAAACCGAGGAGCAGGCCCTGGGGCCCGGGGCCATCGACGCCCCAGGAAGACAGCGCATGGGAGCGATAGCCAAGGGATGGAACAGCGGCAAGCTGGGCGTCCGTCGCCAGCGCGCGCGGCCGGGCGAGCAGGTGCATGCCCCCGGCCTGCAGGCGGACATCGATGCGGCCAGGGCCCAGCGCAAGCAGGGCATCGGCAAGATACTGGCGCCTTTTCGCGTAGAGGCTGCGCATCTTCTTGATGTGGCGTGCAAAGTGGCCCTGTTCCAGGAAGTCGAAGACGACCTTTTGCATGAGCACGGGGCAGGCGCCCGAGGCCACTTCCGCGCATGCCTCCTCGAACTCCGGGATTTTCCGTGCGGGAACGACGCAGTACGCGAGCCGGATTCCGGCGAACAGCACCTTGCTGAAGGTGCCCGTGTAGACGACGCGGTCCTGCCGGTCCAGGCTCTTGAGCGCGGGCAGTGGCGGGCCCTGGTACCGGTACTCGCCATCGTAGTCGTCCTCAACGATCCAGGCCCCGTTCTGCGCCGCCCACTGCAGCAGCTCGGTCCGCCGCTGCAGGGAGAGCGTGGCGCCCGTCGGGCTCTGGTGCGACGGGGTGACCACCGCCATGCGGCTGCCTGGCGACCTCTGCAGGCCGGTCTCCACGACCATGCCCTCTTCATCGACCGGGACGGCGACCGGCACCATGCCCAGATTGCGAAGCAGGCGGTGGGTGGGCGGGTAGCCCGGGGTCTCGACCCACACGCTGTCATCCCGGCGGAGCAGCACCTGGGCCGCCAGATTCAGTGCGGCTGCGTATCCCGGAACGATGAAGACTTGCGCCGGGGAGCAGGCCACCCCGCGCGACCGTTGCAGGTAACCAGCGATCGCCTCGCGCAGCGGCGCGTAGCCCCGGGGATCGGGCCGACCCAGGAGGTCGGCATCGTTCGCCCTCCGCGCCAGGAGGCGGCCCCAAAGCTTTCTCGGAAAGTCATTCAGTGCGGGAAGTCCCAGCGCCAGAGGGCCCGAACTGCCGGTGCCGCCGCCGCGGGCAGGCCCGGCAAAGCCCGTGTTGTCCGGCATCGGCGAGCCCGGTGCCTTCGCTGCGGCTGTCGTTGCCACGAAGGTGCCAGCGGCGCCCCGGCTCTCCAGGAAGCCGTCACCGATCAGGCGGCCGTAAGCTGCCTCCACCGTGCCGCGCGCGACGCCGAGTTCCACGGCGAGGTTTCTCAGGGAGATGACCCGCTGGCCAGGCTTCAGATACCCCTCCTCGATCTGCCGGCGCAAGCGCTCGTAGATCTGGCCATGGATCGGCATTGCCGGCTCGCCGGCGGCGGCTTTGCTGTCCTTCTGCATGGCAGCGGTAGCCTGGCTATTTGCAGACATCGATGGTCTTGCCGGGAAGACGCTTCGGTGTCGTTCCCCGCAGTGCGATCGCCACCAGGGTGCGCTTGCACGGTCCGTCGTCCGACCACAGGTGCAGCGTCGCGCCGTCGATGCCCGAGAGGACCAGGCCGTCTGTCGCCTGAGCGAGTGCCTCGCTTTTCACGAAGCTCCGGGTCCGCGGGTCGAACAGGTGATACGTGTAGGCAGGCGCGCCAAGGCGGCCGGAAATGCCGGTCCACAGCAGCAGATCGTCGAAGCCATCGGCGTTGATGTCCGACACGATCGCGGTGTAGCGCAGGCCGTCGCTCTCTTCGCCCTGCGGGGGAATGGGGCCGCGGTAGGCGGCGACATACTCCTGCTGATCGGCCGTCTTCCCCGCAAAGAGCAGCGACGGGATGGGAACCGACTGGCTGCCTGCCGGGCCCCGCACCACGACCGCCGCGAGCGTGCAGCGCAGCAGCAGCCCGCCGGGGGCGGAGCAGTGCGCGCCGTCGATCTGCAGGCGGAGATCTCCCAGCTGGTACGCGGCGCTTCCCGTGGCATCCGGAATTCCGCTGGCGGTGAAGACCGGTGCTGCGGATGCCGTGACGCGGGATGGCGCCGTCGGCCCGGCGGCACGGGCCGTGGCGACGAACCGCGGATCGTTCAGCTGGCGCAAGCGGCTGATCGTCGTGGCCAGCTGGCATTGGCGGGCATCCAGGCGCATCGCCGGGCTTGTCCGATCCACGGGCTCGCAGCGGCCCTGGCGTACCTGCGCGATCCACTCGCGTTGCGCACCCCGCAATGCCGCGCGCTTTTCCTCGGAGGGCAGGGCCGCCATCCGGGCCTGGTAGGCCCGGTTCAATTCGCCGTCCTGGTAGGTGAATTCCTCGTCCACGCAGCGTTCCTGCGCGTCCTGCCGTGTCGCGCCGGACAGGCACTGAGAATATGCCGGGCGCAGCGCATCGCGCTGCAATGCCAGCAGGTCCGCGCCCGATGGCAAGGGCGGGGCCGGCGCCGCAGCGGCCGTGGCCATCGGCGCCGCAGCGAGCAAGGCGACCAGTGGCAGCGTGGCCAGCCAGCGTGCGCCTGCGCATGCCGCCCCGGCCGGAGAGCGACGGCGCGGCAGCTGCGCCTTCGCGGTCCATTCGCGAACCTGGTACTTCTCTCGCCCGCCACGCATCTCCGGCCTCCGTGCAACGCTCTGGAAACAACCTGGGCAGTGTCTGCGCCGCCTGGCACCTGCCGCCGCGGCATGCTACCTCGCCCGGGACGCAAAAGCGCATGCAACCGTGGACGGGGGCCACGGCATTCGCCTTCGCAGGCTGCCCCGCGTCAGGCCGATTGCGCAGCCCAGAGAGTCCAGCGGTCCTTCTCGACGATCCCTCCGTGCGCGGGCAACTGGCTGCGGAGGTAGTCGATCAGGGACTGCAGTTCGCTGTCGCTCAGTTCATGAAGGATGGAGCGGCCAGTTCGTGCGGCCAGGTCCCGCGCCAGCGACTCGAAGCCTTCGTGGCGCTTGCGCGTCTCCCACAGCGGGCGGTGTACGATGCCGGTGAAGCCTTTGGCCTGCATCGCGGCAGCGACGGTGCCGGGCGTGGGCCGGCGTCCGGCCTCGAAGGCGCGCAGCCGGGGAAAGCGATCGAAGAAGTATCCGCGCAGGTGTTCGGCCGATTTGGGCAGGGGGGGCGAACTGTTCCAGCGGACGCCCCGCAGCGTGCGCCTCAACGACGCCGGACGGGTGTTCCTGCAGGACGTGCAGGCCATCCTGGCGGCGACCGACGACGCCGTCGTCCGTGTACGGCATGCCGCACGCGGAGAAGCAGGGCGGCTGGTGGTGGGCTACACGAGTTCGGCGGCGCTGCATCCGCTCGTGCCCCAGGTGCTGCGGGCGTTCCGGAAAAGCCATCCGCAGGTCGCGCTGGACGTGCGCGAGAACGCCACCGACGGCCTGTTCCGGGCGGTCAAAGCCGAAGAGGTGGATGCTGCCTTCGTGCGCGCGCCCGCGGAGCGGTTCGCCCCGCTGCACGCGGTCACCCTGGGCGAAGAAGCCGTGGTGGTCGCGCTGCCCCGTGGCCATCGGCTGGGCAGGGCGACCGGTGCCCTGGCGCTGGAAGCGCTGGCGGCCGAGGATTTCGTGCTCTATCGCAGCCCGGACGGACCCGGCGTGCTGGACGTGTTGTCGGCTGCATGCCGCCGCGCCGGCTTCGCGCCGCGCGCCGTGGCGACCGTGCCGCGCCTTCTGTCGGCCGCTGCCATGGTGGCCGCCGGGCAGGGCATCGCCATCGTGCCGATGGCACTGCAATCCCTGCACCGGGAGAACGTGGTGTACCGGGCACTGGATCCGGCATCCACCTTCACCATTCCGCTCACCCTGATCTGGAGGGAAGCGCCATCGGGCTCTCCGTTGGCACGTTTCGTGGCCTCGGTGAAGGCAGGCTGAGATGCTTGCTCGTGACCAGGGCCGCGCGTGTGACATCTCCTCCGAATCCCGGACCTTTCAAAACTGGAGGCAGGGCGGTGGTCCCGTCGAAGAGAGCGGACGTCTTCCCCAGTGCGGGGAAGGCGCCCAAGGCAACTCAGGGGGGAGTCAGATCGGCCGGGCGACCAGATCGTGGCCCTGCACGCCCACGATCTGCGCGCGCGTGAATTCGCCCACCTTGAGCTGCTTGCTGATCTTCTCGGGCGGCAGCAGGTGCACCACTCCGTCGATCTCGGGCGCATCGGCATAGCTGCGGCCCCGGCCCCCCTTGCGGCCCAGCGCCGGGGCGTGGTCCACCAGCACCTGCATGGTCGCGCCCACGCGGCGCTGCAGGCGGGCGATGGAGACCTCCTCGGCCACGGCCATGAAGCGCGCGCGGCGCTCCTCGCGCACTTCCATCGGCAGCATGCCGGGCAGCTCGTTGGCGACGGCGCCGTCCACGTCGCTGTAGGCGAAGCAGCCGGCCCGGTCGATCTGCGCCTCGCGCAGGAAATCGAGCAAATGCTGGAACTCTTCTTCCGTCTCGCCCGGGAAGCCCGCGATGAAGGTGCTGCGGATCACCAGCTCCGGGCAGGCCTCGCGCCAGCGCTGGATGCGCTCCAGGTTGCGCTCGCCGCTGGCCGGCCGCTTCATGCGCTTGAGCACGTCGGGGTGGCTGTGCTGGAACGGCACGTCCAGGTAGGGCAGGATCCTGCCCGTGGCCATGAACGGGATCACCTCGTCCACGCTGGGGTACGGGTACACGTAGTGCAGGCGCACCCAGGCGCCGTAGGGCTCGGCGATCTCGCCCAGCGTCTGCACCAGCTCCAGCATGCGCGTCTTGACCGGCTTGCCGTCCCAGAAGCCGGTGCGGTATTTCACGTCCACGCCATAGGCGGAGGTGTCCTGGCTGATCACCAGCAGCTCCTTCACGCCGCCCTCGAACAGCGCCTTCGCCTCGCTCAGCACGTCGCCCACGGGGCGCGAGACCAGGTCGCCGCGCATCGAAGGGATGATGCAGAAGGTGCAGCGGTGGTTGCAGCCCTCGCTGATCTTGAGGTACGCATAGTGCCGGGGCGTGAGCTTCACGCCCGCCACGCCGAAACCGCCGGGCACGAGGTCGATGAACGGGTCGTGCGGCTTGGGCAGGTTCTGGTGGACGGCGTCCATCACCTCCTGCGTGGCATGCGGGCCGGTCACGGCCAGCACGCTCGGGTGCATCTCGCGCACCAGGTTGCCGCCGCCCTCGCCCGCCCGCGCGCCCAGGCAGCCGGTGACGATGACCTTGCCGTTCTCGGCCAGCGCCTCGCCGATGGTGTCGAGGCTTTCCTTCACGGCATCGTCGATGAAGCCGCAGGTGTTGACGATGACGAGGTCGGCGCCCTCGAAGGTCTTGGAAGTCTGGTAACCCTCGGCGCTCAGCTGCGTGAGGATGAGTTCGGAATCCGTGAGGGCCTTGGGGCAGCCGAGGCTCACGAACCCGACTTTGGGTGTTTTCGTGGGGGAGAGAACGTCGCTCATCCCCGTATTGTCCCAGTTCCGGCCGGAGGGCGCCCACTTTCGCGCGGATTGCGCCGCCGTTACCACGGCGTCCTCTTTCAGCCTCAGCCGTTGAAAGGATTTTGAATCGACAGGCCTCCCTCGAGGATGAGGCCATGGTGCATGTCTTCGGAATAAAGGGTCTGGCAACCTTCCGCCGCAGCCGCAGCTACGATGCAGGCGTCGTAGAACGACAACTGGTGCCGCTCGGCCAGTTGTCGTGCACGGTCATGCACCTCGACCGTGAGCGGAACCACAGTGCATAACGCTCTGACCAGCGCCAGGAACTGCCCTACCTCGCTCCACCCCATCTTCAGCTTGCGCACGCACACATGGGTAACCTCGTTGAGCACCTGAACGCTGATGACTGGTCGACGCTGCAGCAGCGCCTCGGCGCTGTCCGCCGTCGCTGCATCCTCGGACAGCAGGTAAAGCACTACGTTGCTGTCGAGGAAGACCTTGCCTTTATCCGCGGCCATTGGCCTCGTCCCGGTTGAACTTGAAGTCCGCCGGCAGCTTGCCGCGGAAGGTACGGAGCCGCTCCAGCATGGCCTCCGCTCCGGGCTTCTTGCGCACCGCGAACAGCCGGGGAGCGTCCACGACGATCTCGATATCGTCGCCCTCCCGAAGTTCAAGCGCCTCTACCAGACTTGTCGGCAGGCGAACGGCCAGACTGTTGCCCCACTTCGCTACCTGCATGGTTACACCTGGATGATATACATGTGATGGTGTATATCCTAACCCCTTATCGGCGCTTCGCAAGTCCCAGCGTCGGCCGCAACGCTCGCCTGCCCGGCACTCGGCGCATCTCAGGCTCAGTCCCGAACCGTCTCGCACAGCCTGCGGTTGAACCAAGTGGACTTGGCGATGGGCAGATAGGTGTCCCAGTCGCTGGGCGGCAGCATGGTGCTCTGCTTGTCCAGTTCCGCCTGGAACGAGGCCTCGTCGCGGCTGCGGCCGGCCATGGTGCCGTCCAGCGCCGCCAGGCACTCCTTCGGCCGGCCCAGACGCAGCAGGGTAATGGCGCGGTCGTTGGCGAAGCGGTCGCGATCGAGCCAGTTGAGGAAGCCGCCGCACTCGCCTTCAAACGCCTTCATGCCGGCCAATGCCTCGGCATAGCGCTTGCCACGATAGTCCTGCAGGTAAGCCTCGCGCCGTCGGCTGCTGGCTGCAGCGGTGCAGCCGGCCGGCAGCTTCAGGTAGTCACCGTCGAAGCTGGCGCGCATGCCGCAGTAGCCGCGGCAGCTTTCCCGGGTCAGCGCGGCCACGTTGAACCCGCCCTGCACCGGCGTGAACGCGAGCTTGCAGGGTACGTCGCCGGCGTCCTTCACCTCCGCCTTGTCGCCCTGCAGCGTGCCCGACAGCGTGCAGGTGTGGCCGTTGGCGCCGACCGACAACAGGTCGAATTGCCGAGCCCCGCCCTTGTCGGTGACCCGCATGCTGCCCCAGCCTTTCCTGGTGGCGTACTCGCCGGGCGTCGGGCCGGCCGCCGCCGCGCCGAATGTCACCAGCCACACCAGCATCGCGCTCCATCCGTATCGCCGTGTCATCGTCTGTTCCCGCCTTCGATCAGAGCCAACAAGTGTGCGGCATCGCCGCGGCGATTGAGCCGCCCGTCGATGTTCCGGAGCCTCCCTACGCCCTGGCGGTCTCATAAAGACACGCGTGTTCAAGAAGCCGATACTTCAACGCGTGCCGGATACCTTTGTCGTCCAGTATCTCCGGCGCCGGCGCCGCACTGCTCCAGGGCCGTTGCATCCTGCTTCCTCCAGAGTCCCCTTCCGGCCTAGACCAACTTGGATCCGCTTGTGCGAGCAGTTGCACTGCCGCCTCAAGCGATTTTGGGTGTTTTCGCGGGGGAGACAACGTCGCTCAGCCCTGTATTGTCCCGGTTGCGGCCGGAGAGCGTCGGCCTTTCGGACGGACTGTGCGGCAGTCATCGGGGCGGTCTCTCTTTCAGTCACTCAGCCGTTGAAGGGGTTCCGAATCGACAGGCGGGCCCCGCACCTGCAGACGCAGACCCACTTCCGAAAGAAGGTTCACGCCAATGGAAGCCACCCCACGCGCAGGGCAGAAATTCTCATTCAACGGAGTCCTGGAGAATTGGGCCGAGGGGATGGACTACTGCGCCATTCCCGTGCCGGCCGAGATCACCGAGGCGCTTGGAACCAAGGGCCCTGTCCCTGTTCTGGCACGGGTCAATGATTCGGAACCGTTTCAAATCAGCTTGTTTCCCGTGGGTGGGGGCCAGCATTACATCCGCATCAAGGCCAAGGTCCGCAAAGACGCGTCTATTCGGACCGGCGACCGCATAAAAGTGCAGATCACCGTTCTGGACCGCGGCAGTGTAGAAATTCCAGATGACCTGCTGGCGGCATTGCGGGCCGAAGGTGTGCTGCAGGCTTTCGAGGCTCTGCCCCCTGGAAAGCGCAGTTTTCTGATGCGTCGAATCGATGAAGCCGTCAAGGCGGAGACGCGCGCCAGGAGAGTCCAGGAGGGCGTGGAGGCCGCGCACGAGCGACGAGAGAAGCTGAAGCCCGTGCGGTGAAGCGCAGTGCGGCTTCTTCCGCAAGCCCGAGTCGCCCCAGCGGGCAGTGCGTCTTGCCTGGCCTCCGATGTGGTGAGTCTGCTATCCAAGAGATAGCAACTTTTGCCGCACAGACGCCTGTCGGCTGTCTAAGATCGCAGCATGTTCTTCCCGCTCCCGCGCACCGCCACCGCACCGTTCTGCCCTTCGGAGGTCAAGGGTTCCGTACGCATCGATCCGGGCCTGCCGTTCCACCGGAAGCTGCTGCGCTACGCCGGCCCGGGGCTGCTGGTGTCCGTGGGCTACATGGATCCGGGCAACTGGGCGACGGACATCGAGGCGGGGTCGCGGTTCGGCTACGGGCTGTTGTTCGTGGTGCTTCTGGCCAGCCTGGCGGCGATGCTGCTGCAGGCGCTGTGCGTGCGGCTGGGGCTGGTCGCGCAGAAGGACCTGGCCCAGCTGTGCCGGGAGCGCTACGGGCCCGCGGCCAACCGCTTCCTGTGGGCGGGGGCCGAGCTGGCCATCATCGCCTGCGACCTCGCCGAGGTGCTGGGCGGGGCGCTGGCGCTGCACCTGCTCTTCGGGGTGTCGATTCCCGTGGGCATCGGCATCACCGCGTTCGATACGGTGCTGGTGCTGGGCCTGCAGGGCGCGGGTTTCCGGCGGGTGGAGGCGATCGTGCTGGGGCTGGTGGGCACCATCGCCGGCTGCTTCGCGGTGGAACTGGCATTCGCCCAGCCGCTGTGGTCCGAGGTGGCCATCGGCTTCGCGCCCAGCATGGAGCGGCTGCAGCAGCCGGGCGCGCTGTACCTGGCCATCGGCATCGTGGGCGCCACGGTGATGCCGCACAACCTGTACCTGCATTCCTCGGTGGTGCAGACCCGGCTGGTGGAGGACAGCGATGCCGGCCGCCGCGAGGCGATCCGCTTCTGCACGCTGGACGCGGTGATTTCCCTGTCGCTTGCGCTGCTGGTGAACGCGGCCATCATGGTGCTGGCCGCGAGTGCCTTCCACCGCCATGGCCACCAGGACGTGGCCGACATCGCGGACGCCTACCGCCTGATCGAGCCGCTGGTGGGCAGCGCGCTGGCCGCCACGCTGTTCGGCATCGCACTGCTCGCGTCGGGCCAGAGTTCCACCTTCACGGGCACGATCGCCGGACAGATCGTGATGGAAGGCTTCCTCCAGCTCAAGATTCCCTGCTGGCAGCGGCGCCTCATCACGCGCGTGCTCGCACTGGTGCCGGCCCTGGTGGGCGTGTGGTGGCTGGGCGACGAGGGCGTGGGCAAGATGCTGGTGCTGAGCCAGGTGGTGCTGAGCTTCCAGCTGCCGTTCGCGATGTGGCCGCTGATCCGGTTCACGAGCGACCGCACGGTGATGGGGCCGTTCGCCAGCGGCCGGGCGGTGCGCGTGCTGGCCTGGGGCCTGTTCGGCGTGATCTCGGTGGCGAATGTGTGGCTGGTGGGGGCCGTGCTGGCGGGGTGAGCGGCGTACGCATTTCCACGTAATGCTTTCGCTGACGGTTGGGCTCTAATTTCGGGGTGTCCACTTCCGGTCGCGCCGCCATCGTCGATGGCGGTGCCTCCTGCCTCCCATGACTCCCTCTACCCATTCCTCCATGGCTTCCGGCAGCGAAGCCGCTCCTTCCGCGCCCGCTTCGTCGATGCTGGCCACCGTCCTGCGGGTGACGGGCGGCAATTTCATGGAGATGTTCGATTTCTTCCTGTTCGGCTTCTACGCCACGCAGATCTCCAAGGCCTTCTTCCCCGCGGGCAATGAGTTCGCGTCGCTCATGCTGACGTTCATGACCTTCGGCGCGGGCTTCCTGATGCGTCCGCTGGGCGCCGTCTTCCTGGGTGCCTATGTGGACCGCGTGGGCCGCCGCCAGGGGCTGATCGTGACGCTGGCGCTGATGGCGCTGGGCACGCTGCTGATCGCCTGCGTGCCGGGCTACGCCACCATCGGGCTGGCGGCGCCGCTGCTGGTGCTGATCGGGCGCCTGCTGCAGGGCTTCTCGGCCGGCGTGGAGCTGGGCGGGGTCTCCGTGTACCTGTCGGAGATGGCGACGCCGGGACGCAAGGGCTTCTACGTGAGCTGGCAGTCGGCCAGCCAGCAGGTGGCGATCATCGTCGCCGCGGCGCTGGGCTACTGGCTCAACGTGACCTTCGTGCCGCAGGAGATCGCCGACTTCTACTGGCGCGTGCCGTTCTTCGTGGGCTGCCTGATCGTGCCGGTGCTGTTCATCATCCGCCGCTCGCTGCAGGAGACCGAGGAATTCAAGGCGCGCAAGCACCGTCCTTCCACCCGCGAGATCTTCCGCTCGATCATGTCCAACTGGGGCCTGGTGATCGCGGGGATGATGATGGTGTCGATGACGACCGTGTCGTTCTACCTCATCACCGTGTACACGCCGACCTTCGGCAAGAGCGTGCTGCACCTGAGCACCACGGACGCGCTGATCGTCACGCTGTGCGTGGCGCTGTCCAACTTCTTCTGGCTGCCGGTGATGGGCGCGCTCTCCGATCGCGTGGGCCGCAAGCCGCTGCTGGTGGCCTTCACCGTGCTGACCATCTTCACCGCCTATCCGGCCCTGAAGTGGCTGGTGGCCGCTCCCGATTTCGCGCGCATGCTGGAGGTGGAACTGTGGCTTTCCTTCCTGTACGCGAGCTACAACGGCGCGATGGTCGTCGCGCTGACCGAGGTGATGCCGGTGGACGTGCGCACGGTGGGCTTCTCGCTGGCCTACAGCCTGGCGACCGCGGTGTTCGGCGGCTTCACGCCGGCCGTCGCCACGGGCCTGATCGAATGGTCGGGCGACAAGGCTGCGCCGGGCTGGTGGATGACGGCCGCCGCGGTCTGCGGCCTGCTGGCCACGCTGCGGCTGTACCGCCGGGCCGCTGGCCGATAGCCCGGCCTCAGTTGGTCGGATAGGCCGTGAGGAGGATCCACTGGCCGCCGACCACCTCGAAATCGAGCTGGACGTTCGAGTACTGCGAGGCCGTCTTGGTGGTGCATCTGCCCTGGCCGTCCGCGGCGGAGCAGTTGAAGCCACCGATCCGGTCCTTCTTGAGCACGCTGTAGACGGTCACCTTCTGCCGCGCGCTGTTGCCCGAGCAATTGACCGCGTTGCCCGTGTATTTCTTCGGATCGAGGTAGTTGTTCCAGAAGCCTTTGTATTCGTCAACGCTGGAGAACAGGGTCTTGGTTGCCTGGCTGCTGCCTTGCGGCGGCGTGGCGCCGAAGATGTGCTGGTTGAGGTGGCCGCCCGCGGCATTGTTGTTGGCCGATACGCCGCTCTGCTGCACGGATGCGATCGCGCGGCACGGCTCGGCCTGCGCGCCTTCCGTGTGCAGCCCTGCGGCGAGAAGCAGCGTGGCGAGCAGGGGCGCGGCGGTGGGCCCGCAGGCGGGGCGCGCAAGGCGCATGGGCGGGGTCCGGTCGGCTGTCATGGTCATGGTGTGTTCTCCCTGGAGAAAGGCTCCGGGGCCATTCTTGGCGGTGTCCGGCGCCGCGCGCTGAAGGGCGGCTGAATCGTTCTGAAAAGCGCTGAACGGCCGCCCGCATTCCTTCGCTGATACACTGGCCCCGTCGAAATGGCAGGCTTGGTCTGGGTAGGCCCAAGCCCTTTCCCCACCCCGGGGAAGGTTCTGTCCGCGCCGAACAGGCGCGGTACCCGACAGTCCCGCGCCGCCGTGCGCCTTGCGGGCCTGCTCGGAGCCATCGGCGTTGATGCGGCTTCCTCGGGCCCTTGCCGAAGGAGCTGTTCATGAATGCATCCCATTCCCCGAGGCCCGTCGTCCTCGTCTATCTGGCCGCCGGCGTACAGGGCAGCGCGGTCGTGCGCGCGGCTTTGGCGCGGGGATTCCGTGTCCGTGCGATGGTGCGCGATCCGGCCCGCGTTCCCGAACATCCATCCGCGGGCGTCGAATGGGTCCGCGCGGATCTCGACGACCTGGCCTCCCTGCGGGAGGCCTGCATCGGCGTGCGGCATGCCGTGGTCCGGATTCCCACCGGCCCCGCCGGTACGATGGCCTCGCAGGCAGGCCGCGCGGCCATCGCGTTGGCCGCTGCGGGCCTGCGCTCGGTGGTGCTCGCGCTTGCGAGCGCGAGCCGGCCCGCTCCATGTGCGGAGCCCGGCTTCGTCGGCAATGCCCTCGTCGAAGAAGCGTTGCGGCGTGCCGGCCTGGCCTTTGCCACGGTGCGTCCCACGATGTACCTCGACAATCTGCTCAAGCCTTCCGCGCGCCAGGAGATCGCCGGGGCCGGCATCTTCGCACCGCCCATCGCATCGTCCCAGCGCATCGCCTGGACGTCGGTGGACGACTGCGCCCGCGCAGCGATCGCATTGCTGGAGCGCGGTGGCACGGGCGACCACCGCATCGCAGGACCGCAGAGCCTTGGCGGCGATGGCCTGGCCGCCTGCATCGCCGCAGGTCTCGGCCGGCCGGTCGCCTACCGCGCACAGTCCATCGACGCGTTCGAACGCGAGGTCGATGCCGCGATGGGCCCGGGGATGGGGCGGCGCATCGCCTCGAAGTTCCGGTATTTCGAGGCCCATCCCGAAGAGGCCGATGCGATCCTCGCCAGGCCATTCACACCTGGCAGGGGGCTGGAAGACTTCGTGCCCACCGACGCGCTGACATGGGTGCGCCTGCACCGGGGCGACTTCCTGGGTGGCGGCACGGGCGGATCGCCAGACCCAATAATGGCCCCATGAGCCTGATCGACCGTTACCTGCCCCACCACCAGTTCGCAGAGGAGCACAGCCGGCACATCCCGGCCCCGCCGGCCCACGTGCTCGATGTGCTTGGTCGTCCCGAAGTGCTGGACGACCCGATCGCCCGTGGATTGATCGCATTGCGCGAGACGCCCAACCGCCTTGCCGGGCGGCTGGGATTCGCCTCCCGCCTGCAGCACCGTCCCTCCTTCGGCATCGCCACCTTCACGCCCCTCGGGCGCGACGGCGACCGCGAACTGGCGTATGGGCTGGCGGGCCGCTTCTGGCAATCGGACTACGGGCTGGTCGAGATGCGCGACGCGGCGGCTTTCGAGGCTCTGAGTCCGGCGGGCATCGCGAAGCTGGTGATGAATTTCACGGTGGTTCCGGAAGGCGCCGGGACGCGGCTGACCACACGCACCCGCGTCTGGTGCGGCGATGGCGCGGCACTGCGGCGCTTCCGCCTGTACTGGCTGCTGATCAGGCCGGCGAGCGGCCTGATCCGCCGGCGCCTGCTCCGGCGCGCGCATGACGCGGCGCTGCAGTCTCTTCCTTCCTGACGGCGTTATCGGCCCCCCTGCAGCCCGGGCCACGCTCAGCGGCGCAGGGATCCGATCCGCCAGCCGAAGTGGGTCCCCGCCACGGCCCACAGGATCGCTACCGCGCCGCTGATCTGCACCGGCCCGAGCCAGTGCCCGAACGCCCAGGCATCGACCAGAATGGCCACGATGGGATAGAGGAACGACAGCACGCCGACTGTGGACGTCGGCAGCTTCTGGATGGCGCTGTAGAGCAGTGTGGACATGAGGCCCGTGTGGATGCCCCCGATCGCGGCCAGCAGGGCCCAGACTGCCGGCGCCGAGGCGCCCGTGGGCAGGGTGGCGAACGGCAGCAGAAGCACGCTGCCCACGATGAGCTGGACCAGCACGATCAGCCGGGCCGGCACATCGTGCAGTTTTTTGGTCACGGTGGCCGCCAGCGCGTAGAAAAATGCGGCTGCCAGCGCGAGCCCGAACCCGGACAGGTAGGCGGACGGCGGCACACCGGATGTCGTTCCGCCGATGACGATGAGCACCAGCCCGACGAATGCCAGGCCCAGCCACCCCCCTTGTGAAGGTGTCATCCTTTCGCCGAAGAACAGCGCGCCGAGAGCTGCCAGCATGAAGGGCTGGGTGTGGTAGGTGACGGTAGCAATGGCGATGGAAGCATGCGAATAGGCTGCGAAGAGCAGGGCCCAGCTGGCGGCGAGCGCCACGCCACCGAGGGCTGCCATGCCTGCCTGCCGCAGGCCGATGCCACGAATGCCTGTCCGATGCCTGCCGAGGCAGATCCATGCAAGTGCCAGGGCCCCGAATGCGCAGCGCCAGAACACCACCGAAGCCGCCGGCATTCCGGTCAGCAGTACGCACCAGCCTACGGTGCCGGCGATAACCATCGCCGTGGCCATCTGCACCATGCCGGCGGTTCTCGGGTTCATTGGCGTATTCCGTACGGGTCGCACCGGGATCGGTGCCAACTGGGAAAGGGAGTGTTTGCTCTCTTGTTCGTCAAATAGAACAATTGGGCGATATGATGGATTTTTGCTGTTCGTTCGTCAAGTCGAACGACTGTTTGATTTGTTGGATGGGAAACATGGCCGCCTTACCCCTGTCATCGCCGATCGACCTGCTGGCCTCCGCCGTCCGGCGTGAACGGGAGCGATTGGGCCTTTCCGTGTCGGAATTGGCCAAGCGCGCCCAGATCGCCAAATCCACCCTGTCGCAGCTGGAGGCCGGCAGCGGCAACCCCAGCCTGGAAACACTCTGGGCGCTGGCGACGGCCCTGGGGGTGCAGGTGACGCGGCTGATCGCCGAGCCCTCGGCCCACGTGCATGTCGTCCGGGCGAACGAAGGCGTGGCGCTGGCGTCCGAGCAGGCGAACTACGCCGCAACGCTCCTGGCAGTGTGTCCCGCCGGCATGCAGCGCGATCTTTACCGCTTGGCGGTGCAGCCTGGAGAACCCCGGGCATCGGACAGCCATCTGCCCGGTACGGTCGAGCATGTCGTGCTGTGCAGCGGCCGCGCCCGTGTCGGACCGGCCGACCGGCCGGTGGAGCTGGCCCCGGGGGACTACGCCCGTTATGCGGCTGACGCGAGGCATGTGTTCGAGGCGCTCGAGCCGCACACCACGGCAGTCCTGCTGATCGAACACCCCTGAGCCCTCACGCGCCGGCCCTGGCCGTGCAACGAAAAAGGCACCCGCCATTTGAATGGCGGGTGCCTTTTTCCAGGTGAACGAGAGAGGCGCGCCGCGTGGCGCGCAACCTGCTCAGACGCGCTTGCGGTATTCGCCCGTGCGGGTGTCGATTTCGATCTTGTCGCCCTGGTTCACGAACAGGGGCACCGGCACTTCGAAGCCCGTGGCGATCTTGGCGGGCTTGAGCACCTTGCCGGACGTGTCGCCCTTGACGGCGGGCTCGGTCCAGGTGATTTCGCGCTCGACGCTGGTGGGCAGCTCGACCGAGATGGCCTTGCCGTCGTAGAACACCACTTCGACGGACATGCCGTCTTCCAGGTAGTTCAGCGCGTCGCCCATGTTCTCGGCTTCGACTTCGTACTGGTTGTACTCGGAGTCCATGCAGACGTACATCGGATCGGCGAAGTAGGAGTAGGTGCACTCCTTCTTGTCCAGGATCACGTTGTCGATCTTGTCGTCGGCCTTGAACACCACTTCGGTGCCCATGTTGTTCAGCAGGGCCTTGAGCTTCATGCGCACGGTGGCGGCGCCGCGGCCGCCGCGTGCGTATTCGGTCTTGAGGACGATCATCGGGTCCTTGCCGTGCATGATCACGTTGCCGGCGCGGATTTCTTGAGCGATTTTCATAGCAGGTCTGCCTGGGTTGTGGCCGCTCAACGCACCGGAGCGCCCGCCGAAGGCCGGCTGCGAGCGCGGCGGTGCGGCAAGGGCGCCGGGCAGGTTCCGCGGCGGGGGGATGCGCCGGCCGGCATGCGGAACTACGCGTGCCGCCCCTTTTGGGCGCAAAACCCTGGATTTTAGCTTTTTTCCTGGACGAACCCGAGCAACTGCGTCACGAGGTCGTCCTGCGCGTGCAGGCGGCTGCGTGCCGCCCGCACGCAGTCGCGCCACTCGCCCAGGTGGGCGGCCGTGAGCGGGGGCAGGGCGGCCGGGTCCGCCATGCCGTTCCAGGCGTGGTGGAAATGCCGCAGCGCGGCCGGTGCCTGCAGCCAGTCGAGGAAGGCGTCGAGCTTGGCGTGGTGCGCGCCATCGTCCTGCGGGTAGATGTGCCAGACGAAGGGCTGGCCGGCCCAGAGCGCGCGAACCAGCGAGTCTTCGCCGCGCACGGCGTTCAGGTCGCAGGCCCACAGCATCTCGTCGAATCCGGGCTGCGGGCAATGCGGCAGATAGGTGACCATGGGCCCAGCAGGGGGCGGTGCCTTTCCGGCCGGCTCGCCCGCCAGCGCGGCGCGCACGGCGGCCGTGGCGCGCCCCGGGGTGGCCAGCAGGTGGGAGCGCGGCTGCTCCGAGAGTCGGCGCAGCAGGGCAGGCAGCCCGGCGGGCTCATAGCAGAACAGCGAGACGGCCAGCGCATCCGCGGCCACGCCGTGGCGGAGGCGCCAGGCGGTGCGGTCGAAGGCCGCCTGGCGCGCGGCCAGGTCCGGCTCGCGCAGCAGGCCGCCCGTGCGCGGCGTGAAGCCCGGGTAGAGGAACCAGCGGGTGCGCCCGGCGCCGGGGCCGGAGAAGAGCGGCGAGGGCAGGCAGTGGCTGCGCTCGACATAGGCCTCGGCCGAAAGGTATTCCAGGTTGATCCACACGGGGCGCCGCGCGGCCTGCGGTCCGTCGGCGGCGGGCAGGCGGGAAAGGAAGGCCTCGGGGATGTCGCAGCCGAAGGCCTCGACGAGCACGTCGCCCGGTCCGGCGGACATCGGCCCGGCGGCGGGCCAGGGCAGCACCTGCACGCCCGGTGCGCCTTCCGGGGCCATCCAGGCGAGGGCGGTGGCGTCGTCGGTCCACAGCCGCACGCGGTGGCCCTGCGCGCCGAGCTGGGCCGCGAGGCGCCAGCAGACGCCGATGTCGCCGAAGTTGTCGATGACGCGGCAGAAGAGGTCCCAGGAAAGGAGCGGGGCGGCGGTCATGGCGCGGCCTCCGCGGGCGGCGCCGCACGCAGGTGGTCCACGAGCAGCCGGGCCGCGCTGGAGAGCGCGTCGCCCGCCCGCACGCACAGCGACAGCTGGCGCCGCGCCCAGGGCTCGGCCAGCGCCACGGTGCGCAGCGGCAGCGTGCCCAGGTAGAGCCGGGCGCTGCCGCGCGGCAGCACGCCGACGCCCAGCCCGGCGGACACCATCAGGCAGAGCGCGTCGTAGCTGGTCACCTGGATGCGCAGCCGCAGGGGCCGGCCGGCGTCCGCGGCGGCGCGCGTGAGCAGATTGTTGATGGCACTGCCCGGATGCACGCCGACGAAGTCGCAATGGAGCGCCTCGGCCAGGCGCACGCTGCGGCGCCGCGCCAGGGCGTGGCCCCGCGGCGCCACCAGCACCAGCTCGTCCTCCCGGTAGGGCAGCAGCGCGACGCGGTCGCCGTAGTTGCCGTGGTTGAGGATGCCGATGTCGGCCGCGTTTTCCGCCACGGAACGGGCGATGGCACTGCTGATCTGCTCCTCCAGCCGCACCTGCACCTGGGGGTGGGCCGCCATGAAGCGCTGCAGGTCCCCGGGCAGGAACTGGGTGATGGCCGAGATGTTGGCCACCACGCGCACCTGGCCCCGCACCCCGGCGCGGAAGTCGCCCATCTGCGCGGCGATGCCGTCCAGGTCGTTGAGCACGCCGCGCGCCATGTGCAGCAGCGCGTAGGCGGCGGCCGTGGGCTCGCTGCCGCGGTTGCTGCGGGCGAACAGGTCCACGCCCAGGGCGTCCTCCAGTTCCGCGAGCCGGCGGCTGGCGGCCGAGGCGGCGATGTGCTCGCGCGCGGCGGCGCGGGCGATGGCGTTCTCTTCCATCACCGCCACGAAGAGGCGCAGGGACACGGGATCGAGTTTCATGGGCGACAGTCTGCCATGCCGTTTTGCGATGGCACCTTCTCGATTGGGCGTTTTGCGGCCGTGCCGGTGCTGGGCATGATGCGCGCCATGCAGGAGACGACATCCATGGAATCCAGGGACGCGCAGGCACCCGCCCCGTCCGCCACCCCGACGACCCCCGCGGCCCTGGCCGGCGTACGGGTGATCGAGATGGGCCAGCTCATCGCCGGGCCGTTCTGCGGCAAGACCCTGGGCGAATTCGGCGCCGAGGTAGTGAAGATCGAGGCCACCGGCACGGGCGATCCGCTGCGCAACTGGCGCATGCTCAAGGACGGCACGTCGGTCTGGTGGCAGGTGCAGTCGCGCAACAAGCGCTCGGTGGCGCTGGACCTGCGCCTGCCGGAAGGGCAGGACATCGCCCGCCGGCTGATCGCCGAGGCCGACGTGCTGATCGAGAATTTCCGCCCCGGCACGCTGGAAGGCTGGGGCATGTCGCCCGAGGAGCTGCACGCGCTCAACCCCGGGCTGGTCATCCTGCGCATCTCGGGCTATGGCCAGACGGGGCCCTACCGCGACCTGCCGGGTTTCGGCGTGATCGGCGAGGCCATGGGCGGCCTGCGGCACCTGACGGGCGAGCCGGGCCGCGTGCCCGTGCGCGTGGGGGTGTCGATCGGCGACACGCTGGCGGCGCTGCACGGCGCCATCGGCGTGCTCACGGCGCTCTACCACCGCAAGGTGAATGGCGGACAGGGGCAGGTGATCGACGTGGCGCTGCACGAGGCGGTGTTCAACGTGATGGAAAGCCTGATCCCGGAATACAGCGCCTTCGGCGCGGTGCGCGACGCCGCAGGCAGCGCGCTGCCGGGCATCGCCCCTTCCAACGCCTACCCCTGCACGGACGGCTGGGTGCTGGTGGCGGGCAATGGCGACAGCATCTTCCGGCGGCTGATGGAGGGTATCGGCCGGCCGGACCTCGCCGCGGCGCCCGATCTTGCGAGCAATGCCGGCCGCGTGGCGCGCGTGCAGGAGATCGACGCCGCGATCGGCGCCTGGACGGCGCAGCGCACCGTGGCCGAGGTGATGGAAACGCTCGCTGCCGCGCGCGTGCCCGCCGGCAAGGTCTATACGGCGCGGGACATCGCGGAAGACCCGCACTACCGCGCCCGCGGCATGCTTCTGCCGCAGGCGACGCGCGACGGCTATACGGTGGAGGTGCCGGGCATCGTGCCCAAGCTCTCGGCCACCCCGGGCACCATCCGCTCCAGCGCGCCCAGGCTGGGCGACGACACCGACGCGGTGCTGCGCGAGGCCGGCCTGAGCGACGCCCAGATCGCGCTGCTGCGCGAGAAGGGGGTGGTGCAATGAATGCGACCGGCACGGTGTGGCGCGGTGCGGGCCACCGCATCCACATGCAGGAAGTGGGCACGCGCGACGGCCTGCAGATGGAGCAGGCCTTCGTGCCCACCGAAGACAAGATCGCGCTGGTGGACGCCTTGTCGGACACGGGACTTTCCAAGATCGAGGTGACGGCCTTCGTGTCGCCCACCGCGATCCCGGCGCTGCGCGACGCGGAGATCGTGATGCGGGAGATCGCGCGCCGCCCGGGCGTGGTCTATGCCGCGCTGGTGCCCAATGTGCGCGGCGCGGAGCGCGCGATCGAGGCGCGCACCGATGAACTCAACCTGGTGATGTCCGCCAGCGAGACGCACAACCTGGCCAACCTGCGCATGACGCGCGCGCAGTCGTTCGCCTCGCTCGCGCGGGTGGTGGCCACGGCGCAGGGCGCGGGCGTGGCGGTGAACGTGTCCCTCTCGTGCGTGTTCGGCTGCCCGATGGAGGGCGACGTGGCCGAGGCCGAGGTGTTCGGCTGGGTACAGCGCTTCGCCGACCTGGGCGTGAGCGGCATCACGCTGTGCGACACCACCGGCATGGCGCACCCCTCGCAGGTGGCGGCGCTGGTGGCCGCGGCGCGCGCCCGCTGGCCTGCGACGGCCTTCACGCTGCACTTCCACAACACGCGCGGCATGGGCCTGGCCAACGTGCTGGCGGCGATCGACGCGGGCGCGGACCGGTTCGACGCCTCGCTGGGCGGGCTGGGCGGCTGCCCCTATGCGCCGGGTGCCTCGGGCAACGTCTGCAGCGAAGAGGTGGTGCATGCGCTGGAGCTCATGGGCTACGACACGGGCGTGGACCTGCCGGCACTGCTCGCGGCCGCGCGGCGGCTGCCTGGGCTCATCGGCCACGACATCCCCGGCCAGCTCGCCAAGGCCGGGCGGCGCCTGGACCTGCACCCGGTGCCCGCGGATTTCGAGGCCATCCGGGAGCGGGCGATGGCGCGCTAGGAACCGACCGAGGCCGCCGCAGCGGCGGCGCCAACGCCAGGCATAACGAACCAGAAAAAGCACTACGACGACAGGAGACACACCATGCCCACGCTTCCCTCCCTTGCCGGCCGCCTGCCGCGCCGCCGCGCGCTGCAGGCGCTCGCCGCCACCCTCTGCACCCCCGTTCCATTCGCCCGGGCGCAGGACGGCTATCCCTCCAAGCCCATCACGCTGATCGTGCCGCAGGCCGCCGGCGGCGCCAACGACGCGATCGCCCGGGTGGTGGCGCAGCGCCTGTCCGAGCAGATGGGCCAGAGCGTGGTGGTGGACAACCGCCCCGGCGCGGGCGGCACGCTCGCCACCGCGGCCACGGCGCGCGCCAGGCACGACGGCTACACCCTGCTGCTCACGGCCGACAGCGCGCACGTGATCGGGCCGGCGCTCTACCGCAATCCCGGCTTCGATCCGGTGAAGGATTTCGAGCCGGTCGCGCCCGTGGCCACGGCGGGCTACGTGCTGGTCGCGCACCCGTCGTTTCCCGCGAACGACATCGCGGGCCTCATCGCGCTCGCCAAGGCCAGACCCGGGGAATATGCGATCGCCTCGGCAGGCAACGGCACGCTCAACCACCTGATCGGCGAGATGCTGCAGAAGGCCGCGGGCATCCGGCTGCAGCACGTGCCCTACAAGGGCTCCGCCGCCGCGGCGACGGACGTGGCGGGCGGGCAGGTGCCGCTGTCGATACAGAGCCTGCCTTCCTGCATCGCGTTCATCAAGGCCGGCAAGCTCAAGGTGCTGGGCGTGGTCAACAGCCGCCCCGTGGCCGCGCTGCCCGGCGTGCCGACGATCGGCCAGACGCTGCCGGGCTTCGGCCAGTCGCCCTGGTACGCGCTGTTCGCGCCGGCCGGCACGCCCGCGCCCATCGTCGCGCGCCTGCAGGCCGAGGTGGCCCGCGCGCTGGACCAGAAGGACGTGGTGGACAAGCTGGCCGGCGTGGGCTGCGAGCCGTTCAAGGGCACTTCCGCGCAGCTCGGTGCGCTGGTGCAGGCGGAACTGCCGCAGTGGGCGCGCGTGGTGAAGGAAACCGGCGCCACCGTGGATTGACGGGGCGCGGCGCCACGCGACGAAACAGATAACAACCCAGGAGACATCGACATGCGACATTCCCTCCCACGCCGGCTCGCGCTGGCCGCCCTGGCCGCCTGCGCGGCCCTGCCGCTGGCCGCGGCGGCGCAGGGCAACTACCCCTCCAAGCCGGTCACTCTCGTCGTGCCCACCGCGGCCGGCGGCACCACCGACCTGTCGGCGCGCATGCTGGCACAGGCGCTGGGGCCGGTGCTGGGCCAGTCGGTGGTGGTGGACAACAAGGGCGGTGGCAACGGCAACATCGCGGCCGGCGCGGTCAAGCGCGCGGAGCCGGACGGCTATACGCTGCTCATGCAGTATTCGGGCTACCACGTCATCTCGCCGCTGCTCACGGCGCAGAAGACCTGGGACATGGGCGACTTCCAGCCCGTGGCCAACGTGCTCTCCGCACCGCAGATCATCGTGGTGCGCGACGGCCTGCCCGTGAAGACGCTGGACGAGCTGATCGCCTATGCGAAGGCGAATCCCGGCAAGCTCAACTACGCCTCGTCGGGCAATGGCTCGCTGCAGCACGTGACGGGCGCGATGCTGGAGCAGCAGGGCGGCGTGAAGATGGTGCACGTGCCCTACAAGGGCACCGGCCCCGCGCTGCAGGACCTGCTGGGCGGGCAGGTGGACCTGACCTTCGGCACGGCGCCGCCCTTCATGCCGCACATCCAGTCGGGCAAGCTGCGCGTGCTGGCCGTCACGGGCAGGGAGCGGCTGCCCAGCCTGCCCAACGTGCCCACCACGGCCGAAGCTGGCTATCCGAAGGTGGACGCCACGTCCTGGTTCGCGCTGTTCGCGCCGGCCGCCACGCCCCGCGCCGTGGTGGACAGGCTGGTGGCCGACGTGCGGACCGTGGTGCAGAACCCCGCGTTCCAGCAGAAGGCGCAGGAGCAGGGCGCCACGGCGGACTACCAGGGACCGCAGCAACTGGGCGCGCGCGTGAAGGCCGACCTCGCCAGTTGGGCGCAGGTGGTGAAGGCCGCGAATATCCAGGCGGAATAAAACCTGCGCACCTTGTTTTGAGGGTTTCCCCCATTGCGGCAGCGTGCCGCATTTCAGGGCCTCCATGCACCGCATGGGGGCCTTTTTCTTGCTGCGCCGCACCATGCGGGTGCAGTGGCGAAATCGCTTTGAATGATTGATTTTTTTCTTTAATATGACGCCGTTGTAAATTTTTTATCAACACCTCCACCCCATGTCCGACCTTCCCGAAACCGCCAGCGAAGCCGTGTCGATCGCGATCCGCATCGGCCGCGCGCGTCCCACGCTGACGCGTTCGCACCAGCAGATGGCGGACTACGTGCTCGCGCATCCGCTGCAGGCGGCCACGATGCCGATCGACGAACTGGCGTCGGCGGTGGGGGTGTCCATCGCCACGGCCAACCGCTTCGCGCGGGCCGTGGGCCTGGATGGGTACCCGATGCTGCGCGCCGAGCTGGTCAAGGGTTTCGAGGCCATGCTGGCGCCCATCGAGAAGATGCGCATCAAGCTGGAAAAGCCAACGTCCATCCGCGACGTGTTCGCGGCTGCGCTGGAAGAAAGCCAGCGCAACATCGCCGCCACGCGCGAGGCGCTGGACCCTGCTGCCTGCGAGGCCGCGGTGCAGGCGCTGCTGGGTGCGCGGCGCATCTACCTGGCGGGCTTCGGTGCGAGCGGCTGGCTGGCCGGCCTGCTGCAGCGCGGGCTGGACGCGTACTGCGACAACGTGCACCTGCTCTCGGGCGTGGGCGGCGCGTCGTACGGCGCGCGCCTGCTGCCGCGCATGGGGGCCGAAGACCTGTTCGTCGCGATCAGCTATCCGCGCTATCTCACCGACACTGTCGTGCTGGCGCAGGGCGCCTTCGAGCGCGGGGTTCCCGTGCTGGCGCTCACCGACGGTGCGCGCTCGCCGCTCGTGCCGTTCGCGCGCGTCTGCCTGTTCGCTCAGACCGAGAACCAGTACGCGGCGAACTCCGAATCCTCGGCGCTGGCGCTGATCGAGGCGCTCACCAGCGCCGTGGCGCACCAGTCCCGCGAGTCCGTGAAGACCGCCGCGCGCATGACCGAGGCGGTGTTGCCGTGGCTGCACGACAGCTCGCACAGCCGGCTCTCGCCGCGATCTTCCGAAGCCGGAATCCGCAAGGCGGAGCTCCGGCCCGTCCCACGGGGCCCCGGGCGCTGAGTCCGCGCGCCCCGCTGCCTTTTTCGCCTCCCGTTCGCCGTCCCGCCCTTCTTTTGCCCTGCCGCCGCCTGCCCGCATGAACGCTTTCCACGCATCCCCTTCGACTCCCGCCGCGCCGGTGATCGCCATCCACGGCGGTGCAGGTACGCTGAGCCGCGCGCACATCAGCCCTGCGCAGGAGCAGGCCTACCACGCTGCGCTGCAGGATGTGCTGCGCGCGGGGCAGGCCGTGCTCGCGCGGGGCGGCAGCGCGGTGGATGCGGTGTGCGAAGCCGTGCGCCTGCTGGAGGAATGCCCGCTGTTCAACGCCGGCCACGGCGCGGTGTTCACCTCCGATGCCACGCATGAACTGGATGCCGCGGTGATGGACGGCGCGAGCCTGGCCGCCGGCGCCGTGGCGGGCGTGGCGCATGTGCGCAACCCGGTGCTGGCCGCCCGTGCGGTGATGCAGCACGGCCAGCACGTGCTCATGGCCGGCGACGGCGCCGAACGCATGGCGCGCGACGCGGGCCTGGCGATGGTGGAGCCATCGCATTTCTCGACGGATGCGCGCCGCGCGCAGCTGGAGGCCGCGCGCGCCAGCCAGCGCGGCGCCGTGCTGGACCACGACGGCGCCGCGGCGCTGGCGGGCCGCGCGCTCGACGAAGACCGCAAGATGGGCACGGTGGGCGCCGTGGCGCTGGACGCGCACGGGCACCTCGCCGCCGCCACCTCCACGGGCGGCATGACCAACAAGCGCCCCGGCCGCGTGGGCGACAGCCCGCTGATCGGCGCGGGCACCTATGCCGACGACCGTACCGCGGCCATTTCCTGCACCGGCCATGGCGAGAGTTTCATCCGCGTGGCGGCCGCACACGATGTGTGCGCGCGCATGGCCTACGGTGGCCTCGGCCTCGCGCAGGCCGCCGATGCCGTGGTGCACGGCGCCCTGGCCGCCATCGGCGGCACCGGCGGCCTGGTCGCCGTGGACCGCCTGGGCAACGTCTGCCTGCCGTTCAACACCGAAGGCATGTACCGCGGCCTGGCCCGCGTGGGCGCATCGCCCGAGACCTTCATCTACCGCTGAGCACCCGGCCTCCGCCTGTACGCCGCCAACGACCGCATTTCCTCCCGGCTCCCATGAAATCCAACGCCCCGACCTCTCCCTCGACCCTCGTCCTGCCCGAGCAGCGCGTGCTGGCCGTGGACGACCTCACCATCCGCTTCGCGAATTCCGAGCGCACGGTGGACGCCGTGCGCAACCTTTCCTTCCACGTGGACCGCGGCGAGACCCTGGCCATCGTGGGCGAATCGGGCTCGGGCAAGTCCGTCACTTCGCTGGCGCTGATGCGGCTCGTGGAGCACGGCGGCGGCCGGATCATCGGCGGTTCGGTGGCGTTGCGCCGCCGCAATGGCCAGGTGCTGGACGTGGCCCGCGCGGGCAACGCCGTGATGCGCGACGTGCGCGGCGCCGACGTGGCCATGATCTTCCAGGAGCCGATGACCTCGCTCAACCCGGTGTTCACCGCGGGCGACCAGATCGCCGAATCCATCCGCGTGCACCAGGGCAAGGACCGCGCTGCCGCGCGTGCCGAGGCATTGCGCATGCTGGAACTGGTGCGCATTCCCGAAGCGCGCAACGTGCTGGACCGTTTCCCGCACCAGCTCTCGGGCGGCATGCGCCAGCGCGTGATGATC
Source organism: Paracidovorax avenae (assembly GCF_040892545.1). Taxonomy (NCBI): domain Bacteria; kingdom Pseudomonadati; phylum Pseudomonadota; class Betaproteobacteria; order Burkholderiales; family Comamonadaceae; genus Paracidovorax; species Paracidovorax avenae. The sequence goes on from NZ_CP156079.1 coordinate 1,917,184, forward strand.
GCCATGGCGCTGTCGTGCAAGCCGCAGCTGCTGATCGCCGACGAGCCCACCACGGCGCTGGACGTGACCATCCAGGCGCAGATCCTGCAGCTCATCCGGCAATTGCAGGACGAGATGCACATGGGCGTGATCTTCATCACCCATGACATGGGCGTGGTGGCCGAGGTGGCCGACCGCGTGCTGGTGATGTACCGCGGCGACAAGGTGGAAGAGGGCGCCTCGGACCGCATCTTCGCCGCGCCGCAGCATGCCTACACCCGCGCCCTGCTGTCGGCCGTGCCCAAGCTGGGCGCCATGCAGGGCACGGACCTGCCGCGCCATTTCGAACTGCTCGGCGCCGATGGCACGGTCCAGGCGCAGCCGGTGCTCGAATCCACGCCGGCGGACACCCGCCCGGCAGGCGCTCAGCCCATCCTGCGCGTGAAGGACCTGGTGACGCGCTTCGACCTGCGTGCCGGCCTGCTCAACCGCGTGAAGCGCCGCGTGCATGCGGTGGAACGCGTGAGCTTCGACCTCTATCCGGGCGAGACCCTGGCCCTGGTGGGCGAGTCCGGCTGCGGCAAGTCGACCACCGGCCGCTCGCTGCTGCGCCTGGTGGAGAGCCAGAGCGGCGCCATCGAGTTCGGCGGCCGCAACATCCTGGATCTGCCCACGTCCGAGGTGCAGGCGCTGCGCCGCGACATCCAGTTCATCTTCCAGGATCCGTTCGCCTCGCTCGATCCGCGCCTCACCGTGGGCTTCTCGATCATGGAACCGCTGCTGGTGCACAGGATCGGCACCCGCGAAGAGGCCCAGGCCCGCGTGGACTGGCTGATGGAGAAGGTGGGCCTGCCGCGCGAGCATGCGCAGCGCTATCCGCACGAGTTCTCCGGCGGCCAGCGCCAGCGCATCGCGATCGCACGCGCCCTGGCGCTCAACCCCAAGGTGGTGGTGGCCGACGAATCCGTCTCGGCGCTCGACGTCTCCATCCAGGCGCAGATCGTCAACCTGATGCTGGACCTGCAGCGCGAGCTCGGCGTGGCCTTCCTCTTCATCTCGCACGACATGGCGGTGGTGGAGCGCATCAGCCACCGCGTGGCGGTGATGTTCCTCGGCCAGATCGTGGAGATCGGCCCCCGCCGCGCGATCTTCGAGAACCCGCAGCACGCCTACACGAAGAAGCTCATGGCCGCCGTGCCCATCGCCGATCCGGCGCGCCGCCACCTCAAGCGCGCGCTGCTGGACGGCGACATTCCCAGCCCCATCCGCTCCATCGGCGACGAGCCCGCGGTGCAGCCGCTGGTGGAAGTGGGACCGGGCCATTTCGTGGCGCGCCACCCCATCGCCAACCTGTATTGATGTTCCTTTCCCAACCGGAGTCCACCATGAAGAAGACCCCCGCTTCCCGTCGCGTCGCCGCCAGCCTGCTGGCGCTGGCCGCCCTGTCCGCCACCGGCTCGGCCCTGGCCGCCGGCAACGCCGTGCTGGCCATCTACCAGCAGCCCGAGACGCTGGACCCCTACAACACGAACACGACGATCACCACGGCCGTCACCAAGAGCTTCTACGAAGGCCTGTTCGCGTTCGACAAGGACATGAAGCTCAAGAACGTGCTGGCCGAGAGCTATGAGGTCTCCAAGGACGGCCTGGTGTACACCTTCAAGCTGCGTTCGGGCGTGAAGTTCCACGACGGCACCGACTTCAACGCCGCCGCGGCCAAGGCCAACCTGGACCGCGTGATGGACCCGGCCAACCGCCTGCTGCGCGCCAACCAGTTCAACCGCGTCGCCAAGGTCGAGGCCGTGAACCCGCAGACCCTGCGCATCACGCTCAAGGAGCCCTTCGGCCCCTTCATCAACGCGCTGGGCCACGCCTCGGCCGCGATGATCTCGCCGGCCGCGCTCGCCAAGTGGGGCAACAAGGACATCGCCTTCCACCCCGTGGGCACCGGTCCGTTCGAGTTCGTCGAATGGAAGCAGACCGAAGCCATCGTGGGCAAGAAGTTCGCGAACTACTGGAAGAAGGGCTATCCCAAGGTCGACCAGATCACCTGGAAGCCCGTCACCGAGAACAACACCCGCGCCGCCATGCTGCAGACGGGCGAGGCCGACTTCGCCTTCACGCTGCCCTATGAGCAGGTCGCCACGCTGAAGAAGAGCGACAAGGTGGAAGTGGTGACGGCGCCGTCCATCATCCAGCGCTTCCTGACGTTCAACCTGCTGCAGAAGCCCTTCGACAACCTGAAGGTGCGCGAGGCGATCGGCTACGCCATCAACAAGGAAGCGCTCTCCAAGGTGGCCTTCAACGGCTACGCCTTCCCGGCCCAGGGCTTCGTGCCGCAGGGCGTGGAATACGCCGTGAAGATGCAGCCGATCCCGTACAACGTGGCCAAGGCCAAGGAGCTGCTGAAGGAGGCCGGCTATCCCAACGGCTTCGAGACGACGCTGTGGAGCGGCTACAACAACACCACCAGCCAGAAGGTGATCCAGTTCCTGCAGCAGCAGCTGCAGCAGGTGGGCATCAAGGTGTCGGTGGAAGCGCTGGAGCCCGGCAAGCGTGCGGAACTGGTCGATGCCTGGCCCGATCCCAAGACCGCCAAGGCACGTCTCTACTACATCGGCTGGTCGTCCTCGACCGGCGAGGCCGACTGGGCGCTGCGCCCGCTGTTCTCGACCGAATCGTGGGCGCCGAAGCTGGCCAACTACGCGTTCTACAGCAACCCCGTCGTGGATGAGTCCATCGCCAAGGCCCTGCTCACCACCGACGGGAGCGAGCGCGCTGCGCTCTACAAGACCGCGCAGGAGCAGCTCGCCAAGGACCTGCCGCGCATCCCGCTGGTGACCGAGGAAGTGCTCTACGCGCACTCCAAGCGCCTCTCCGGCGTCTACGTGATGCCCGACGGCAACATCAACAGCGACGAGATCTCGCTGAAGTAAAGGCATCCGGCATGCCGCCCCCCGCGCGCCGCGGGGGGCTTTTTTCCCGTTCCCGTTTTCCCCTCGCTGCGCACCGCAGCGCCGCATCATGCTGAACTATTTCCTCAAACGACTGCTGGGGCTGCTGCCCACGCTGCTGATCGTGGCGGTACTGGTGTTCCTCTTCGTCCACATGCTGCCGGGCGATCCCGCGCGCCTGGCCGCGGGCGTGGACGCCGACGAAGCCACCGTGCAGCTCGTCCGGCAGGAGCTGGGCCTGGACAAGCCCCTGCCCGAGCAGTTCGTGCACTTCTTCTCGCGCATGGTGCAGGGGGATTTCGGCACGTCCATCCGCACCCGCCGCCCCGTGGCCACCGAGATCGGTGAGCGCTTCATGCCCACGCTGCTGCTCACGATCGCCGCCATGGCCTGGTCGGTGGTGCTGGGCATGGGCATCGGCATCCTGTCGGCCGTGTACCGCAACCGCTGGCCCGACCGGCTCGGCATGACGCTCGCGGTGTCCGGCATTTCCTTTCCCGCCTTCGCGCTCGGCATGACGCTCATGCAGGTGTTCTCGGTGCAGCTCGGCTGGCTGCCCACCGTGGGCGCCGACAGCTGGAAGCACTACATCCTGCCCTCCATCACGCTGGGCGCCGCGGTGGCCGCCGTGATGGCCCGCTTCACGCGCGCCTCCTTCGTCGAGGTGGTGCAGGAGGACTTCGTGCGCACCGCGCGCGCCAAGGGCCTCAACGAGCGCACCGTGGTGCTCAAGCACTGCCTGCGCAACGCGCTCATCCCGGTCGTCACCATGATGGGCCTGCAGTTCGGCTTCCTGCTGGGCGGTTCCATCGTCGTGGAGGCGGTCTTCAACTGGCCCGGCCTCGGGCGCCTGCTGGTGGACGCCGTGACCATGCGCGACTACCCCGTCATCCAGACCCTGGTGCTGCTTTTCTCGCTGGAGTTCATCCTCATCAACCTGGTGGTGGACATGCTCTACGGCTTCATCAATCCGACCATCCGCTACAAGTGAAGCGCGCGGACCGCAACCCTCCCACGGACGAAGACCCGGTATGACCACGCCCTCCATTCCCACGCCGCCCGACGCAGCCCAGCTCGCGGCGGCCTCGGTGGCCCCCGCCGCCGGCGCCTCCACGGTGCGCACGCCCTGGCGCGAGTTCTGGCGCAAATTCAAGAAGCAGCACGTCGCCGTGGCCGCGCTGGTGTTCGTCGTGCTGCTCGTCGCCGTGGCCGTGCTGGCCCCGGCCATCGTGCCGTTCGACGCGGAGAACTTCTTCGACTACGACCGGATCAACGACGGCCCCTCGGCCATGCACTGGTTCGGCGTCGATCCGCTGGGCCGCGACATCTTCAGCCGCATCCTGATGGGTGCGCGCATCTCGCTGGCCGCGGGCTTCCTCTCGGTGGCGATCGGCTGCCTGATCGGCACCACGCTGGGCCTGCTCGCCGGCTACTACGAAGGCTGGTGGGACCGCATCGTGATGCGCATCTCCGACGTGCTGTTCGCCTTCCCCGGCATCCTGCTGGCGCTGGGCGTGGTCGCCATCCTGGGCAGCAGCATGACCAACGTGGTGGTGGCCGTGGCGGTGTTCAGCGTGCCGGCCTTCGCGCGGCTGGTGCGCGGCAACACGCTGGTGCTCAAGCAGATGACCTACATCGAATCCGCGCGCAGTATCGGCGCCTCGGACTGGACCATCATCGTGCGGCACATCCTGCCGGGCACCATCTCCTCCATCGTCGTGTACTTCACCATGCGCGTGGGCACCTCGATCATCACGGCGGCCAGCCTGTCGTTCCTGGGCATGGGCGCGCAGCCGCCGACGCCGGAGTGGGGCGCCATGCTCAACGAGGCACGTGCCGACATGGTGAACGCGCCGCACGTGGCGCTGTTCCCCAGCCTCGCCATCTTCCTGACGGTGCTGGCCTTCAACCTGCTGGGCGACGGCCTGCGCGACGCGCTGGACCCCAAGATCGACCGGCAGACATGAACGTGCGCGACCCCGCCGCCACGGCACTCCCGCGCATCGGCCTGCTGGACGCGGGCCCCCTGGATGCGATCACGGACGTGGCCGGCGTCACCGTCGGCCATGCCACGCTCGACGACGGCCCGGTGCAGACCGGCGTGACGGTGATCCGTCCCCACGCGCAGGATCCGTACCGCCACAAGGTGCCGGCAGGCGCCGCGGTCATCAACGGATTCGGCAAGAGCATCGGCCTGGTGCAACTGGAAGAGCTGGGCCAGCTCGAGACGCCGGTCGCGCTCACCAACACCTTCTCCGTCGGTGCGCTGGCGCAGGCGCAGATCCGCGACTGCGTGCGCGCCAACCCCGAGACCGGGCGCGCCCTGCCCACCGTCAATCCGCTGGTGCTGGAGTGCAACGACGCCTACCTGAACGACATCCAGCGCATGGCCGTCGGCGAGAGCCACTACCGCGCGGCCTGCGACGGAGCGGGCGCGCAGGTGGCCCAGGGTGCGGTGGGCGCGGGGCGGGGCATGTCCAGCTTCCAGTTCAAGGGCGGCGTGGGCACCGCGTCGCGCCGCGTGCCCCTGCACGGCGGCGGTACCTTCACCGTGGGTGCGCTGGTGCTCGCCAACTACGGCCTGCTGCCGAACCTCGTCTGGGGCGGCGCGCCGATCGGCGCGTCCCTGGCCGCCCGGATCGAGGCCGAGGCGCGTGCCGCCGCGGCCGGGCCCGAGAAGGGCTCGATCATCATGGTGCTGGCCACCGACGCGCCGCTGGACGCCCGCCAGCTGCGCCGCCTGGCCTGGCGGGCCGCCGCAGGCCTCGCGCGCACGGGCTCGGTCTATGGCCACGGCAGCGGCGACATCGCCCTGGCGTTCTCGACCGCCTACACCCTGCCGCACCTGCCGCAGGAGCCCATGCCGGCCGTGGCGATGGTGCACGAAGCCCTGCTCGACGGCCTGTTCCAGGCCGCGGCCGACAGCGTGGAGCAGGCCATCGTCCACGCGCTCTGGCATGCGGAATCTGTCACCGGCAGGGACGGGCACTACCGCCGCGCGCTGCGCGACGTGCTTTCCCGGGCCGGCTGAAACGGCCGCCCGCAGCCCTCCCGCGCCCAACCCTTCCTTTTCCGCCCAGTGCAGCGTTCCATGAAAATCCTCATCTCCGTCGATATCGAAGGCGTGGCCGGCATCTACCACCCCGAGCAGGTGCGCGCCGGCAACCCGGAATACGAGCGCGCCCGGCGCCTCATGGCCGCGGAGGCGAATGCCGCCATCGCCGGGGCGTTCGACGGCGGCGCCGACGAGGTGTTCGTCAACGATTCGCACGGGGGCTTCCGCAACATGCCGCCGGACCTGCTCGATCCGCGCGCCCAGGCCATCCAGGGCAAGCCGCGCTACCTGAGCATGGTGGCGGGCGTGGAGCTGGGCATGGATGGCGTGTGCTTCATCGGCTACCACGCGAAATCGCGGGCCCACGGCATCCTGGCCCACACCATCAACAGCTTCGCATTCGCCCGCATCTCGCTCAACGGGCGCGAACTGGGCGAGGCCGGCATCTACGGCGCCCTCGCAGGGGCCTATGGCGCACCGGTCATCGCCGCTTCCGGCGACGATGCCTTCATCGCGGAGACGCGGGATCTGTTCCCGCACGCGCAGTTCGTGCAGACCAAGCGCGCAACGGGCGCCAACAGCGGCATCAGCCTGTCGCCCGAAAGCGCCTGCGCCGCCATCCGCGACGGCGTGTCCCGGGCCGCGGCCCGGGCCGGCCAGGCCCGGCCGTTCCGCATCGACGGCCCCGTCACGGTGGACCTGGAGGCACAGTCGGTGGCACTGGCCGACCTGTTCTGCCAGTGGCCCACGCTGGAGCGCACGGCGCCCGACGCGCTGCGGTTCACCGCGCCCGATACCGAATCGGCGGTGCGGATGATCAACGGCCTTTCTGCCATGTCCAGTATGTTGAGATGACACCCCCCTGAGCGGCTGCGCCGCTTCCATGCAGCCGCCGGAGGCGGCAGCCCTTCGGGCACGTCCAAGCCTGCGCAGGCAGGCTCGGAGCCACGGCCCTCAGCCCCTTTCTCGCCATGCCGCGCATGGCGGGCAGGGAGACGACGCCAGTGGCCGGGCGAAGCCCGTTCCACGGCGTCTGCTGGCTTGGCCTGCTCCGCGGCCTTCTGATGGGTGAGGCAGCGCCTGTTGCATGAATTGCGCACCATGCGAGTGATTGTTGGGATGACGAGATGACTGAAACTGCAAACCCGTCCGCTGGCGCCGTGCCCGCGATGACCGTCGGCATCGTGGCCGGCATGGGCCCCGCCGCGGGCGTGGATTTCGCGCGCCTGTTCGTGCGCGCGTCGGAGCAGTGGCTGCGCGACCACGGCCGGCCGGTCCGCGACCAGGCGTTTCCCGAGCACTGGATCGCCCAGGTGCCGGTGGCGGACCGCACGCAGGCATTGCGCGATCCGGCGGCGCCACAGCCGCTCGAGGGGCTGGTGTCGGCGCTGGAGCGGCTGGTTGCGGTGGGCGCCCGCGCGGCGGCCATGTCGTGCAACACGGCGCATGCCTGGCATGCGGCGCTGCAGGAGCGCGTGCCGGGCGTGGAGCTGCTGCACATCGCGCGGGAGACCGCCGCCGAGCTGCAGCGCCGCGGCGTCCGCCGTGCGGCGCTGCTGGCCACGCAGGGCACCTACGGCATGGGCCTGTACGACGAGGCCTTCGCCACGCACGGCGTGAAATGCGTGCTGCCTTCCGCCGAGGCGAAGGACTGGCTCATGGAAGGCATCTACGACGGCGTGAAGGCCGGCGACATGGCCCTGGCGCGCCGCCGTTTCGCCGACGTGGGGCAGGCGGTGCGCGCACAGCACGGCGACGTGCCGCTCGTCATGGCCTGCACGGAGATCCCGCTGGCGCTGCCCGATGCGCCGGAGGCCGCCGGCTGGACGCTGGTGGATCCGTCGGAGATCCTGGCGACCGCCCTGGTGCGCCGCGCCTACGGCGGCCGCTGACAAAGCCCGGCCGGGCACGGGCCATCGCGTGGCCCCGCCCGGCCCGGCCGTGCGTGCCGGCCACAATACGCAGCATGTCCGATGTGCACTCCGATGAACTGCTCGCGCAGGTGGCCTCCCTGCCACCCCTGCCGGGCGTGTACCGCTATTTCGACGCCCAGGGCGGGCTGCTCTACGTGGGCAAGGCCCGCAACCTGAAAAAGCGCGTTTCCAGCTACTTCACCAAGACCCATGGAGGCACGCGCATCGGCCACATGGTGGGCAAGATCGCGCGGCTGGAGACCACCGTGGTGCGCTCCGAGGCCGAGGCGCTGCTGCTGGAAAACAACCTCATCAAGTCGCTGAACCCCCGCTACAACATCCTGTTCCGCGACGACAAGAGCTATCCCTACCTGAAGATCACGGGCGTGGCCGCGCGCGACGGAACCGGCGAGCAACCCGGCCAGCGCTTCCCGCGCGTGGCCTACTACCGCGGCGCCGTGGACAAGCGGCACCGGTATTTCGGCCCCTATCCGGGCGCCTGGGCGGTGAAGGAAACCATCCTGCTGCTGCAGAAGGTGTTCCGGCTGCGCACCTGCGAGGACACCGTCTTCGCCAACCGCACGCGCCCCTGCCTGCTCTACCAGATCAAGCGCTGCTCCGGCCCGTGCGTGGACCTCATCTCTCCCGAGGCCTACGCGCTGGACGTGCGCAACGCCGACGCCATGCTGCGCGGCGAGACCAGGGAATTGCTCGAGGCCCTGGAGGCGCGCATGATGGCGCACTCCGAACGGCTGGAGTTCGAGCAGGCGGCGGACATCCGCAACCAGATCACGGCGCTCTCGCGCGTGCTGCACCAGCAGGCCATCGAGACGGTCTCCGACAAGGACGTGGACATCCTGGCCGTGAAGGTGCTGGGCGGCCGCGCCTGCGTCAACCTCGCCATGGTGCGCGGTGGCCGCCACCTGGGCGACCGGCCGTACTTCCCCGTCCACGTGGAAGACGCGGCCGCGGTGTACCAGATGGAAGAGGGGGGTGAAGGGGGCGGTGAGGGGACGGACGGCACCGACGGCGCGCCCGCCGCGCCCCACGCCCCTCAGCGTTCGCTGGAAGTTCAGGTGCTGGAGGCCTTCATCGCCCAGCATTACATCGGCGTGCCCGTGCCGCCCGTGCTCGTCACCAGCGAGCCGGTGGACCGCGCGCTGCTGGAGGCGCTCTCGCAGCAGTCCGGCATCCGAGTGGGGGCCGTGCACCAGCCGCGCGAGCAGCGCCGTGCCTGGCTGGACATGGCGCAGAAGAACGCCGACATCCAGCTCGCGCGGCTGCTCTCCGAAGAGGGCTCCCAGCAGGCACGCACACGCGCGTTGGCCGAAGCGCTGGACCTGCCCATGGACGACCTGGAATCGCTCACCATCGAGTGCTTCGACATCTCGCACACGGCGGGCGAGGCCACGCAGGCGTCCTGCGTGGTGTTCCACCACCACCGCATGCAGAGCAGCGAGTACCGGCGCTACAAGATCGAGGGCATCACCGGCGGGGACGATTACGCCGCCATGCGGCAGGTGCTCACGCGGCGCTACAGCAAGGTCGTGGAGGCGCAGCGCGAGGCCGGCGGCGCCGAGCCGGCACCCGGGCAGGCGCGCCTTCCCGACCTCGTCCTGATCGACGGCGGCAAGGGGCAGGTCAGCATGGCGCGCGAAGTGTTCAACGAGCTGGGCCTGGAGCTGTCCCGCATCGTCGGCGTGGAGAAGGGCGAGGGCCGCAAGGTCGGGCTGGAGGAACTCGTCTTCGCCGACGGCCGCGAGAAGATCTACCTCGGCCGCGACTCCGCCGCGCTCATGCTGGTGGCCCAGATCCGCGACGAGGCCCACCGTTTCGCCATCACCGGCATGCGCGCCGCGCGCGCCAGGGTGCGCGTGGGCGGCGGACAGCTGGAGGAGATCCCCGGCGTCGGGCCCAAGAAGCGCGCGCGACTGCTGCAGCGCTTCGGCGGGGTGCGGGGCGTGGCGGCGGCCAGCGTGGAGGATCTGGCCACGGTGGACGGCATCTCGCTGGAGCTCGCGCAGGAGATCTACCGGGCGCTGCGCTGAACGGGCGGCTGCCATGGTGGCATGACACAATCGGCCCATGTTCCTGACCATCCCCACCATCATGACCTGGATGCGCATCGTCGCGATACCCTTGATCGTGGGCGTGTTCTACGCGCCGCTGGAGCCGGCCACCCGCAACCTCATCGCCACGGTGATGTTCGTGGTCTTCGCCGCCACCGACTGGCTCGACGGCTACCTGGCGCGCAAGCTGAACCAGACCTCCTCCTTCGGCGCCTTCCTCGATCCCGTCGCCGACAAATTCCTCGTCTGCGCGTCGCTGCTCGTGCTCGTGCACCTGCAGCGTGCGGACGTGTTCGTGGCGCTCATCATCATCGGCCGGGAGATCGCGATCTCCGCCCTGCGCGAATGGATGGCGCAGATCGGCGCTTCCCGCAGCGTGGCGGTGCACATGCTGGGCAAGGTGAAGACCACGGTGCAGATGGTCGCCATCCCGTTCCTGCTCTACGACGGGCGGGTCGGCGCCATCGACACGGGCGTCTGGGGCACGTGGCTGATCTGGCTGGCCGCGGTGCTCACCGTGTGGTCCATGGTCTATTACCTGCAGAAGGCCTTGCCGGAGATCCGCGCACGCGTCAAGCGCTGACCGGGGCAGCCCTGCCGGATGTCAATGGGGGCTTGCGATAGCGCACGCGGCGCCCGTTGCGCAAACCCCGCGCATCGCCTGGAGCCTCTGGAATTGCCGCTAAAATCCACGGCTTCCGCCGTCGCAAAACGGCCCGTTGTATTGACACCCGGAAAGTCGATGGCTTTAATCTGGCACAGCGGCATCTGCCCCATGCCAGCCCCTCTCACGCCCCGTACGAACCCCGCGCACCAGCGGCTGTTCCGGCGCGTGTGAAGGCCAGATTCGCGCCAGACATTTCCTCCACACCCTTTCCCGAGAGGCTTCTTGTGAACAAGTCCGAACTGATTGAGCAAATTGCGACCAACGCCGACATCTCCAAGGCGGCCGCCGCGCGCGCCCTGGAATCCATGATCGAGTCGGTCAAGAAGACCCTGAAGAAGGGCGGCACGGTGTCTCTGGTCGGTTTCGGCACCTTCGCGGTGGGCAAGCGCGCTGCGCGCACAGGCCGCAATCCCCGTACGGGCGATACGATTAAGATCAAGGCTGCTAAAGTTCCGAAGTTCCGCCCCGGCAAGGCATTGAAGGATGCCCTCAACTGAGGCTCGAGGTTCAAGGTGGGGTGCTTAGCTCAGTTGGTAGAGCGGCGCCCTTACAAGGCGTAGGTCGGCGGTTCGACCCCGTCAGCACCCACCACCGATCAAAAGGCGAACGAGAGTTCGCCTTTTCTTTTGTCGCCACTGAAAGATCGAAACCATGTTCGAATCCATCCGCAAGCACTCCAAGGTCGTCATGATCGTGCTGTTCTTGCTGATCATTCCGTCGTTTGTGCTCGTGGGCATCGACCGGAACTACTTCACCAGCAAGAGCGCCGTGGTGGCACGCGTGGATGGCCATGACATCACCCAGGACGACTGGGACAACGCGCACCGGATGGAGACGGACCGCATCCGCGCGCAGTCGCCCTCGGTCGATGCCAAGCTGCTCGATTCGCCCCGCGCGCGCTACGCCACCCTGGAGCGCCTGGTGCGCGACCGCGTGATGCAGGCCGCTGCCGTCAAGATGCACCTGGTCACGAGCGACGCCCAGCTGGCCCGCACGCTGCAGGGCATTCCCGCCATCGCCGCGCTCAAGCGCCCCGATGGCTCGCTGGACGCCGAGGCCTACCGCGCACTCGTGGGCTCCCAGGGCCTCACGCCCGAGGGGTTCGAATCCAACGTGCGCCGCGAGCTCTCCCTCAGCCAGGTGATGGGCGGCGTGATGGGCTCCGCCTTCGCGGCCCAGGAGCCGGCGCGACTCGCGCTGGATTCGCTCTACCAGCGCCGCGAGATCCGCGTCGCCCGCTTCGATGCCAGGGACTTCGCCGCCAAGGTCACGCCCACGGACGACGAACTCCAGGCCTACTACAAGGCCCACGAGGCGCAGTTCCGCCAGCCCGAGCATGCCGACGTGCAGTACGTGGTGCTCGACCTGGACGCCGTGCGTGCCAGCATCACGCTGAGCGAGGATGACCTGCGCACCTACTACAAGGAAAACCTGGAGCGCCTCGCCGGCAAGGAAGAGCGCCGCGCCAGCCACATCCTGATCAACGCCCCCAAGGACGCCCCCGCCGCCGACCGCGAGAAGGCCAGGGCCCGCGCGCAGGCGCTGCTGGAGCAGGTGCGCAAGGCGCCGAACACCTTTGCCGACGTGGCCCGCAAGAATTCGCAGGACACGGGCTCCGCGCCCTCCGGCGGCGACCTCGGCTTCTTCAAGCGCGGCGACATGGTCAAGCCGTTCGAGGACGCGGCCTTCTCGATGAAGAAGGGCGACATCAGCGACCTGGTGGAGAGCGAGTACGGCTACCACATCATCCAGCTCAACGACGTCAAGACGCCGAAGCAGCCGACCTTCGAGGAAGTGCGCGCCAAGCTGGAGACGGAAGCCAGGCAGCAGCAGGCCCAGCGCAAGTTCGCCGAGCTGGCCGAGGTGTTCTCCAACACCGTGTACGAGCAGGCGGACAGCCTGCAACCCGTGGCCGACAAGCTCAAGCTGAAGGTGCAGACCGCCAGCGACGTCACGCGCACCCCGCGCCCCGGCGCCCAGGGCCCGCTGGCCAACGGCCGCTTCCTGGAAGCCCTGTTCTCGTCCGACTCCGTGCAGAACAAGCGCAACACCGAGGCCATCGAGACGGCGCCCAGCACCCTCGTGGCCGGCCGCATCGCCGCCTACACGCCGGCTTCCACCCCGTCCTTCGACCAGGTGAAGACCCGCGTGCGGGAACTCTTCGTGGCCGAGCGTTCCGCCGAACTGGCGCGCAAGGAAGGCGAGGCGAAGATGGCCGCCTGGAAGGCCGCTCCGGCCAGCGCCACCGGCCTCGGTGCCCCCGTGACCGTCTCGCGCGACAAGCCCGAAGGCCAGCCCCGCCCCGTGGTGGATGCCGCGCTGCAGGTGAATGCCGACAAGCTGCCCGCCTTCGCCGGCACCCCCCTGGGCGCCCAGGGCTACGCCGTCATCCAGGTGGACCGCATCGTGCCGCGCGACCCCGCGGACCCTGCCGTTGTGCGCCAGCAGCAACAGCAGTACGCCGAAGCCGAGGCCCAGGCCGAAGCCATGGCCTACTACGAACTGCTCAAGGACCGCTTCAAGGTCCAGTTCAAGGTGGCCCGCCCGACGGGCGACGGCACCCCGGCCACGGAAAATTGACGAATTTCGGCCGGAAGGGGTTTTATCCGGCTATAATTTCAGGCTACGGTGGCTGTAGCTCAGTTGGTAGAGTCCAGGATTGTGATTCCTGTCGTCGTGGGTTCGAGTCCCATCAGCCACCCCAAAAAATGCTAGTAAAAACAAGGACCTTCGGGTCCTTGTTTCGTTTCAGGGGCACGCTGGGGGCGAAGCGGGAATCGTCGACTGTTGTCCTGATGCTTTGGCGGCCTGATCGGACTGCCAGTCTTCGGTGGGTCTTTGCTGCCTCGAAGCAGATCGACTCACTCAAGCATCGCCCGCAGGCACTGCCTCGATACGTCATGCGGGACGCATGTCGCCTTTGACTGCTGCCATCAATGTGTCGCTTCTAGGTAGGGATCCTCTGTCCTAAGTCGAGCAGGCTACGGGCAGGGCCTGTCTTGACAACGCGATCTCTAACAGCCATGCTTTGCATGTGAGATAATTTTAAAGTGATATCACGTTAAAATTATTATGGCGGGAAGATCCAAGAAATCATCTTCGGCGTCCGAACCTGCGGTACCGGCACCCTCGGAGAAGTGGGAAGTCGTCTTTCACGATGAATTCCTGCCGGAGTTCCGCGCGTTCGACTTGGACGTGCGCCGCGAACTGGCTTCAGCTGCCAAGGCCATCGAGCTGGCAGGGCCGAAGACAGGACGGCCTCATGTCGACACGCTCAATGGCTCGAAGCACGACAACATGAAGGAGTTGCGCTTCAAGGCCCACAACGGCTCGGAGATCTGGCGGGCGGCATTCGCCTTCGATCCCCAGCGAAAGGCCTATGTGCTGGTGGCTGGCGACAAGCAGGGGCAGGACGAGGCAGCGTTTTACAAGACCCTGATCAAGACGGCCGACAAGCGGTTTGACGCCCACCTGAAGAGGCTCGCCAAGGCGAAGAAGGAATCACCATGAGCACCACACTGCAAAGCATCATCGAAGAGTTTTCCGCCGAGGATCAGAAGCTCATCCAGAGCAAGGCGAGCGTCCTGGCCGAGGAGATGGTTCGCCACGCGGACTCGCTGGCTGAGGTCCGCTCGGCATTGGTCAAGACCCAGGACGAGGTGGCGCGGGTGCTCAATGTCAAACAGAACGCCGTGGCTCAGCTGGAGAAGCGTTCGGACTTGCTGCTCTCGACGCTGCGCAAGTACGTGGAAGCCATGGGCGGAGAACTGGCCGTGGCTGTCAGAACCGGTGCTGGCACCGTGATCATGCTTGATAGCCTGAGCTCCCTCGCCAAGCCATCGGCGCCGCGTCGTGCGCGCGCATCCGGCGTGGCTCGCAAGTCGGCGGCTCGCCCTGCCAGCAAATCCAAGCTCAAGGTCAAGCACGAAGGAACTGCGGTTGCCTGACGATCGGGCTCGACGGCGGAATGACAGGGGTTGCGTACGCTGCTGCCAATCAGAGCTACCTCAAGACCGCTGCGGTCTATCTACGCCAGGGGTAGACTCATTTCGAGGCGCTGCTGGCTCGCATTCACCAGCACATCGCCGCGATGCGAGCACACCGCAGCCTCACCTGACCCATTCGCGTAGCGGTTGCGCGAACATGAGGACGCTGATGCCCATTGGGCTTGCGCCGTAGAAGCCACCGCGCTTGGCCGCGAATACATCCGCCCTCGGATGCATCGTTGCGAATCCATGCCAACCATGTCGCGACATCTTCGTTTCGAGGCTAGGCAATAGAACCTGTCGCGGCATATCCAGCTGGGTTGAGCCAGGATGCGATACTCCTTGGATGTTGGACGGTGTCGATTTACGCTGATGGCATGACGTATCGAGAAGTGCCGATCGGCGCGGCCCAGCGCGAAATGATTGGCGACCGAGTCGTCATCCAGCTACCGACGCCTATCCTGTCAGCGGAGATGCAGCGATTCTCGCTCACTGCAGCGCTTCTGATCCTGGACGCGCAACATTGCCGCGCGGCCGTCATCGGGGCGCTTTAAGGGGTGCGGGACTACGAGGTTCATCAGCGCGTGCTGGCCGAGCTCTGCATCTACTACGACCTGCAGGAGCGTCTGGTGCGGCTGCTGGAGAGCGCGATGGACGAGTCGCTTTTCGACGTGATCAGCCTGCCCACTGAGCACTTAGGCGCCCAGCTCGCATCCAGGGGTCGCGTTGGCGAGCGACATGGCACGATCTGTACGCGCAAAGCGGGCCGCGCTGGAATTTCTGGAGGGCACGCAGTGACGTGGTCGATGCTCAACGAAGCCGAAGTGGCTGTGTACGAGATAGACGCATATCGTCAGACGGCTCTCGGCCCCACCTCCTAAGCAGGTACTTCTTCGCCTCATGTCGCTCAAGACACAGGCGCAAAGGAGGACAGGGAGGCATACCGCAACTTCTTCGTCGCCTTCGAGCACGCCGCCATCTACTTTGCCATCGAGGTCCTTGGGGGATGGCATTCAGTGATCCGGTTAGTCCAAGCTGCCGGCAGCGTCTCACATTCGCGCGACGCGACTTCTTGAAGGCGTTTGAGGACCATCAGGGGCCTCGCACCTGCGACGTTCGCTTCGTTCACCTGGGCACGCCTTTGCCGCCCGGCCGATCCGCGGACTCCCTCGGTTTCTCCTTCGGCGCGTTGTCACACTCCGTCGTGAGGCGCTGGTCTTGGCCAATCACTCGTTTTCCCCTGGGGCCGATACGGCCAGTTTGCCTTCTTTGCGGTTACAAACTCTATTGGGGCAGCAGGGTGTGGATGCTCGGATTCACACCGAATAAAGCGGCAGGCGCGCCGGGCGCTAGCAGGGGAATTCGCCGCAAGCCTGAGGCAGGGAATGAGGCCGTGGCGATTGGCCGCGACGCGCATAAGGAGGAAATGATGGAAGACCCAGGAAAGCTTTTCGTTGACGAGCGGTTGACGAGGATTTGCGTCTACTGCGGGGCGAGGCCTGATACGAGGGATCATTGCCCCTCGAAGGTTCTGCTGGACGAACCCTATCCGCCTAATCTGCCAGTGGTTGAGGCCTGCTTGGCATGTAACAAGTCCTTCTCGCTGGACGAGCAATACCTAGCGTGCTTTTTGGAGTGTGTCATGTGTGGGTCGACCGATCCGAAGGAACTGCGTCGCGAGAACATCAAAAGGATCCTCTCAAAGACGCCGAGGTTGGCCGCGGAAATTCAGTCCACCGTGACCGTCGACGAAAATGGGGGCAAGACTTGGCACCCGGACATGGATCGCGTGCGCAATGTGGTCCTGAAGCTCGCGCGCGGCCATCTCCATTTCGAGCTCAGCGTTCAGGAGCGGGACGATCCCGATGTCTTTGAGATCGCGCCGCTTTCGGTCTTGACGGCCGAGAGCCGCGAGTTCTTCGAGTGCCCTGAGCCGGGGCCCATGGCGGCCTGGCCAGAGCTGGGATCCCGCGCTTTCCTCAGGGCGTTGCCTTTGGGAGGTCATATGCCCGACAACTGGCTGGATGTGCAGGAGGGGCGATATCGCTATTTGATTGGCCAAAGCCACGGGACCTACGCCCATATCGTGATTGGCGAGTATTTGGCTTGCCGGGTTGCGTGGGGTTGACGGCGGTTCGGGAGATGCCTTGAGGGAGGTGGTACTCATGCCTACGGAGCAGCAAAAGGCCGAGAAGGAAAGTCCACGCAGTTCAAAGCCAGTTTCTACGAGACATACAACATGTGCGATGCCGTCAGTGGGCTATTGAAGCATCCACTGGACCACGCGCTGTGGTTGGAAGGATTCCACTGCGACGAGCAATGGGCAGGCTGGCTCGCGCCCTATGAAAAGCGATCGGTGCTGCACTTGTTCATTGGCTTCGTGGTCCAAGGGGTGCACTCGGAGCAAGCTGACGACTTCGACATCGAGAAGCAAAAGTCGATCTATGCGAACTTCAAGGACATCCCGCCCGCGATCGCGGACTTGCAGCCGCACAAGTTGCCTATCGAGCACGCCTTCGAACACCATGGAATCGATCATCAGACCTTCTTCGAGTTCCTGAAGGACGAGGGCAAGAAGTTCGAGTCTGCCGATGCGGACGATATCTACGAATACATGAACGAGATTTGGATATCGGCCGCCTATGGAGAACTGATCGAGCAAACGGTGGACGAAGTCTTCCACGTTCTCTTTCAGAACCGCGAACTCATGATGATGTTCAATGTCTTCGCGTCGAGGATCCTGGAACTTGGCGATTGGGATCTGGCAGAAGACCTTGATCGTTCGCTGTTAACGTCCAGTGGCAAGCTTGCGCGCGTGCGGCCTCCAAGTTGGGCGCGGCGAGCGGTGTTCTTTCGCGACCGCGGGCGTTGCGTGCTGTGCGACACAGATCTCACGGGTCTGCTGAACATCGACAACGTCGAGAACTACGATCACATCGTTCCGCTGTCGAGCTGGGGCTTGAACGACATCACCAATTTGCAGTTGCTATGTGTGCGCTGCAATCAGCATGAGAAGCGCGACGGTGCTCCCGTTACATCCGGGCGGTACCAGTCTTGGTATCCCATGGATGACGGCGATTCTTGAAAATGCCCGCTTCAGCAAACCGATGATCTGCTGCTGCCGTGAATCGACTCTTCCTCATGTCCGTCATTCTCCAAGTTGACGGACCTCGCTTCCATTCGGGTGGTACGGCTATCGGGGAGCACGTCAGCCCCGCGTTCACTCGCGCGGGTCAGTCCTGCGGGACGATGGAACGCTAGGCCGGCCGGCCGAACACCGTCACCACGTACTCGGCCATTTCCAGCCCCCGCGCCTTCGCGATGGCGTGCAGGCGCGCCTCGATCTCCGGGTCGAAGAACTCCTGCACCGACCCGTCCAGCAGGGACACCAGGTGGCCATGGCACTGCTCGTCGTCGCTCAGTTCATAGACGGCCTTGCCGGCCCCCAACTGGCTCTTCTTCAGCAGGCCGGCCTGCTCGAACTGCGACAGCACGCGGTACACCGTCGCCAGGCCGAGGTCGGTGCCGGCGGCGAGCATCTGCCGGTAGATGTCCTCGGCGGACAGATGCCTCTGCGCGCTGCGTTCGAACAGTTCCAGCACCTGCATCCGGGGCAAAGTGGCCTTGAGCCCGATCTGCTTCAACTTGTCCGTGTGCTGCATGCGCGATTCAACCCGTTTCGACGATGGAAGGCCTCCGCACCCGATCCAGTGACGCCGGGCGCGCAGACTCAAAGTTCGATCCTAGCCGAGAACGAGAACGCATCCCATTCCATATATGTCGGGGCCGGGCCTCCGCTCTCCCTGGGGCCGGTACGCGAGCGCTTCACTCCCCGCCGCGCAGGATTTCCTCCATCGCATCCCGGGGGATGATCGCGCCCTGGTGCTGGATCACCGCCGCCGCCATCCGGTTGCCTGCGCGCGCCGACGCTTCCGCGGAGGCCCCGGCGAGGCGCTGCGCGAGGTATGCGCCGGCGAACGAATCGCCCGCGGCGGTGGTGTCCACCACCCGTGCGACGGGAACGGCGGGCACTTCCAGCACAGCGCCTGCGTGCCGCACGAGGGTGGGCAGGGGGCCGCGCTTGAGGACCAGTTCGGGAACCGGCAGCGCCAGGCTGCGGTGCACCGCTTCCTCGTGCGGAAGGCCGTCGTGCAGGGCCTGCTCGTCGTCGATCGTCACCAGCGCGATGTCGGCCACCGCGTAGGCGGATGCGAAGGCCTCCCGCGCCTGCGCGGCGCTGGCCCAGAGACGCGGGCGGTAGTTGTTGTCGAAGACGATCCGGCCGCCGTGGCGCTGCACCTCGGCCGCCAGCGAGAGCAGGCGCTGCCGGCCCTCGGGCGGCAGGATGGCCAGGCTGATGCCGCTGAAGTAGAGTGCGTCCAGTTCCCCGGCCGAGGCTTCGAGCGGCGTGCTGCCGGCGCTGAAATAGGCGGTGGCGGCGCTGTCCTTGCGCCAGTAGGCGAACTGGCGCTCGCCCTGCGCATCGACGCTGATCATGTAGAGGCCGGGGCTGCGGTCCGGCAGGCGGCGCACCAGGCTGGTGTCCAGGCCCTCCGCGTGCCACCGGCTCGCCATGCCATCGCTGAAGGCATCGGTGCCCAGCGCGGTGGCGTAGCACACGGTCAGCTGGTCCCGGCGGCTCGACCGGGCCAGATAGACGGCGGCGTTGAGCGTGTCGCCGCCGAAGGACTGCGCCATCGTGCCGAAGGCCTCGCCGCGCAGCTCCAGCATGCATTCGCCGAAGAGGGCGATCTTCATGGGGGCCTTCTTCACGGGCGCGGGAGTCCGTCGATGCCGCTGCCGCACAGCACGACCGCGATGCGCTCGTCGTCACGGCGCTCGAAGCGCCTCTGCGTCACCGAGGCGAGGGCGGTGGCCGCGCCATATTCGATGGCCAGCCCGGTTTCGTTCCACGCGGCCTCCGCGCAGGTCTGCACGTGGGCCTCGTCCACCAGCACGATCTCGTCCACGTAGCGTTCGATGAGGGCGAAGTTCAGCGGCTCGGTGGAGCGGGCTGCGAGGATCGGCACCCGGGTCGATACCTGCTCCAGAGCCACGATCCGCCCCAGCTGGCGGCAGGTGGCGAGCGTGGGGCAGCCGGCGGCCTCGACGCCGATGACGCGCAGCGAGGGTTTTGCCAGCTTGGCGGCTTCCGCCACGCCCGCGATCAGGCCGCCGCCGCCGATGGAGACGACCAGGGTTTCGACGTCCGGCCATTCGTCGAGGATTTCAAGCGCCAGCGTGCCCTGTCCCGTGACTACGTCGCGGTCCGCGTAGGGGTGCAGCAGCGCGCCGCCGTCACGGGCGACGGCCTGGCCCGCGGCGTCCCAGCTCTGGTCCCAGAAGTCGCCGTGCACCGTCAGGCGCGCGCCGTACCGCTCGATCCGCTGGCGGGTGAGCGTGGTGCTGGTGTTCATCACGAACACGTTGGCGGGGATGTCCAGCTGCTGCCCCACGTAGGCCACGGCAGCGCCGAAGTTCCCGCCGGAGGCGGTGGCGAGGCCCTGGCCGCGCACGTGTCCGGGCAGGCAGAGTGCACGGTTGAAGGCGCCGCGCGCCTTGAACGACCCGGTCACCTGCAGGTTTTCCGCCTTGAGGCGCAACTGGCTGGCGCCGGCAGGCGTCCAGGGGGCGGCCTGCACCAGCGGCGTGCGCCGCACATACGGCGCGATGCGCTGCTGCGCCGCGCGGTAGTCGGCCAAGGTGGCCGGAGGGTGGGCATCGGCCGCTTCGGCGAAGGAAGCGCGCTCGGCGTGGGCATGGATGGCGGGCTTCAATGCTGTGCTCCTGGTGTGGTGTTGCCGGTGCCGGGAAGGTCTTCCACCAGCACGCAGAGGCTGTTGCCCTGCCGCGCGATGCCGAAGGTCCGCTGCGAGTAGAGCACACCGCCCACCGCGAAGCGGATCTGCCGCGGTTCCTCGCCCGGCTCGCTGAGCCGGTGCAGGCGGCCCGCGACCTCTCCGGCCTCGACCCGGCGGCCCAGGGCGTGCAGGGGTTCGAACCAGCCGTCCCCGGGGCAGAGCAGGTTGCCCCCGGGCGCCATGCGCACGAGGCGGCTGGGCCCGGCGGCCGGCAGGGGGGCCGCGGCCGGCAGCACGCCGAGGCCGTCGAGCACCCGCGCCACGCATTCCCGCGTGCGCTGCACGCCCGTGGGCGAGATGCTGCCGTTGGCGCCCATTTCGGCGGCGATGGCCGCCAGCCCGAGCGCGGCAGCGGCGCCGCAGCTGGTGCGTGGGTCGCCCATGTTGTCGGTGACGACGGTGTAGCGGGCGCCAAACCAGCGCGCCATGGCCTCGGCCTTCTCGCGCGTTTCGGCGCGCAGGGAGGGCGTGACGACGACCTGGGCGCTTTCCTCGATGAAGAGCGAGCTGCCGCCGGCATGGAGGTCCACGTAGGCATCGCACTGCGGGAACACCACGTCGTGGATGAAGGCGGCGATCTGTTCGGTGGGCGTGCCGAACGGGTTGCCGGGGAAGACGCGCGCGAGGTTGCGGCCGTCCAGCGGGCTGATGCGCGAGTGCGCGCGCATGGCGGGCGCGTTGGCCGCGGGCATCAGGATCAGGCGGCCGCGCACCTGCGAAGGCTGCACGCTGCGGATGAGCTCGTTGATGACGATCGGGCCTTCGTACTCGTCGCCGTGGATGGCCCCCGTGAGGAACACGGTGGGGCCGTCGTGTCCGCCGCGGATCACCGCCAGGGGGATGGTGACGGCGCCCCATGCGTCGTCGTGCGCGGAGTAGGGCAGCCAGGCGCTGCCCACCTGCTTGCCGGGGGCCTGCCAGTCGATGTCGGTGAAAAAGGTGGAGGGACGGGAAGTCATGATGTCAGCGGATGTCTTTCTGTTCGTCCTTGAACCACTTCAGGCGCAGCTTCGCGAGCGTGCCGTCCGCCTGCCTGGCGTCGAGGAATCTGTTGATCTCGGCCAGCAGGGCGGGCTCGCGCGGGGACACGGCGATGTAGGCGGGGCTGGTGCGGATCTTCGCCTTCAGCTCGATGCCGCGGGAGGGGTTTTCGTCCGCGATCTTCTGGGCGATGAAGTTGTTCTCGGCGAACGCCTGGGCCTGGCCGGCCAGGAAGGCGGACAGCGCGGAGGCGGTGTCTTCCAGGCGCAGGATCCGGGCCTTGGGCAGGGCTTCGGTCAGCGAGAGGTCTGGTGTCGAGCCTTTCGCGACCGCGATCTGCACGTCGGCCAGTTGCTGCAGCTCACCGGCCCTGGGCACCGACGGACCGGCATAGACGCCCAGCACGGTGGCCGCATAGGGCTTGGAGAAGGCGACCTGCCTGGCGCGCTCTGGCGAGGAGCCCAGGGCGGCCACCAGAACGTCCACCTTGTTGGAGAGCAGGTAGGGGATGCGGTTGGCGCCGGTCACCTGCTGCAGCTCGAGTTTCGCGCCCAGCGACTGCGCCAGTTGCTCGGCCAGCTCGACGTCCAGGCCGACGGGCTTGCCGGAGGCGTCGGTGAAGCCCCAGGGCGCGGCGTCGATGGTGACGGCCACGCGCAGGACCTTCTTGCTCTGGATGTCGGCCAGCTTGTCGGCATGGGCCAGGAAGGGGGACAGCGCGAGGACCGCGGCGGCGATCAGGGACTTGCGACGGATGTGCATGGTGGGACTCCTGGAGGGGGGATGGGGATATCGGTCGTCGTCTAGTGGACGTTGGCGATGAACTGGCGGAATTCCGGGGTCTGCGGCGCGCCGAACATCGCCTCGGGCGTGCCGCGCTCCCAGATGCGGCCCTGGTTCATGAAGAGGATTTCGGAGGCGACCTTGCGCGCGAAGGCCATCTCGTGGGTGACGACCATCATCGTCATGCCGCTGCGGGCGAGGTCTTCCATGACGCGCAGCACTTCGCCCACCAGTTCGGGGTCCAGCGCGGACGTGGCCTCGTCGAACAGCATCAGTTCCGGGGACATGGCCAGCGCCCGGGCGATCGCCACGCGCTGCTGCTGGCCGCCGGACAGCTGCGACGGCATGGCGTCCAGCTTGTTGCCGAGCCCCACGCGCTCGAGCATGTCCCGGGCCAGTTCGCGGGCTCCGTCCCGGGGAACGCGGTTCGTCAGGACCGGCGCCAGGGTCACGTTGCGGCAGGCCGAAAGGTGCGGGAAGAGGTTGAAGCTCTGGAACACCATGCCGACGCGCTGGCGCAGCGCGGGCAGGTCGGTGCGCGGGGACTGAACGTCCACGCCGCCGACGGCGATGCGGCCCGCGCTGATGGTCTCCAGCCCGTTCACGCAGCGCAGCAGGGTGCTCTTGCCCGAGCCGCTGCGCCCGACCAGGGCGACGATGTCGCCGCGCCGCACTTCCGTGCTCACGCCGCGCAGGACGTGGTTGCTCCCATAGTGCTTTTCCACCGAATCAATGACCACGAGCGACATGCATGCGTCCTTCGAGATAGAGCGCGTAGCGCGCCAGGGGATAACAGACGGCGAAGTAGCACAGGGCCACCGCGCAGAACACGGGAAGGTGCTGGAGCGTCGATCCGCTCACGATCTGTCCGGCGCGCGTCAGCTCGACCAGGCCGACCAGGGCCGCCAGCGAGGTGTTCTTGATGAGCTGCACGAGATAGCCGATGGTGGGCGGCAGCGCGATGCGGGCGGCCTGGGGCCAGATCACGTGGCGCAGCACCTGCAGCCGCCGCAGCCCCACGCAGGCGGCCGACTCCCACTGGCCTTTGGGCACCGCCTCGATGCTGCCGCGCCAGATGTCGCCCAGGAACGCCCCGGCGGACAGCGAGAAGGCGACGACCGCCGCCAGGAACGCATCCACCTGCCATCCCGTCAGCATGGGGACGCCGAAGTACAGCAGGAACAGCAGCCCCAGCAAGGGGATGCCCTGCACCAGTTCGATGTAGGCCCTTGCGAGCGCGCGCAGCCATGCGGCCCGCGCGGTGCGTGCGCTGGCCACCAGCAGGGCGACCACGGAGCCGATCGCGAAGGAGGCCAGGGCCAGCGCCACCGTCCACCGCATCGCGAACAGGATCATCCCGAAGTCGGCCATGGAAAGTCCGCGCATGTCAGGACTCCTTTCCGAACAGGCGCCGCCGTGCGGCGGCGAGCAGCAGCCGCAGGGCGATCACGGCGAGGAAGTACAGGCTGCAGATGACCGCATACACCTCGAAGCTGCGGAAGGTGCGCGAATCCACGAAGCTGCCCGCGTGGAAGATGTCCTCCACGCCGATCTGGGAGATCAGGCTGGTGCCGATCAGAGTCAGCACCATCTGGCTGGCCATGGCCGGGAACACGTTGCGCAGCGCGGGCACCAGCATGATGTGCCAGAGCACCTGGGGCGTGCGCAACCCCTGCGCGGCGCCCGCTTCGGCGAGTCCCCGGGGCACGGACAGCAGGCCGGAGCGGAAGATTTCCACGAAGTAGGCGCCGGCATAGAGGGACAGCGAGAGCACGCCGGCGACCGGCGCCTCCAGCCGTAGCCCGAGGTGCGGCAGGCCGAAGTAGATGAGGAACAGCTGCACCAGCGCGGGTGTGTTCCGGAAGAACTCCACGTAGACGCGCGTCACCGCCCGCAGGGGGCGGCCGCCATAGGTCAGTGCCAGCGCGCCGCCGAGGCCGAGCGCCACCCCCAGGCCGATGATGGCGGCGGCGAAACCCAGGGTGTGCAGCAGGCCCTGCAGGAGCTGGCCCCAGTAGGGGGCCAGCTGGTCGAATTGGAAGACATAGTCCATGGCCGGGACCATCTGTCACTCAACCTCGAGGATGGCCTCGATTTCCAC
This sequence comes from Paracidovorax avenae, assembly GCF_040892545.1. Classification (NCBI taxonomy): domain Bacteria; kingdom Pseudomonadati; phylum Pseudomonadota; class Betaproteobacteria; order Burkholderiales; family Comamonadaceae; genus Paracidovorax; species Paracidovorax avenae. The sequence continues at coordinate 1,941,533 of NZ_CP156079.1, forward strand.
TGTCTGGTTGCCGGGCAGCGAGCCCGCGCCGATGGCCGAGCGCGCGCCCCGGCCCGCCGTTTCTCCGAACACCTCGACGAAGAGGTCGGAGCAGCCGTTGATGACCTGGGGGTGCTGTGCGAAGCCCGGCGCGCCGTTGACGAACGCCAGCAGCTTGACCACGCTGCGCACCCGGCCCAGGTCGCCCAGCGCATTGCGCGCGACCGCCAGCAGGTTGAGCCCGGTCAGGCGTGCGTGCGCATAGGCCTGGGCGATGCTGACCCCTTCGCCGACCACGCCGGTGTGCAGGTGCCCGCCCGCCTCGAGGGGGCCCTGGCCGGAGAGATAGAGAAACGGCCCCACGCGCCGCGCGGCGACGAAGTTGGCCACGGGCTGGGGTGGCGGGGGCAGGTGGATGCCCAGGGAGGCCAGGCGCTCTTCCGGCGATGAAGAAGGGACAATGGTCTGGTTCATGGAAAACTCTAAGCAACAACGATGCCAATTGGTTCTAAAATGGTTGAGATGTCGAACCAATTGGCGCTTTATTGGTTCTAGATTAGACCAATTGACCTCGTTTTATATCGGGTACAACCCGAATTGGCACATAAATGGTTGACCATTCGAGCAAAAAAAGGACCATGTCACCGGCGCCAGACGCAGGAGGGGGCGTGTCGCTGTCGGACATCTCGCCGCGCATCGCGGGGCAGGACAAGGCGGCCGCGACGCGCGTGTACCGGGCCATCCTGCAATCCATCCGCGAGGGCGCTCTCCGGGAGGGCGACAAGCTGCCGGACGAACGCACCATGTCCGTGCGTTTCGAGGCCTCGCGCGGGACGGTGCGGCATGCGCTGGCCATGATGGAGCACCAGGGGCTGGTGGTGCGCAAGGTGGGCAGCGGCACCTACCTGAAGGAAAGCGCGGAGCAGGTGCTCAGCGCCACCGACCTGCCGGTGGCCGCGCACCACGAGAACGTGCCGACTTACGCGGAAATCCTGGAAGGGCGCCTGCTGTTCGAACCGGCGATGATGGAGTTGTCCGCACGGCGGGCGGATGAGGAGGATTTCGCCCGCATGCGGCAGCAGCTGGCCGTGGTGCGCGAGGCGGAGCGCTGGCTGGCCTTCAAGGAAGGGATCTACGGCGTCCACCTGGCCATCTTCAGGGCGACGCACAACCGCTTCCTGATCCAGGTCTTCGAGACGGTCATCAATGACCGCCGGGCCGTGGATTACGACGGCCGCACCGGCGTGCACGGGCCCGTGAGCCCGCTGGTGCGGGAGCAGGCGGTGCGCGAGCTGAGCGAGATCGTGGAGGCGCTGGTCCGGCGCGACGGCAAGGCCGCTTCGCGCCTGGCGGAGGAGTATTTCACGCGCATCCTGGGATCGCTCAGCCTGTATGGCTGAGCAGGGCCGGGCGGGCCCGGCTCCACGAGGCAGTCCCGGGCGTGGGGGCTGCCGCGGCCTACAGGTCGAAGAAAACGGTTTCCTGCGCGCCCTGCATGTGGATGTCGAACCGGTACACCACGCTGCCCTCGCCGGCATCCACGCGCTGCGCGATCAGCGTGTGCCGGCGCTCCGCCGGCACGCTGGCCAGGACCGGGTCGGCCGCGTTCGCGGCGGCCTCGTCGCCGAAGTACACGCGCGTGAAAGTGTGCAGCAGCAGGCCACGCATGGTCACGATCACGTGGATGTGCGGGGCGAGTCCTGGCGCCTCGGGGCCGGGCTTGACGGTATCGAAGCGGTAGCGGTGGCCGGCATCGGTGCCGGTGCCGCAGCGCCCGAAGGCGCGAAAGCCGCGTTCGACCGCCTCGGCGACGGTGGCGGGATAGGTGCCGCTGCCGTCGGCCTGGGCGATCTCCACCAAGGCGTCGGAGACGGGCAGGCCGTCTCCGTCGAGCACGCGCCCTTCGAGGCGGATGCGCTCACCGTGCGCGCCGTCCAGCGCCAGCACGGCGCCGAAGGGCTGGCCGTGGTCGTAGCCGTACTGCTGCGGCACCAGTCCGTACGCGAAGTAGGGGCCCACGGTCTGGGAAGGCGTCTGCCCGAAGCTGTCTTTCAAACCTTGCATCATGGTCGGTGTCTCCTGCCGCGGGTCAGCCGCGTCCGCTTTCGAACGGGGTCTCCTCCGCGCCGCGCAGCACGATGTCGAAGCGGTAGCCGAGCGCGAAGCCTTCCTCGGTGAGGTCGAGGTCGAAATCCGAGACGAGGCGGCCGCGGGCGTGTTCCGGCGTGCTGTTGACCATGGGGTCGTATCGCATGAGCGGGTCGCCGGGGAAGTACATCTGCGTCACCAGGCGGCTGCCGAAATGCTCCCCGAACAGCGAAAGGTGGATGTGCTGGGGCCGCCATGCGTTGGGATGGTTGCCCCAGGGGTAGGCGCCGGGCTTGATGGTGAGGAAGCGGTAGCGGCCCTCGTCGTCGGTGAGGCAGCGGCCTGCGCCGAGGAAGTTGGGGTCCAGCGGCGCGTCGTGCTGGTCGTTCTTGTGCACGTAGCGGCCGGCGGCATTGGCCTGCCAGATCTCGATCAGGGTGTTGCGCAAAGGGCGGCGGCGCTCGTCGAGCACCTGGCCAGCCAGCACCATGCGCTCGCCGATCGGTTCGCCATTGCGCCGGGCGTTGCGGGTCAGGTCGTGGTCGAGCGTGCCGATGCAGGTGTGGTCGTACACCGGCTGGCGCATGTCGCCGAGCCGCGCCTTGAGTGGCACGAGCGGCCGGGTGGGCCCGCGCTTCGCTGTGGAGCGGTAGCCGGGATAGAGGTAGGAGGGATGGCTGGGCCAGTCGCGCGGGGCCAGGGCCGCGTCCGGCGGCGCGCTTGTCTCGGTGGTCATGGTGCGGTGCATCGTGTGGTGGAAACCGGCCCCCACTCTAAGGGGGCGCCGTCCATGCTGTAAATTGAAGAATCGTGTTTCTTCAATAACCGAAGGGAATGGATGGCCGTGCACCTTCTTTCTTCCGCGGATGCCGTGTCCCGCGGATTGCAGTTGCGGCACCTGCGCTGCCTGGTGGTGGTGGCGCAGGAACGGCACCTGGCGCGCGCGGCGGCGCGCCTGTCGGTGAGCCAGCCGGCGGTGTCCAAGATCCTGGCCGAACTCGAGGCGCTGGCGGGGGAGCCGCTGGTGGAGCGCGCGGCATCGGGCCGGCGCGGCATCCTCGGGCTGACGGCCGCGGGGGAGCGGCTGCTGGTGCATGCGCGGGCGGCGCTGGATGCGGTGCAGGCAGGTGCCGCGGCGCTGCGGCCCGCCGGCGCGCCACGGGCGGAGCGCCTGCGGCTGGGACTGCTGCCCAGCGCCGCGCGCAGTCTGGTGGCGGACAGCCTCGTGCGCCTGCGCGCGCTGCGCCCGGCACTGGTGCTGGAGGTGCGCGCGGCCGCCAACGATGCATTGCTCGACGACCTGCGCGCCGGCGCGGTGGACCTGGTGGTGGGCCGCATGAGCGACCCGCAGCACATGGAAGGCCTCACCTTCGAGTTGCTGCGCATCGAGCCGCTGGTGCTGGTGGTGGCGCAGGGGCATGCGCTGGCCGGCCGGCGGCCGGGGCTCGGGACGCTGCGGCAGCTGCCCTGGGTGGTCTATCCGGAAGGGACCGTGCCGCGCCACCACACGGCGGGGCTGTTCTCGGACCGCGGACTCGCGATGCCCGACGCGCTGCTCGAGACGCTGGACACGGCGCTGGCGCGCAGCCTGGTGCTGGCGTCCGACGCGGTATGGGCCACGCCCCTGGGCGCAGTGGAGGACGATCTGCGCGCTGGCCGGCTGGCGCGGCTGCGCGTGGACACTGGCGGTACCGAAGAGCCCGTCGGCGTGCTGCGCCGCCGCGATGCGCCGGTGCCGGCCGCGGCCGCGGCGCTGGCGGACCTGCTGCGCCGGTCGCCGGCCGGCACGCGGCGGGCGGCAAGGCGCTGAAGCGCGAGGCGCGGCGGGAGGGCCGTCAGCCCTGCGGCTCCGGCGGCGGCAGCAGGCCCTTCTCGCGCAGGATGCCGGTCGCGATCCCGAAGGCATGGTTGGCGACCGGCACGCCGCAGTAGATCGCCGCCATGAGGATGACCTCCTTGATCTCGTCGGGCGTGAGGCGCGACTCGGGCGGGCCGTCGAGCGCCGCGCGCACGTGCAGCGCGAACTCCTCGTAGGCGTGGATGCCCAGCATCATCGACAGCACCATGAAGCGCCGCGTCCGGTCACCGAGCGCCGGCCGTCCCCAGATGTCCTGCCAGGCGTGCCGGGTGATGAGTTCCTGGAACTCGGCATTGAACGGCGTGCGGTTGTGCAGCGAGCGGTCCACCCAGGCATCGCCCAGGATGCGGCGGCGATTGCGCAGGCCGGCATCGAAATCCTCGGCGCGGGTGGTGGACGCGGAGGCGGAGTCCGGAGTCGGGAAGGGGGCTTGCGGAGACGTCATGGCGTTGCAGTCGAAAAGGGGGAACGACGTGGTCAGGCGGCGGGGCCGGAGGGAGCCTCGCGCAGCCGAGCGATCTGTGCGCGCGCCAGCGCGCCGGCACGGGACGCCAGGGCCGGATCGAACCATTCCGCGGCCGTGGCGGCGGGCAGTTGCGCGCGCAGTGCATCCAGGTTGGCGCGCATGCGGGCTGCGTGCACCTCGAGGCCGGGCAGGGCGGATGCGAGCGCGCGCGACGCGCCGTGCGCGCACAGCACCAGCTGCGGCCATTCGGCCAGTTCGGCCTGCCAGTGGCCGAGCGACCGCTCGTGCTCCTGCGGCATCGCGCCCAGCAGCGCCGCCACGGCCTGGGGCGCGCGCTGCGCGGCGGCCAGCGCGGTCATGCAGGCCACGGGATTGCGCTTGTGCGGCATGGCCGAGGAGGTGCCGCGGCCCTTGCCCGTGGGCTCGGACACTTCGCCCACCTCGAACTGTGCCATCAGCGACAGGTCCCGCGCGATCTTGCCCAGCGTGCCGACCAGCAGGCCGATGTCGCAGCCCAGCGCCACCCAGGCGTCGCGCAGGGTGTGCCGCGGCGTGGGCGGCGCGGACAGCCCGAGTTCGGCCGCCATGAGGGCGACGATGGCCGCGCCCTGGCCGCGCAGCTCGGCCTGCGTGCCCACGGCGCCGCCCAGTTGCACCGCCAGGGCGGTGGGGGCGCTCTCGCGCAGGCGCGCCAGGCAGCGCTCCACGGCATCGGCCCAGAGCACGCATTTCCAGCCGAAGCTGGTGACGGAAGCCGGCTGGCCCAGGGTGCGCGCCAGCAGGGGTGTCTCGGCATGCTGCTCCGCCAGCCGCAGCAGTTCACCCCGGATGGCGTGGGCATCCTGCACGATGGCGTCCAGCACCGGGCGGGTCACCAGGGCCATGGCGGTATCGATGACGTCCTGGCTGGTGCTGCCGACATGGGTGGCTGCCACGGCCAGCGGGTCGGACCGGCCGATCGCCTCCTTCAGCGCGGCGATCAGCGGTATCGCGAGGCTGCCGGCATGTCCGCTTTCGCGCACGATCCCGGGCACGTCGAACAGGTCCACCCTGCAGGTGTCGGCCACCGTGCCGGCCAGCGCGGGATCGATGAGCCCCACGCGTGCCTGTGCCCGCGCGAGCGCGGCCTCGAAGCGCAGCATGGCATCCACGAAACTGCGGCCGCCAAAGGATTCGATGGCTTCGGGGGTGGAGAGAAAGCCTTCAAGTACGGTCATCCGGGTCCTCGGGAGCGATGGGGTCTGGTGCGTGCATTTTCGGGCAATCGCTCATGCCCGGCCGCCCGTCCCTTCGGGCCAGCGGGTCAGCACCTCGAAACCGTCCTGCGTCACTGCCACCATGTGTTCCCACTGCGCGGACAGGGACCGGTCCCGCGTGACGACCGTCCAGCCGTCGTCGAGCTGCCGCGTCGCGGCGCGGCCGGCATTCAGCATGGGTTCGATGGTGAAGACCATGCCCGGCTCCAGCCGCAGGCCCTCGCCGCGGTTGCCGTAGTGCAGCACGTCCGGGGCCTCGTGGTAGGCGCGGCCGATGCCGTGGCCGCAATACTCGCGCACGACGCTGAAGCGCTCCCGGCGGGCCACCGATTCGATCGCATGGCCGATGTCGCCCAGGGTCGCGCCGGGCCGCACCTGGCGGATGCCGGCGCACAGGGCCTCGCAGGTGGCCTCGACCAGGCGCCGGGCCTGCGCGCCCGGAGTGCCCACGTAGAACATCCGGCTCGTGTCCCCGAACCATCCGCCATGCTGCACCGCGACATCGATGTTGACGATGTCGCCGTCCTGCAGGACCGTACCGGCCGAGGGGATGCCATGGCAGACCACGTGGTTGACGGAGGTGAGGATGGTTTTCGGATAGCCCAGGTAGCCGACGTTGGCCGGCACGGCGCCCTGCACGCCGACGATGTGCGCGTGGCAGAGGCGGTCCAGTGTTTCCGTGCTCGCGCCCGGCACGACATGCGGCCCGATCATGGCCAGCACCTCCGCGGCGAGCCTGCCGGCTTCTCGCGCCCCGTCCAGCTCCTGCGCGGATTTGAGGGATATCGCGCGTGCCATCAGCATGCGCCTCGCGCGACTGCAGGGGCCGCCGGGGACGTGCCCGCACCGGCGGCGGTGGCGATGTCCAGCCCGCCCGCGAGTTCGGCGCGGACCAGCATCTGGCAGATCTGCTGGTGGTCCAGTTCGGGATGCAGCTCGCTCAGCATGCCGATGCGCATCCAGTGCTCCGCCTGCGCATTGATGGAGCGGCTCAGCGCGTTGCCGGCGATGCGCAGGTTGTCGTGCATCCGGTCGGAGATCTTGACGATGCCCATGGCCATCCTTTATGTGAAACGTATGTGAATTGTATATGTTTCGTATGTCGATGGCGATTCCGTCGTCCTCAAGCACCGCTCGCAGATGGAGGAAATTCCACTTTGCAAGGGATTGTTCTCGGTCAAAAATATTGCATGTTTTTGTCTAAACGATAAACTGGCATCAAATCGGTGGGTGAATTGCAGTGGCGGGTGTCTCTTTTCTCAGGAGGAAGACCTGCCCGGCCCTTTCGTCCGTGGCGTCAACGTCGGGTGCTGGAGGTGGGTGATGAAAAGGCATTTCTTGCGGCAGGCCTGTGCTGTCTCTGCGGTGTGGCTGTCCGCGTGCATGGCGCCGGGCATGGCGCACGCGCAGGCGGGTGTGGAATGGCCCGCGCGGCCGATCCGCATCGTCGTGCCCTATCCCCCCGGCACGGGTCCCGACGTGATGGCACGCCTGGTGTCCGAGGGCCTCGCCCGGGAACTGAAGGCCCCTTTCGTCGTGGAGAACAAGCCAGGCGCCAACGCCATCATCGGCACGGGCGAAGTGGCCAAGGCGCCGGCCGACGGCCACACCTTCCTGCTGGTGGACCGGCTGACGCTGTCCGTGAACCCGCTGCTCTACAAGCCACTGCCGTTCGATCCCGGGAAGGACTTCGTGTCGGTCAGCAACATTGCCGACGTGGATCTCTACCTGGTGGTGAGCGCGCGCGTGCCGGCCGCTGACTTCCGTTCGTTCATCGATTACGCCAAGGCGCGCCCGGGGCAGGTGCCCTTCGGCACCGGCGGCGTGGGCAGCGTGATGCACTTGAACATGGAACTGCTGCAGGCCGGCACGGGAGTGCAGTTCCTGCACGTGCCCTACAAGGCGCTGGCCGAGGTCATCCCGGCGTTGCTTGGCGGGCAGGTGGACGCGACTTCCGGCGGCGTGGAAGCCCTGCTGCCGCACGTGCGCAAGGGCTCGCTGAAGCTGCTCGCCGTGGGCGCGGACAAGCGCACGCCGGTGGCGCCCGACGTGCCCACCGTCGCCGAGGCCGGAGCCCCCGGCATGCTGCTGTCCACCTCGTATTCGCTGCATGCCCGCGCCGGCACGCCGCCCCAGGTGCTGGCCCGCATGCATGCGGCGCTGGACAAGGTGCTGTCCGCCCCCGCGCTGCGGACCTGGGCGTCCGAACGCGGGCTGCGGGTCGGCGCATCGCGACCGGAAGAGCTCGACGCCCGCATCGCGGCCGACGCCGAACGCATCGGACGGCTGGTGCGCGAGCGGCACATCCAGGTGCAGTAGCCAGTCCGCGCGCGCTTTCCGAATTTCTCCAAAGGACCCAAGACCATGAATCCAGTGACCGGCGCGCACGCGCTGTGGACCGCGCTCGCCTCCGAAGGGGTGGATACCTGCTTCGCCAATCCCGGCACCACCGAACTCGACCTGGTGCGCGCGCTGGAGCACCAGGACGGCATCCGCTGCGTGGTGGGCCTGCAGGAGAACGTGTGCACGGGCGCTGCCGACGGCTACGGCCGCATGAGCGGCCGGCCCGCCGCGACGCTGCTGCACCTGGGGCCCGGCTTCGCCAACGGCATCGCGAACCTGCACAACGCACGGCGTGCGCACACGCCCATCGTCAATGTCATCGGCGACCACACGAGCTGGCACCTGCCCTACGATGCGCCGCTGACCTCGGACATCGAATCGCTGGCGCGGCCGGTATCGGGCTGGGTGCGCCGCATCGGCGGCGTGCAGGAATGCGCGCAGGCCGCGGAGGAAGCGGTGAGCGAGAGCCTGGCTCGGGGCGGGCAGGGCGCCACGCTGATCTTCCCGGCGGACTTCCAGGCCGCGGCGCTGCCGGAGTCCACCGCGGACGCGCCCCAGTCCGCGGAGCGGGTATTCGCCCGCTCCGCCACGGAGGGCGCGGCGGACGGCTATGACCCCGGGCAGGCCCTGGCGCGTTTGCGCGTGGCGGGCCGCGTGGTGTTTCTGCTGGGCGGCGGCGGCGAGCACAGCGGCCTGGGCGCGCGTGCCCAACGCGCCGCAGCGCGGCTGTGCGGGCAACTGGGCGCTTCGGCCTATGCCGAGACCTTTCCTGCCCGGTCGGAACGCGGGCAGGGCCTGCCCGCCTTCGACCGGCTGCCGTACTTCCCCGAGCCGGCGCGCGCCGTGCTGGATGCGGCGGACCTCGTGGTACTGGCCGGCGCGTTGCCGCCCATCACGTACTTCGGCTATGCGGGCCATCCGAGCGCGCTCGTGCCGGCGGAGCGGCTGCTGGTGCTGGCAGCGCCGGGCCATGCCGTGGCCGAACGGCTGGAACAGCTGGCGGACGCGCTGGGAGCACCGGCCTACGAGGCGCCCGTGGCGGAGATGCCCGTGCAGCCGGAAGGCGAGCTGACGCCGGCGCGCATCGCGGCGGTGCTGGCGCGCGAGCTGCCGGAGCGCGCCATCGTGTCGGTAGAAGGCGGCACCTGCGGCTATCCGTTCTACGCCGCTTCGGCGGCCGCGCGGCCGCACACCACGCTCACCAACACCGGCGGCGCGATCGGGCAGGGCCTGCCGGTGGCGCTGGGCGCGGCCATCGCCTGCCCGGACCGCCCGGTGGTGGGGCTGCTGTCGGACGGCAGCACGCAATACACCATCCAGGCGCTGTGGTCGCTGGCCCACGAGCAGCTGGACGTGGTGGTGCTGATCGCGGCCAACCACCAGTACGCGATCCTGCGCAACGAACTGCGCCGCGACGGCGGCACGCTGGGCGCGCGCGCCGAGGCGCTGACGGCGCTGGACCACCCCCGCATCGACTGGGTGGGGCTGGCGCAGTCGTACGGCGTACCGGCGGCGCGCGTGTCCACGGCCCAGGCGCTGGCCGGGGAGCTGCGGCGCGCGTTCGGGCGCAAGGGCCCGGCGCTGATCGAGATGGCGCTGTGACGGGGTTCATCGGCCGGGGCGCGTGCCGCGGCCTTCCATCCATCCAAAGGAGTGTGCAATGGATCTGAAACTGAAGGGCAAGGTCGCGGTGGTGACCGGAGGCAGCCTCGGCATCGGCCGGGCCGTGACCGAGGCGCTGGCGGCCGAGGGCGTGCGCGTGGCGATCGTGGCCCGCAGCCAGGGCGCGCTGGAGCAGGCCGCGCGCGAGATCGGCGGGAAGACGGGCGTGGAGATCCTCGCGGCGCCTGCGGACGTGAGCAGCACCGAGCAGGTGGAGGCCATGATGGCCCGCGTGGCGGCGCATTTCGGGCGCATCGACATCCTCGTGAACGGCGCTGCGCATCCGGGCGGGCTGGTGCGCAGCGAGATCGAGAACGCCGATCCGGAAGGCCTGCTGGAGGACATCAACATCAAGGTGGTGGGCTACATGCGCTGCGCCAAGGCCGCGGCGGCGCACATGAGGCAGGGCGGGTTCGGCCGGATCATCAACATCGGCGGCCTCACGGGCCGCGGCAGCAAGCAGCTCTCGGGCATGCGCAACGTGGCGATCTGCCACCTCACCAAGACGCTGTCCGACCAGCTCGGCCCCTCGGGCATCACCGTGAACGTGATCCACCCCGGCGTGGTGGAGACGCCGCACATCCACGAGCTCTACGCCAAGGAGGCGCGCCTGCAGGGCCTGACGCCGGAGCAGGTCGAGGCCAACTACGCCAAGGCCACGCCGATCCGCCGCGTGCTTCAGCCGGAGGAGATCGCCGACGCGGTGCTGTTCCTCGCCTCCGAGCGCGCCGGTGCGATCACCGGCGAATCCATCGCGGTGGACGGCGGCATCACTCGCGGCATCTTCATCTGAACGCATCCAAGGAGGACCCGATCATGCAGGGAACGATTCTCGTGGGAACCGCAGGGCAGGGCATCCTGCGCAGCGCGGACGACGGCGCGAGCTGGCACCGCCTCGGCCTGAAGGAGGCCATCGAATTCGACGGCGTGGTGCGCAGCCTGCTGGTGGACCCGCACGATCCGAACCGGATCTTCGCGGGCGCGGATGCCGGCATCTGCCTGAGCGAGGACGCGGGCGCGCATTTCCGGCGCCTGGAGTCTCCGGCCGATGGCATGCACGTGTGGGCGCTGGCGATCGATCCACGCGACGCGCGCACCATCTATGCGGGCACGGGCGCCCCGTCGCGGGCCGTGATGTTCCGCTCGCTGGACGGCGGCGCGAGCTGGACGCGCCTGCCCATCGAGCTGCCCGAGTTCTGCGCAGGCGTGAACCGCCCCCGCATCCTCGCGATCGCGGTGGACCCGGACGACGGCTCTGTGTGGTTCGGCGTGGAGGAGGGCGGGGCCTGGCAGAGCACGGACCGGGGTGACACCTGGCGGCGCGTGGACGATGCGGATAGCGGCATCGCCAACAGCGACATCCATTGCATCCGCATCCTGCCCGCGGCCGGCGGCCGGCCCAAGACGCACATCATCGCCACGGTCAACTCGGTCTACACGAGCACCGAGGGTCCGGCCGGCCCCTGGGCCGCGGAGAGCTCCGCCGACCGCTTCGACGGCATGTACTACACGCGCATCCTCACGCCGCTGGAGGGCGATCGCGAGGTGCTGCTGGCCGCCATCGGCGACGGCACGCCGGGCACGCGCACTCAGCTCTACCGCTCGCAGGACCGCGGCCGAACCTGGAGCCCGTCGCTGCTGCATGCCGTGCCCAATTCGACGTTCTGGGCGCTGGGCACCCACGCCGCCGATCCCGACCTGGTGTTCGCGGGAACCAAGTACGGCCACCTGTTCCGTTCGATGGACGGGGGCAGGAGCTGGTTCAAGGACTGGCGCGATTTCAGCGAGATCACGGCCGTGGCGTGGACGCCCGTCGCCGCCGCCGTGAAGGCCCACCCGAAGTCCACCCTCGGAGCGAAGCCCCACCATGACTGAAGCCCGAGTCGGGGTGGTGCGCCCCCGCATCCGCCGCACCCACCTGTCGCTGTTCGTGACCGACCCGTTCGCCTCGGCGGCCTGGTACGAGCGCATCCTGGGCATGCAGGAAACCGCCCGGGGCGAGCGCTGGGTGTTCATGAGCTTCGGCCGCAAGCACCACGACATCGCGCTGATCAAGCCCGAGCCGGGGCAGGTGGTGGGAGGCTGTGCGCTGCAGCACTACGGCCTGGAGATCGAGGGCGACATGGACGAACTGCGCCGGCTCTACGGCCAGTTGCTGCGCGCCGGCGTGGAGGTGGTGAAGACCACGGACCACAAGGTGGGCTATGGCCTGTACTTCAACGACCCGGACGGCCACCGCTTCGAGTTCTTTCTGGAGATGGTTCACGACGACGAGGAGGGCAAGCGCGTGCTGCAGGCCCACCACGCGCCCAGCGAGCCGTT